>JAFKFQ010000620.1 GCA_017308215.1 bacterium | reverse complement strand
TAGATGCCCTCGTCCTCCTCCCAGAAGCGTCGCGTGGCCTGAAACGCCGCCTTGCCGGCGGGGACGTAGCTCAGCGCGGCGATTGCCGCGCGGGTCGATGGCGCGAAATCGGCCGGGATCGAGCGCAGCACGGAAAAGGGCAGCGTGCAGATCACGTGCTCGGCCGCGACGGGCGGGCCGATGGTTCCGGGGCGGAGCCGGGCGTTTAGGGTTTGCGGGTGGTATAACGACGTGACGGTCGTCGACCGGCAGGTGCCCCTGGCCATCGCCCGGGCTTCCCGCTTGCTGCCGGTTCTGGCATACTCATTGGGTCCGGCCCCGCGTCTCTGACACGGCGGCCGGAATTTTTCCCGCGAGGGGATCACCAGTCCGTGTCACACACCACCCGCGAGAGCCTGCTCGTCCGGATTCGCGGCGGGGACGAGGTGGCCTGGGAAGAGTTCCACACCCGCTACCGGTCGCTCATCGCTTGGGCGGCCGGTCGGGCCGGGCTGGCCGGGGCCGACCTCGACGACGCCGTCCAGGACGTGATGCTCGAGCTGTTCCGCGGCCAGCCGACGTTCCGGTATGACCGCACCCGGGGCCGGTTCCGGGACTACCTGTTCGTGGTCACCCGCCGGGCCGCCGCCCGGGCGCGGGCGCGGGCCGCCCGGCAGGGGGTGACCGCGGTCGAATTCCCGGAGCCAGCGGCCGACGACGGACTCCAGGCGGAGTGGGAGGCGGAGTGGCAGCGGACGGTGCTTCGGGAAGCACTTGACGTGGTCCGCGGGGAGGTCGAGGCACGGACGTTCCGGGCGTTCGAGCTCTACGAACTGGAGGGGCGGGACGTGGCGGCGGTGGCGACCGAGTTGGGGGTGTCGGCGGCGACCGTGTACCAGGCCCGGACCCGGATTGTCCGGCGGTTGCGAGCGGTCGCCGACGGGCTGGCCGAGCGATGACCGGCTGCCTCACCGAAGCGCAACTCGAACGCCTCGTCCGCGGGCCGGTGCCGCGGGTCCGCGGGTGGCTGTGGCGGCGGCACCTCCGCGGGTGCCCGCACTGCCGCGCCCGGTACGACGAGTTGGCCGAGGACCGCCGGCTCGTCGCCGAAATCCGGGCGGCGCTCCGGCCGCCCGGCTCCGAGTCCCGCAGACCTTCAGACGGCTGAAACCGGTCTGGTGCTCAGCTTCCCATATCATAACCCCTAACCGAACGACCCCCTCCGGTGGCCGGGTTCGCTCCCTTCCTGTGGATGCAGCGTCACGCCCGCGCGCCAGTCCGCCATGAGCCACGACGTCTCCGCCTCTTTCCCTTCCCAACTGGTGGAAGAGGCCAGACCGCCAGACCCGCCGAGCGTGCCCGGGTACGAGGCCGTCCGCGAGATCGGCCGTGGTGGGGGCGGGGTCGTCTACCTCGCCCGGCAGGCGAGTCTCGGCCGGCTGGTTGCCCTGAAAGTGCTCCGGGCTGACAGCGCGGCCGACCCCGAGGTACGGCGGCGGTTCCGCGCGGAGGCCGAGGCCGTCGCCCGGGTGCGGCACCCGAACATCGTCCAGATTCACGAGATCGGTGAGGCCGGGGGTCAGCCTTACCTCGCGCTGGAGTACGTTCCCGGCGGAACCCTCGCTGACCGTCTCGCCGGCGCCCCTCTCCCCCCTGCCGAGGCCGCGGGGCTGGTCGAACTCCTGGCCCGGGCTGTTCACAGCGCCCACCTCCGGGGTGTCGTCCACCGCGACCTGAAGCCGTCGAATGTTCTGCTGGCTGACGAGCCGGGGGGCGGGCCGCTCGTCCCTAAGGTGACCGATTTCGGGTTGGTCAAACGGCTGGACGCGTCCGGTGGCTCGACCGCCACCGCGGCCGCCGCCGCGACCGCCACCGGAGTGGTGGTCGGCACCCCGAGCTACATGGCACCGGAGCAGGCGACCGGGGCCGCGGTCGGGCCGGCGACAGACGTTTACGGGCTCGGGGCCGTCCTGTACGAGGTGCTCACCGGCCGCCCGCCATTCCGCGGCCCGACCCTGCTCGACACGGTCATGCAGGTGCTGGCGGACGACCCGGTCGCCCCGCGCGATCTCCAACCCGGGCTACCTCGGGATCTCGAAACCGTCTGCCTGACGTGCCTGCGGAAGTCTCCGGCCCGGCGATACCCGTCGGCGCTCGCCCTGGCCGACGACCTCCGCCGGTTTCTCGACCACCAGCCGGTCCTGGCGCGGCGGACCGGGGTGGCCGCGCGGCTGGCCAAGTGGGCGCGGCGGCAGCCGGCCCAGGCGGTCGGACTCGTCCTCGGGGCAGTGTTGCTCGCGGTCCTGGTGGTGTACAGCGTCCGGCTCGGATGGAAGCAGGACGAGGTGGAGCGCGAGGCTGCCCGCAGCCGGGCCGAGGAACAGGCCGCCCGGGACGCGGTGGCCGGGTTCTACACCGCCGTCAGTGAGAACCGACTCCTCCGCGAGCCGGGGATGGAGGGACTGCGGAAGGAGCTCCTCGGCAAGGCGGCCGACTTTTACCGCGAGTTCGCCGGCCGGCAGTCGGACGCCCCCGCTGCCCGGGCCGAGCTAGCCCGTGCCCACCTGCGGCTCGCCGCCCTGACCGGCGACCTCGGCGACCCTACAGAGGGGATCGTCCTCGCCCGCCGCGCCGGAGACGAGTTCCGCGCCCTGTCCGACGAGGCGCCGGACGACTCGGGCTATGCAGTCGATCTGGCGGCGACCGCTGAGCGACTCGGCGACCTCCACCGCTCCGCCGGTGCTGCCGCGGCCGCGGAGGCGGCGTACGGCGAGGCAGCGGCTCGCTGGGACGGGCTCGCGGGGAGAGTGGCCGAGGGCGATCGGCTCGACCGGCTGGCCGGCGTCCGCGAGCGACTGGCCGGGCTGTACCGGTCCGCGGGCCGGCGCGCCGAGACGGACGCAGCGGTGAGCGCCGCCCTCGCCCTGCGGGAGCCGCGCAAGACCGACCCCGGCGGTCGGCCGAGGCTCGCGGCGCTGTACGCCCTCGCCGCCGACGTTCACCGCGACCGCGGCGAGGACGAGGCCGCCGAGACCCGGTTGAGGGCGGCGGTGGCGGCGTGGGCCGACCACACCGCGCCGACGCCCGGCGAGCGGGATGATCACGCCGGGGCGTGGCACCGGCTCGGGCAGTTATGCGCCGACACCGACCGACCGTGGGAGGCGGCCGAGGCCTTCGGCAAGGCCGCCGAACTCCGCCGGGTACTGGCCCGCGACCACTCGGGCATTCCCGGCTTCCGGCACCGTCTGGCCGTGACGCTCTGCGACCTCGCCCACCTCCACGTCTCGCAGGACCGCGGCCACCTCGTCGAGCCCTTGCTGGACGAGGCCCGCGGGTTGCTCGTGGCGCTGGCCGACGCCCACCCCGGGATCGCGGACTTCCGGGCCGACCTGGCCCGCTGCCGCGACCTCAGCATGCCGTGGTATGCCGTGACCGGTCGGTGGGCGGACGCCGAGCGGGAGGGCCGGGCCGCGGCCGCCGCTTGGGCCGAACTGTGCGGCCGACACCCGGACCGGACCGACTTCCGGCTCGGACGGGCCGAGGGAAGGCGGCAATACGGGGACGGGGCCTACGCCGCCGGCCGCTCGGCCGACGCGCGGGCCGCGTTCGGCGAGGCGACTCGGCTGTTCGAAGATCACGGCGGCCAGGAAGGGGCGTTCGGCGCCGCCCGGGCGGAATACGGCCTCGGGTTGTCGCTGGTCGGGGCGCGCGACGCCGCGGCCGGGCCGGCGCTTGCGGCCGCCCGGACCCGGCTGGAGACCCTGACCGGCGCCCATCCACGGGTCACCCGGTACCGGGTCGCACTTGCCGATACCCTCGATATGATCGCCCAGCGGGCGGCGGGTGGCGGGGTCGAGGTCGCCCGCGAGGCTCTCCGGGTCCGTGAGCAACTCGCCGGCGAATTCCCGGCGGTCGTCGGGCTCGTTCACGAAGCGGCCCGAGGTCACCACCGGCTGGCGAATCGGCTGGCCGACGCCGGGCGGCCCGAGGACTCGCTGCGGGAACTGCGGGTCGGAGCTTCGGCCCGCGCCGTCCTTCTCCGGACGTTCCCCGCCGCCGACCGCCGGCTCAAGTCCGATGCGGTCGTCCGGCACGAGCTCGCCCAGACGACCCTCCAGATCGAAGAGGTGTGTACAGAGCTCGGCCGCCCCGCCGAGGCGCGGACCGCGGCCGGGGACGCGCTGGCGGTGCAGGGCGAACTGGTGGCCGCCTACCCGAACGTGCCGGCGTACCTGGACACCCTGGCCGAGTGCCACTACCGGTTGGCCGAGACCGACCGCCGGACCGGTCGACTGACGGACGCCGAGGCGGCGTACCACCGGGCACTGGCGGTCCGCGGCCCGCTCGCCGGGGCGCACCCGACGAATGGCCTGTTCGCGGTCAATCACGCGGCCGACCTGGTCGGACTGGCCCGGACGGCGGCCCGCCGCGGGCGGCCGGAATCGGCTGCCGACTGGGCCGCCCAGGCAGTGGCGCGACTCGATTCAGGTTCGCGCCCGGCTAACTACCGGGAGATGGGCGATCGGGTGTTGGTGGACGCACTGCGGGTGCGGGGGGCGGCGCTGGCCCAGACCGGTCGGGTGGACGAGGCGGCCGCCGACTGGCGGCGACTGGTGAGCAGCGGCCGCGACGGCGGGTGGGCGGTGGTGCAGCTGTGCTTCGCTGAAACCGGGTGGCCGGCCGTCGCGGCACTGCTGGCGCAGGCCGCGGAGCAACTCGCCGACTGACCCGGCGGGGCGGACGGCTTCTCGTCCGCCATACCGGACGTGTCACGCGACCCGCCGCAAATACGTCTCGGCCTGCTCTCGCACGCTCCGGCCGGGCTTCAGCGCGAAACACAGGCCGCCGGCGACGAGCAGAAGGAACGTCCCGACCAGCGCCTTGGCGGTGAACAGGGCCGGGATCACGACCGCGGCCAACAGCGCCGGGCCGGCAACCTTCTCCTTTCCGAGGTACACCGCCGCCGCCGCTCCGAACCCGGCCAGCATGGACACGAGGAGCAGATAGCCGGCCCGCTCGACCCGGGTGACCTCCCCAACCGCGTCTGGCGCGATCCCGAGCTTCTCGATCTCGCGGACTAACTCCCGCGACTGGGCGGCGTCGCTCACCCACTTCAGTCCGAGGGCTCCCGAGGCCAGCCCACCCACCGCCGCTAGCACCAGTACCGTCATCCGCATTGAGGTCTCCCGTTCGAGGTCGGAACCGGCGGGCGCCCCGGCCCGCGGCCGGGCTTCGTACCCGCCGCCGGTTCTGGCACACTCATTGGGATTCGCCCCTGGCATCTGACACGGCGGCCGAATTAGCCGGGCTGGAGGTGCTGGAACTGCCCGGGTGCGCAGGGGTGTCTGGCGCCGGGCTGTCCCACCTGGGGATGATGCCGCGGCTGAGGCGGCTAGACCTGTCCGGGACGGAGGGGCCGACAGCGGCCGGGCTGCCCGGGTTTGGTTGTGTCCGCGAGGTCATCCTGCGAGAGTGCGGGTGGGTGACCGACGCCGGGCTAGCTGCAGTGGCCGACCTCCCACACCTTCGCCGACTCGACCTGCGGGGGTGCTCCGTGGTGACGGATGCCGGAGTGGCACACCTGGCTCGGGCGGCCTGACTGGAGTCGGTGGACTTGTCCGAGTGCCCGCTGGTTACGGACCAGGCGAAAGACATGCTGCGAGAAGTCCGCCAAGGAATCCACGTCTGGAGCGGTTGAGGCTGGCGCGGTCGGTGCGACAGGAGCCCGCCTCGGTCGGGTCGATGCGGCGGAAGAAGGGGAGGGAGCCGGCGGACCGCTGACGCCCCCTTCGGGGCGCTGGTATCATGGGGACGACCCTTCGCGGAGGTCGCCTGTGGTCAGCCCATCTCGACCCGAGACTGCCCTGCTCACCCTGCTGGGCGCCATCGCCGCCCTCTGGGCGGCGGCACCGCCACCTGTACCGCGTCCGCATCCTCCAACCCAGGCCGCACTCCCACGGGAACGCCCGGAGCTCGCTGTGCTCCGCTGTTCGCGCGCATGGACCTCTCGGACTTGGAGCCGAGCAGTCTCCAACTCCTCGACAACGCGCTCCGGACCCTTGACCCGAAGCGGTCGGTCGGGCACCGTGGTCAAGACGTGGAGCCTGCCGGCCAGCCCGAGTTTTGGAGCGGGCGCATCCCGCACGCCGCGTGGCCTTACCATCGGAACGGCAGGCCGGCCGGATGGGTGGTCTACGACCAAGAGGTTCTCCCCCTACCCCACCCAGGAACCTCCGTTTTCGGGCTGACGCACTTCGGCGCCGAGGGCGTGGTAGCGGCGCGAGGGGTGTTTGACACCGGTTACCGCCGGTACGTCCGGGACGCCCGGCTGCGGCCGGTCCCGCAGTTTGCCGGGCCGGTCGCGGTCGTCGAGACGAACAGGTTCCCCGGACGGCCGGACTGGCGGTACTACACCCCGGTCGGGGACCGGTTCGAGCTCGTTCGTCATGTCCGCTAGGACGGCGGGAGCCGCCGGGGCGCCCGAACGCTGACAGCAGAGCCGCGTCAGGTCGCGGAAAGTACACGAGAGGATAGGTCGGGGGTGACAACCACTCCCCTGCCCTGTTCGCTTTTCACCGCGTCGGGACTGCTTGCCGTCTACGACCCCGCGTCGATTTGCTGCGTGCTTTCGTGCGTACTTTCCAGGCCGTCCCAGGCCAAAACCCACCTACCGAGGGACGCCAGTACGAGCTACCATCTTGACACAAGTGGTGGTGGCGCTAGACTTGTGGCAGTGTCTTTGACAGAGTGGCGTACCGCGGGCTTGATTCGGGACCAAGAGGTCGCAGGTTCGAATCCTGTCAGCCCGACTTCGCAACCCCTAGAGAAACCTAGGGGTTGCGTCATTTTACTGACCGCTGCGCAAAGGAGGTCGAACTTCTTGACCCCTAAAATGGGGCATGGAGGCATTGGACCTCACCCCTGGCGATTGGCGCGCGTGGCGGGGGTTGCGAGCGTTGCAGCTGAAGGGGCAAGGGTGGTTCCAGCACCACATCG
>JAFKFQ010000733.1 GCA_017308215.1 bacterium | reverse complement strand
TCGGCCGCCGCTCCGCGGCGCGGCGTGAACCCGCCGGCCGGTTGTGCGGACCGGCCGGTGGGTTCACGCCCCGGGTCACGGCGAGCGACACCGGTCGGGATGCGGGTACGCCGCGGAGCGGCGAAGACCCGAACGTTCTCCCGCAGAGCGGGGGAACGAGAAGACCGGACCCACCGGGGCTTGCGCCCCGGCCTAACGCCCCCGACCACCCGCGGGTCGGGGCTGGCCGGGCGGGGCGGGGGCGTTACAACGCCCGCATCGTTCCGAAGGACGTTCGCCGCACATGGCCGCCACCACGTCCGCGAAATCCGACATCGCCCGGCCGGAGCTGGCCGACCAGGGGAGGACGCGCGTCCTCTGGGCCGACGCCGACATGCCGGTGCTCCGGCAGGTCCGCGCCCGGTTCGAGGCGGACCAGCCGTTCCGGGGCCTGCGGGTGTCGGCGTGCCTCCCCGTCACCGCCGAGACGGCCAACCTCGCCCGCGCCCTCACGGCCGGCGGCGCCGACCTCGTGCTCGTCGCGTCGGACCCGCTCGGCACCCAGGACGACGTGGCCGCCTGCCTCGTCCGCGACTTCGGCGTCACCGTCGGCGCGGCCCGCGGCGAGGACGGGAACGGCTACCACCGGCACGTCGCCCTGGCGCTCGCGCACGAGCCGCACGTCACGATGGACGACGGGGCCGACCTCGTCGCGGCGCTGACCTTCGTCGCGCTCGACCGGCTCGACGACGTCCACCCGGCCGTCCGCGAGTGGGCGAACCAGACCCCCGCGGCCGACCGGGCGGCGAAGATCAAGGACGTGATCGGCGGCACGGAGGGGAGGGCCACCGGCGTCGCCAGGCTGCGGGCGCTGGAGACGGACGGGGTGCTCCCGTTCCCGGTGGTCGCGGTCGACGCCGCCACGCGCCGGTTCGACACCCGCCACGGCACCGGCCAGAGCACGCTCGACGGCGTCATCCGCGCCACGAACATGCTGATTGCCGGGAAGCGGGTGGTGGTGAGCGGGTACGGGGCGTGCGGCCGGGGCGTGGCCGCCCGCGCCCGCGGGCTGGGGGGGCAGGTGGTCGTGACCGAGGTGAACCCGGTCGCGGCGCTCGAGGCGGCGCTGGACGGGTTCGCGGTCCTGCCGATGGCCGAGGCGG
>JAFKFQ010000619.1:13616-20644 GCA_017308215.1 bacterium | reverse complement strand
CGGCCGCGGCGGCCGCCCTGGTCGCCGGCGGTTGCATCCACGTCCACACGGACGCGGACGGTAAACTGAAGCCCGTCGAGCTGAAGGGGGCCGGCGCGAAGGCCGAGGCCCGCGCCGCCGACCCGGGCGTGCAGCCGGCGGCGGCGACGGTGCCGGCGCCGGCCGTGCCCGCGGCCGCGTCCGGGCTGGCGAAGCTCGCCCCGAAGTTGGGGAGCCTCACCGCCGGCTCGCAGCCGGCGGTGGTCACCGTCGTCTGGAAGAACCGGATCTCCCAACTCCCCGACCCGACGAGGAACGGGGTGTTCGGGAACGGGCTGGTCGGGCAGATGTTCCTGATCGGCCCGAAGTCGACGCACTACCAGGCCGACGGGAAGCTGACGGTCGACCTGTTCGACGAGACGCCGCAGAGCGGGGCGCCGCGGTCGGAGCGGCTCGGGAGCTGGACGTTCCCGAAGGAGGTGCTGAGGGCGCTGGTGACGACCGACGAGCGGTTCGGCAAGTGCTACGCCCTGTTCCTCCCGTGGCCGACGTACACCCCGGCGGTGAGCCGGGTGAAGCTGACGGCGCGGTTCGACCCGGAGGTCGGGTTCCCGATCTACGCCGAGCCGGTGATCATGACCATCGACACGTCGACCGGCGGCGAGGGGTTGCAGGTCACCCGGACGACCACCCTCACCCCGCCGTCGGCGCCCGGCCCGATCGTGATGCCGGCGAACCCGCCCGCGGGGCCGGCGCCGGGGGCGTTCCCGCCGGCGATCCCGATCTACCCGCCGAGCCCGGGCGCGAACGGCCCGGCGCCGGGGCCGACCGCCGGTGTGCCGCCGGGGCTGCCGCCGATCGCCATCACGGTGCCGCCGCGCTGAGCCCGTCCGACACACCCGCGAAAGCCGGGGGACTGCGGTCCCCCGGCTTTCGGCGTATACGCTAATCGAGAATCCTCCGCGTCCTCCCCGAGACCGTGACATGCGTCCCAACTCCGCCAAGCGGCTCCTCCGCGCCGGCCGCCCGGCCGTCGGCACCTGGCTGTCGCTCGGCCACCCGACCGCCGCCCGGTTTCTCGCCCGCGCCGGGTGGGACTGGCTGACCGTGGACACCGAGCACAACGCCATCGGCATCGAGGCCGCCGCCGCCTGCTTCGCCGCCGTCGCCGACGCCGGCGGGGTGTGCCTCGCCCGCGTGCCGGCCAACCGCCACGACCACATCAAGCGCGTCCTCGACACCGGCGCCCACGGCGTCGTGGTGCCGATGGTGAACACCCGCAGGGAGGCGGAGGAGGCCGTCGCCGCGTGCCTGTACCCGCCGAAGGGGAACCGCAGCGTCGGCGGCGCGACGCACGCCCTGAACTTCGCCGCCACGCCCGCGGACTACTACGCGAAGGCCGACGACGAGGTGCTGGTGGTGCTCCAGTGCGAGCACATCGACGCGGTGCGGAACTTCCGCGAGGTGTACTCGGTGCCGGGGGTGGACGCGGTGTTCGTCGGCCCGAACGACCTGATGGCGAGCATGCGCGCCGCGGACGGCACGCCGCCGGCGCCGGACGTGTTCAAGCAGGCGCTGGCGGACATCCTGGCGGGGTGTAAGGCGCTCGGCATCCCGGCGGGGATCCACACGTTCTCGGTGGACGAGGCGAAGCAGCGGATCGCCGAGGGGTGGCAATTCATCGCCGTCGGGAGCGAGCTGAAACTGATGCTCGACGCCGCGAAGAAGGTGGTGGACGGCCTGGGGCTCGGGAAGGCGGCGGGCGACCTGGCGAAGTACTGAGCGCTGAGAGTCATAAAGAGTCACGTTTCGCGGACACCCGCGCGAAACGCGCGGGGCCGGGCCGCCCCCCGCGGCCCGGCCCCGGAGGGGCGGGGGCGCTTCCTCCCCCGCCCCCCGCTTACTCGCCCGGCCAGCTGATCGCCGCCCCGAGGGTGAGCACGGCGGTCAGGATCGGCTCGACGACCGCGGTCGCGGCGCCGATCAGGTGGACGGCATCCAGGTAGGTTTCGGCGGCGAGGACCATCTCACGTCTCCTACACGCCCAGCGGCACGGCGGCGTCGCGGAGGAACTCGAGCGGCCGCGGGTCGCCGGCGAAGGCGGCGTCGGCCGGGTGGAACAGCGCCTGCTTCAGCTTCGCCCGCAGCTCCAGCACGGCCAGCTTCTCCGGGCTGCCGGGGGCGGCGGTGGTCGGGGCGTCGGGGAGCGGGGCGTTCCCGTTGAAGTTCCCGACCCCGCGGCGGGCGTACTTGCTGGTGGACGGGTAGCTCTCCTTCACGCCCGGGGTGTAGTAGCAGCTCCAGCACAGCCCCCGCGGGCGGTTCACCTTGCACTTCGAGCAGTGGCGGCAGACGGCAATCATGGGCGGCCTCCGGCTCCGGCGTGTTCGGGTGTTTAGTATTTGCTATTCGGGTGTTCAGCGGTTACGCTGCTACGGCGTCTTCGACGGCGGCGTCGAGCGCGGACACGACCTGATCGACCGGGAGGCGGTCGGCGAGGGCGAGTTCGACTTCGCCGAGGAGTTCGCGGCGCATCTGGGCGCGGGGCGTGTCGTCGAACCAGTTGAGGAACCAGCGGCAGGCGGCGGGCTCGCCGAGGCGCTGGTCGGCCTCGAAGCAGGCGCGGGCGAAGAACTCCTCGACCTGGCCGACGGTGTCGAGGATCTCGCCCTGCCAGCCGCAGTAGCCGAGGGCACAGGCGGCCTCGACGGGCCAGTCCTGGACGCACATGAGCGGGGGCGGGGTGGTGGTGGAGCCCTGGGTGAGCCGGGGGTCGTCGGCGCGGAGGGCGTCGCGGAGTGCCTCCAGGCCGGCGGTGGAGAGGACCGGGACGAACCCATCCCGCCAGACGAGACGCCAGCTTTCCATGGTCGTTTCCTCCGCCCGAGTGGCCTGCGTCATGCCCCGCGGCCGCCGAAACTCCTCAGTAGCGGCCGACACACTTCTTATACGCCCGTACACTATCGATGTCAACCGGGATTCCGTCGGTTTTTTCGAGTTGACCCCAGATTTCACCTTTCGATGCTGGTGCAGGCTGGTTTACAGGACAATTTCAGGCGGCAAATTGCGATTTAAATAGACATTACTAGATGACGCGAGTTCTTGTCCTTTTTGCTCGAAGCCGCCCACTTGCCCTTTTTGAAGCCGAGAGACTCTTTTTGATGAACCAAGATACGAGTTAGTTTTCCAAGTCGAAGGACGTGAGGCGGAAGGGTTCCACACAGGGAAAGAAGCCCAAAAGGTCGTCAGTAACAAGCGGACAGAAGCGATAAAGAGGTGGGGCGATCATTCCAAGTTGGACCAGCATTCCGAACCCGACTTCGAGAAAGGACAAGCTCAACGGGAGTTTGGCGGCGCCTACCGCCCGAAGCTCGGCCTCGAGTTTCGTGAACGCTTCCGTCGTGAACCGGCCTCGCTCCTGTCCGCCCTTTGGGGCTTTACCGCTCGCCCCGACGAGTGACAGTAGGTTATCCGCGAACCGGCTCCAATCTTTCGGGGCGAGAGTCTCGGGTACAACCCCTTCCGAGACCAGTCTCGAAAGACGGTCCACCATGTTCCGCTTTGCAGTAAGTTCGGGCCAGGTATGTTCGACAATCGTTTGTGACGAGAGATCGGCTGCGAGAACCAGTGAGTCCAACTGCTCCACGGCAGCTTTGAGCTGGGCGGCAAGTCGCTCGGCCTTCCAGTCAACTGACTTGCTTTTGTAGATGTGGTGTGTGGTCACGCTCCAAGCGTGCTCGAATGCGGAGCGTACCTGAACCTCAAAGGTAATCTGCTCCCGAGGGTCGGCTGTGTCAGACTCGTAGGACTTAAGCCGACCGTAGAAGCGGGTGGCGTCAAACCGAAAGGAGTCCGGTCGTTTCTGGGTCGTACCGCGTTTCTTGATGGCCACTTGGGTGAAGACCGATTCGAGGAACTCGAGAGTCGGGCGTTCTTCGGCCAGAGTGGGGATCACGACCGCGCAGCCGAATAGGTCGTCTACCTCGGACCACCGGGAGAATCGCCCAGTTTCGATTTTCTCGGCCAGTGACTCGAGCGTCTTGACGCGGCCCACGTAGGCGTAGCCCTGTTGGTCACAGTAGCCGAGAACCGTATTGCGGACTGCCGCCGCTACTGCGTCGATGTGGGGCTTGGCCTTCTCGTACCGGCGCCGGACTCGCGTGGGAACAATCATTTGGCGCCGTCGAATTCTTGGCCTTTTAAGACTCGCTTCAGAATGCTGATCCGTTTCCGCCGTGGGCCGTGGTCATTGGATGCCGAACGAGCCGCATCGTAGTAGTCAGATGCAGCTTCGACCGCCGCTCGTTGCACTGGAGTCTCTACAAAGTTCTCGAGAAACACGCGAAGCCTAGCCGCAGAGCGATCGGGAGGCGGCAGTGTCTTCTCTCGGCTGAGTTCCGCCACAGCTCCGAAGAACGAATAGAAGTCGGCTTGGTTGCGTAAGCGGGAGGATGCGAGCCATTCCCCGTTGTGGTTGGCGAGAATGCTCGAGATGTGCTCTACGGTCGAGCGGAACTCGTCAACCACTACCGTCTCTTGTTCCCACTCTTCATCTCGGTTGCTGAACGCCTCATCCATCGAAGTCGTCGAGTGGCCCTTTGGACCTTCCTCAAGCAGCAACAGTAGGGTGGCAGCCACCTCCACGTCCTTCATCTGATTCCTTGAAGTCTCCGTGATGCGAGGGAAGTTCTTTCCCAGCCGCGTTTCCATCCATGCTGACAGGTCCTCCGCCGCCTTGATGAAGCGACCGCCGAATCGGGCGTGACGTAGTTCTTGGGCCGTCAACTTCGCCACGTTGCGGTTGAGGCGGTCGAAAATGGCGTCGATGACCTGCTCGTCGTTCGTCGGAAGGTACTCGACGGAGAAGTCGTAGTCGAAGAAGGCGACCTTCTCATCTCTCGAGAGGTGCTCGAAGTACTTCCCCCTCAGCCTCAGGATTGGCGACTGCTCACCGACCGGGAACCGGTTCCCAATGAACCCGAAGATTGTCTCGAGTCGCTGCTTCCCGTCTACGAGTTGGTAGTTCGTAGCCCCCGTATCGGAGATACTGGAAAATAAGAAGATGGCCGGTGCTGGATAATCTAATAATATAGTGTCAATAAAGTCTTCGCGATATTTTCTCGTCCACACGCTCCGGCGCTGGAATGGAGGGTCCATGTCGAGACGCTTGCGGTCATGCTGGTCCTTGAACCAAGCGATGTTCTCGAAATTTTGGCGTCGTTTCGTCATAGGTGTGTGTCACCAGCGCGGCTGGCTCGTTGTACGTTACCCACAGTAAGAATGCTTCAGATTTACGTTTCGTTTCGAGATTCCCTCTACGCGCCGTCGTTCGTTTCGGCCCCTTTCGCGATCGATTCCAGTACGGATTCTAGCACTTGGGGCAGACCTCCGAACGACATCCCCGTGGACTCGACGTTGCTCCACCTGCAATAGTGGGCGAGGAAGTCGTCCCGCCGCAGGGTGAAGTGGGCGTGCATCCATGCCCAGATGCCCGGCCCGTTCCCGCCCCGGGCGTTCGACTTGAACGCGATGTACGGCACCCGCCCGCGTCCTCCACGCACTCCAGGTTGCCGAGGTTGCCGGACGCCTTGTCCGCCGACACCTCCGCCATCGTGAAGTTGACCGCCGTCGTGGCCGCGAGCTGGCGGAACACCGGCGCGTCGCCCCGGTCCTCCACCTCCACCGCGGTCATGGTAGCCCGTCGTGGCGCCGACCCCGCTCAGTGGCGGTTCGCGGGGTCCGTCAGCACCACCTTCGCAGCGGCCTTGAGCCAGCGCACCACGCGGTAGCGCGACGGCCACCAAATCCAAGCCACGAGAACCCGGTGGGCCGCCCACAGGAGGGTGGTAATCGCTGCGAAGGTCAGGAGGGTGACGTACTGGTAGATCGCGGGGTCGAAGAACGGGTCGGGCCGAAAGACGGTGAGGACTACCCCGATGGTGACCATGACCCCCAGCGCCAGTGCGAACTCGTCCGGTGGCCACCGGATCGACGACCAGAAGGAACCAGCCGCAGCGGGTTCGTCGGACATGACCGGGCGCCAGAGGGGAAAGGAGCCGCCCATCAGCATGACCGATCGGCCAGTGTTCCGCATGTCTGAACTCATCAAAAGGGGCAAGGCGTCCCCAAACGGGGGAAGTGGGTAGTTTCGACCCAAAGAAGGCAAAGCCGATTTGCCTGTAATTGTCACATGTTGGGTAAGTTGCGGGCAAAGGGTAAGGATTTACGGGCTGACGACCGGGAACTTGGGTGCGAACACCGCTTTGAGGAGCGCCGGTGGCACGGTTGCTGCTTTGTCACCTAGGAGACAGAGCGCCCAGCCCCTGAACCAGCAGATGCCATGAGCAACCGCACGGATAGCGACCCGGAGGAATCGGACTGGAGTGAGTTGGAAGACGACGTGCTCGCGCGCGTGAAGTACGTGGCGCGGCGGATCGTGGAGCGGGTACAGAAGGCGATGGAGGGCACGAGGCCGGGCCGCAGGTTGGGGCCGGATGATCCGACAGACGAGGTGCCGGTTCTCTAGTCAGCGTCAAAATGCACCGGCCCCGGTCGATCGACCGGGGCCGGTTGGGATAAGCCAAGAAGTTTGAGCCGGCGCGGGGCGGGCGCGCGTCAGAACGCCAGCGTGAACCAGCGATCGGGGCCGTTGAGTTGGAAGATGCAGCGGGTCAGGATGTCCGTGCCGATCAGGAGCGGCATCGCAGTGCCCGCGAGAAGTAGGCCGGCTGTTCTCGGTCCGTCACTTCTTTGACGAGGAACGCGCCCAGACCGACGTGGCGAACGGCCGGCGTGAGCCGGCTGGTGGTTGGTACAGGTGCCTGGGACGGCGCCCGGTCACCCACGTGGTCCGCTCGGGCACCCGCACCAACCACCAGCCGGCTCACGCCGGCCGTTCGCCGGGGCTGGCACTGAGCGGTAGACGCACCCATACGATCGGGGGCGACACCGGAATCGCCTCCAGGTCGCCAGGCGCGGTAAGCGAGATCGTGTTCGGCACCATCGGAGCACCAGCGGGGCTCGTCATGGTGATCCTGCACGCGGGCGAG
>JAFKFQ010000619.1:0-13609 GCA_017308215.1 bacterium | reverse complement strand
GCGGCCGCCGCCGCCCGCCGCGCCGTCTCGAACGCGGCGCGGAGCACCGGCACCGCCCAGCGGCGGCCCGGGCGGTACGCGCCGTAACGGCGCGTGGCGGTGTCGATCAGCCCCTCCAGCACCGCGTCGGCGGCGTCGGGGGCGCCGCCCTCGCACTCGTGGCAGTAGCGGTGATAGGCGTAGCGCAGGTACGCGGCGTAGCTCCGCCACCCGCGTCGCCGGCCGGTGCCGCGGCCGGGGTGTTTGGCGAGCAAGAGGCCGAGGTTGCGGGCGTCGTAGTAGCGCTGCCAGCGCTTGCCGGTCCGCTTGAACGCGCTCGACCCCTTGTGCCACACCAGCCCCTCGGCCAGCACCCCGCACGCGAACCCCGCTTCCTGCACCCGCAGGCAGAAGTCCGACTCCTCGTGGATCAGGAAGAAGCGGTCGTCGATCAGCCCGACGCGGCGGAACACGGCGGCGCGCACCGCCATGCAGCACCCGTTCACGATGTCCACGGGCGCGACCGCCGGCGGGTCGGCACTCGCCTCCGGTACCGGCCGGCGCTCGAAGAACCCGGGGAAGCCGGGGCGGTTGAACACCGTCCCGTCCGTCATCACCGCCTCCGGCTCGTCCATGTAGCGGATCACCGGGCCGATCACGCCGTAGGCCGGGTGCGCGTCCAGCGCCGCGCGCAGCCGGGCGACCATGTCCGGCCGCACCACCGTGTCGTTGTTCAGCAGGATCACCACGTCCGCGCCGCGGTCGAGCGCGTAGCGGATGCCCGAGTTGTTCCCGCCGCTCCAACCGGCATTCGTGGCGTTCTGGACGTAGTGCGCCCACGGGAACTCGGCGCGCAGCTTCGGGAGCGGGTCGTCGGCCGAGGCGTTGTCCACGACGACGACGTTCGCCGGCGGCGCTAGTTCGGCAAGCGAGCGGAGGCACTTGCGGGTGTCGTCGAGGCCGTTGAAGTTGACGGGCACGATCCACACGTTCACGGCGCGGCCCCCTTCAGCCGGCGGAGCGAGCGGACGACACCGCCCGGGAGGCAGCACGCCAGCCAGTACGCGGCCGCCTTCGCGCTGAACCCGGCGTGCCGCAGCGCCGCCGCGAAGCGCTGCCGCGAAGCGCCGAGGTCGCCGCGCTGGTAGGCGAGGTAGGCGTGGTAGAACGACAGTTCGCGGTGCCGCCGCCGTACGAGATCGTATTCGGCCGGGGTGAACAGGTCGCGCCGCGCCGCCGCGTCGCGCAGGGCGAGCGCGAACTCGCGCGCCATCCGGTCCGGGTCCGCGGAGAGCCCGCCGGGGTGCTTCTCGTACCGCGCCAGCGGCCGCGTCAGGAACGCCCACGCCGCCCCGGCCGCGAGACGCAGGCAGAGTTCGTAGTCCTCGCCGCCGAACAGCCGCGGGTCGAATACGCCGAGCCGGTCGAGTGCGGCGCGGCGGACGAGTGTCGAGCCGAGGAAGACCTGGTTGCGGTCGAGCATCATCCGCACGAACCGGCCGCGGTCGAGCGCGAACAGGTCGGGGCCGAGCGGCGCCGTCAGGAGTTCGCCGAAGCGGCCGGCGCCGGTCGCTTCGCTCAGCGGGCGGTAGCCGTCGGCCTCGTTGCCGAAGTGTGTCTCGCAGAACACGGCGTCGAGCTGCGGGTAATCCTGGAGCACCTGGAGCGCGGCGGGCGCGACGCCCGGGAGCCATACGTCGTCGGAGTCGAGGAAGGCGAGCACGTCGCCGGTGGCGCGCCCGATGCCGGTGTTCCGTGCCGCGGCCGGGCCGCCGTTCGCCTGCGTCACCACGGTCACGCCGCAGCCGCGCGCGATCTCGACGGTGCGGTCCTTCGAGCCGTCGTCGACCACGACGATCTCGGCGGGCACGCCACAGGCGCGGACGGAGGCGATCGTCGCGGCGACGGTCCGCTCGCGGTTGTAGGCGGGGATGACGACGCTGAGGCTCACAGCGCCCCCACCGCGGCCGACCCGCGCAGTTCGTGCAGCCGGGCTGCCACCGGCTTGATGACCTCTGCCCACGGGAAGCGGTCGGCGGCGCGGCGTGCGGCGGCGTGCCGCGCGGGCACGTCGGCGGCGAAGAAGCGGCGGATCGCGTCCACCAACCCGTTCACGTCACCGGCCGGGAAGAACTCGACGGCTTCGGGGTCGGCGGCCAACGTCTCACGGAAGTAGGGCAGGTCCGACGCCACCACGGCGCGGCCGAGCGTCAGCGTCGTCAGGAGCGCACCGCTGCCGGTGATCCAGCGGTACGGCAGCAGCACGCAGTCGGCCGCGGAATGGAGATCAACGAGTTCGGCGTCGTCGAGGTGGCGGAACTCGAAGCGCACGTTCGCCAGCCCCGCTGCAGCCTTTCGCAGCCCGTCGGCGACCGGCTCCCAGCCCGGCCGCACCGGGCCGGCGACGACGAGCTGAAAACCGTCGCCGAGCTGACGCGCGGCCTCGACGGCGAGGTCGAACCCCTTGTACGGCCGCACCAAGCCGACCGCAACGAGCGTGCGCTTGGTCGGGTCGAGGCCGAACCGCGCGAAAGTCCCGGCCCGCGGACGTGGCGGCGGGTACACGCCGTCGTAGTTACCGAGCGGCGTCACCAGCGCCGTCCGCGGGTTCCCCCAGTAGCGGCGGATCAGACGATCGCGGGTGTACTCGGAGTGGCAGATCACGAGGTCGGCGGTGCGGGCGAGTACGGCGTTGCCGAGGCGGTCCACGATCTGTCGCCCCTCGTGCGATTCGAGGTCGTGCGCGGTCCACACGACGGTCTTCCCCATCCGCCGCGCGAGGCGGAGGAAGCGCCACAGGCCGACGACGCCGCGGAGCCGCGCGAGCCGACCCGGGCCGCGGACGCGCCAGATGTTCTCGTGCGCCCAGTGGACGTGGAGGACGTCGAACTCGTGCCCGCGGCCGCGGAGGAAGTCGTCGCCGAAGGAGGCCGTGCCGACGAGCTCGAACCCGTGCGCGGCGAGCGCGCCGTAGTAGCGTCCGAAGTACGGGTTCGGGTCGGCCGGGTCGGGGTACGTCACGATGCGGATCATACGCGCTCCCGCCGCGCCGCCCGCGCGGCCCGGTACGCCGCGAACAGCTCCTCGGCGTACCGCCGCCACGTAAACCCCGCCGCCCGCTCCCGCCCGGCCGCGACCAGCCTCACCCGCAGCTCCGGCTCCGCCAACACGCGGCCGAGGTGGTCGGCCAGCGTGTCGATGTCGTCCGGGTCGGCGAGCAGACCGGCGTCGCCGACGACCTCGGGCAACGACGTCGCGGTCGAGACGACGACGGGGCAGCCACACGCCATCGCCTCCAGCGGCGGCAGGCCGAACCCTTCGTAGCGCGACGGGTACGCCAGCGCCGCCGCCCCCGAGTACAGCGCGGGGAGCGGACCGGCGAAGCCGGCCATCCGCACGTCGTCGGCCGTCAGCCCGAGGCGGTCGAGCTCGGCGACGATCGCATCGGAGTCGTGGCCCTTCGCGCCGACGACGACGAGCGGCACGCCGGCAACGCGGCCGCGCGCCTTCAGCGCCGCGTAGGCGCGGAACAGCGTGACGTGGTTCTTCCGCGGCTCCACGGTGCCGACCGTCAGGAGGTAGCGCCCGAACTCGACGCCGAGCGCGGCGAGCGCCGGCGCCGTTTCGGCCGGCGGCACGGGGCGGAAATCCGGCCCGCAGCCGAGCGGGATGGCGGCGATCCTGTCGAGCGGGATGTCGAGCGTGTCGGCCACGTCGGTGCGGGTGTGGGCCGACCACGTCACCACGAGGTCGGCGTGGCGGCGGACGGCGTCGAGGTACGCGTCCCAGTCGGCGCGGGTCTTCGCGGTGTGGCACTCGGGGACGCGGACGGTCGTCAGGTCCGGCACGAGGTACGCATTCAGCCGACCGGCGACCGGTGGGAAGCCGGCGTGCGTCATCGACTGGAACACGTCGAGCCGGCCGTAGCGCGAGAACGGTTCGAGCCGTTTGCGGAGGCGGTGGAGGCGCGCCGGCGGGCGGTAGTCGCGGGCGCGGAAGCCGTCGGCCGCGACGGCACCCGGCCCGCGGTTCCAGGTGTAGAGCGTGGCCGCACCGGCGAGCCCGGCCTCGCGCAGCCCGGCGAGGAGCCCGGCGGCGTGGTTGTACAGCCCGTCGCGGCGGGGGCCGGCGAGCCAGTCGGTGTCGATGCCGACGCGCATCACCCGCCCCCCCGCGCGGCCGGGCGGCGGCCGGCGAACCGGTCGTACCCGGCCCGGAACGCCGCGAGGTATTGCGCCGCCGTGCGGTCCCACGAGAACCGCGCCGCCCGGGCGAGCCCGCGGGCCGCCAGGTCGGCCCGGGCCGCCGGGTCGGTGAGCACCCGGAGCAGGGCGTCGGCGATCGCCCGGTCGTCGTGCGGGTCGAACAGCACGCCGGCGTCGCCCACCACCTCCGGGAGCGACGAGGCGGCCGCCGCCAGGACCGGCACCCCGGCGGCCATCGCCTCCAGCGGGGGCAGCCCGAACCCCTCGTAGAAGGACGGGAACGCGAAGGCGGCGGCGCCGGCGTAGAGCGGCGGCAGGTCGTCCACGAACCCGAGGTGCCGGACCCGGTCGCCGAGCCCGAGCGCCCGGACCAGGTCGAACAGCTCCGCCCCCCCGAGCCACGGCTTGCCGACCAGGACCAGCCGGTGCGGCAGGGCCGGGTCGGCCGCCACCGCCCGGGCGAACCCGCGGACCAGGCCGGCGTGGTTCTTCCGCGGCTCGACGGTGGACACGAACAGGACGTAGGGGGCGTCGGCGAGGCCGTGCCGGGCGAGCACCGGCTCGACCTCGGCCCGGGCCATCGGCCGGAACTCCGGCCCGGCCGCCAGCGGGCACACGCGCACCCGGCCCGGGTCTCCGCCCACGCGGGCCAGGAAGTCGGCCTTCGTGTGCTCGGACCAGACGACGACCGCGTCGGCGTGGCGGGCGGCCTCGTAGAAGGGGCGGTACGGGGCGGCGAAGTCCGGGTCGCCGTAGTCGAACGCCAGCGGGATCACGTCCGGGACGACGTACACGTTCGCCCCGCGGGTGGCCCGGGGGAGCACCCCGTGGAGG
This sequence comes from bacterium, assembly GCA_017308215.1. Lineage (GTDB taxonomy): Bacteria > Planctomycetota > Planctomycetia > Gemmatales > Gemmataceae > Urbifossiella. Next base: position 8,591 of record JAFKFQ010000619.1, on the reverse strand, counting down.
TTGTGGACGAGCACGTCCACCCGGTTGCACCGGGACAGCCGGTACCACACCCGGTACCCGCGGCGCAGACGCACCTTCGCCCCGTCGAACGCGGCCGCCAGCACGGCCGCGTCCGCCCGGCCGAGCGGCGGGCGGTTGGCGGCGGCGTCGGCGAGGAGCCACACCCGGTCGCCGGCGAGCGGGCGGACCGCCCCGACCACCCGGCGGAGCTGGGTGTACAGCCCGGTCCGGTTGCCGGCGGCGGCCAGCTGGGCATCGATCCCGATGCGCATCACGCCCCCCCGGCCGGCGGGGGCGGGGCGGCCAGGAACCCGCCCCGCTCCCACACGACGACGGCGTTCGCGCCCCGCGGGTCGGCCGCGGTCGCGGCCGGCGGGTTGTACGGGAGCCGGGCCTGGGCCGGGGCCGGCACCTCGACCCACCCGCGCCGCCGCCCGGGCCGCACCAAGTACCCCGCCGTCACCCCCGGCGGCGGGGGGGCCAGGAACACGGCGTCGGCGTGCGGGCTGTACCCTACTGGGACGGTGACCAGGAACGCGGCCGCCTCCCGGCACAACTTCTCGACCGCCCGGGCCAGGGCCGGCGGGTCGGGCGGGAGCCCGTACTCGCCGCTGCCGATGTGCTCCAGAGTGGACACGCAGAGAACGGCCGCCCCGGTCAGGTCGAGGTGCTCGACCCCGACCCGGTCGGTGACCTGCGGGTGCGGGTCGGCCGGGTCGGCCACCCGCCGGACCCGCCCGGGCCAGTAGTACGGCGTGACCGCCCCGACCTCGACCACCCGGTCGGCCGGGGCGTGCGCCAGCCACCGGTCGGCCAGCGGGAGCTCGACCGTCCGCTCGGTCGCGGACTCGGGCAGCCGGCCGCAGTTGTGGTGGTGGAGCAGGTGCGGGTATTCGGCCCCGCCGAACCGGAACGTCGGGACACCCTGGTACTCCAGGTCGCGGAGCCGCCAGGTCGGGACGACGGTCAGCCCGAGTGGGCCGGCGAGGCGACTCACGGCGGCGGCGAGTGCGGACTTGATTCCTCCCACGGGTTCCCTCACCACGACTTGGCCCACCGGCACCGCTGGTAGGTGGCCGCCACCCCGGCGTCGGGCGTCCGGCCGGACCCGAACGCGTCGTCGGCCTCGACCGTCAGTTGCCCGGCGGGCTCGATCCCGTCGGCCTGCCCCTCGGCCTGGAAGTGGACGTTCACCGCGTACACCCCGGGGACGAGGTTGTGGACCGGCACGTCGACCCGGACCCAGCCGGCCGCCGGCGGGTCGTCGAGCAGGTGCGGGTCCTCGAACGTCGGCGACACGGCCGTCACCTTCACCCCCATCTCGTTCTCCAGCACCACCCCGACCCGCACGTCCCGCGGCTTGCGCGGCAGCTCGTAGGCGAGCTCGAACCCGAACCCGCCGGACATCCGGGCGACCGTGCCGGGTGCCCCGTCGGCGAACACGGTCAGCGCGGTGAGCAGCGGGACCGCCCCGCCGGCCCGGTGCGGGTGCACCCGCAGGTCCACCCGGTCGCCGGCGCCCTCGCGCGCCTGGCGCAGGTACTCGCGCACCTGCCCCGCCGCCGGCCCCGCCCCGGCCACCACGCCCTGCTTCAGCGTCACCGCCCGGTCGCACAGGCTCTCGATCTGCGCCAGGTTGTGGCTGACGAGCAGCACCGTCCGCCCCGACCGCCGCACCGCCCGCATCTTCTCGATGCACTTCTTCTGGAACTCGGCGTCGCCGACCGCCAGCACCTCGTCCACGATCAGGATTTCCGGCTCCAGGTGCGCCGCCACCGCGAACGCGAGGCGGACGTACATGCCGCTGCTGTAGCGCTTCACCGGCGTGTCGAGGAACCGCTCGACCCCGCTGAACGCCACGATCTCGTCGAACTTCCGGGTGATCTCCCGGCGCGTCATGCCGAGGACGCTGCCGTTGAGGTACACGTTCTCGCGGCCGCTGAGCTCCGGGTGGAACCCCGTGCCGACCTCGAGCAGGCTGCCGATCCGCCCGCGGACCTCGGCACGCCCGGCGGTCGGCTCGACGATCCGCGACAGCACCTTGAGCAGCGTACTCTTGCCGGCGCCGTTCCGCCCGATGATCCCGAGCACCTCACCGGGCCGCACGTCGAACGACACGTCCTTCAGCGCCCAGAACTCGCTGGTAGCGGCGGCGGCGCGGCGGGTGAGGCCGCGCCACGCCCGCCCGAGCCCGGCGCGGACCGCCTCGGTGAGGTTGTTGTCCGCCCGCGCCGACCCGAGTCGGTAGCGCTTGCTCAGGTTCTCCGCCCGGATCGCCGGCTTCATCGGCCCCCCACTCGGGTACATAGCGGCGGGCTTGCCCGCCGCTATATACCGGTCCCGCTCAAATCTTGTCCGCGAACGACCGCTCGACGCGGCGGAAGTACACCAGCCCGACCGCCGCCACGACCAGCCCCACCGCCGCCGACACGCCGAACGCGTACCAGTCGATCGGCCCGCCGAGCGCCGTCGCGCGGAACGCGGCAATCAGCCCGTAGGCGGGGTTCAGCGGCAGCCACGCCTGCGCGGTCGGGCCGAGCGCGTCCGGCGCCATGTACAGCGTCGGTGTGGCGAACATCCACAGCTGCACGCCGAACGTCAGCACGAAGCGGAAGTCGCGCTGCGCCACGATCAGCGCCGCAAGGAGGATGCCGACCCCCGCCGCCGCCACCGCCAGCAGCGCCACCACCAGCGGCAGCAGCACCACCGACCACCCGGGCGCCACGCCGTAGTACGCCGCCAGGAACGCCATCAGCCCGGACGCGACCGCCAGGTCGAACAGCCCGACGCCGACGGTGCTGAGCGGGATGATGAGGCGCGGGAAGTACACCTTCGTGACAAGCCGCTCGTTCGCCACCACGCTGTTCCCGGCGGACAGGACGACGTTGCTGAAGAACGCCCACGCGGTCATGCCGGCGAAGACGTAAAGCGGGTAGTGCTCGATCCCGGCGGTCACGCCGGCGGCGCGGCCGAGAAACAGTGCGAACACGCCGGCCGTGGCGAGCGGCTGCGCCACCGCCCACGCCAGCCCGAAGACCGTCTGCTTGTAGCGGATCTTGACGTCGCGCCAGGCGAGGAAGGCGAGAAGTTCGCGGTAGCGCCACAGCTCGCGGGCGTCGAGGGCGGCCCACCCGGATCGCGGCTCGATGACCGTGAGCGGCGGCTCGGTCGCGGCCGGCTCGGCCGCCGGCGGGGCGGCGGGGGCGTCGGGAAGGCCGATGCTCATCGCCGGCGGGCTCTCTGGGGTCGTCTGCGTCGCGTCCGTCACTCCACCCTCAACGTAGTGCAGGTTACCCGCCCGTGTCGCCCGGTGTGGTGCGGCACTCCGTGCCGCCGCGGACCGGCAGGCACCTGGCGGGAGGCGGCACGGAGTGCCGCACCACACTACGCCACCCGGCTCGCCGCCCACCCGCCGGCGGCGCCGCCGAGCGCGCCGACGATCACGTCGGTCATCCCGGGGACGTGCGACGGCAGGAACAACTGACCCGCCTCGACCGCCAGCGCCACCAGCGCCGCGGCCGCCGCGCCCCGACCGGCCCGGCCGCACGCGGCGCCGACCGGCGCGAACAGCGCCAGCTTCACGAGCACGTCTTCAAACTGGAACAACGGGTTGCCGCTCTCCAACGGGCGGCCCGGGAGCCAGCCGAACGACCCCGCGTCGGGGCGGAAGTCGAAGGGCGCCCAGAACACCACCGCCAGTGCCGCCGCCCACGCGGCCGCCAGCGGCACCCGCATCTCGCGGTCGGTCTGCGCCGCCGCCCAGCCGGCCATCACGCCGAGCGTCCCCGCCAGTACGTCCGTCGCCGACGGGGTGCGCGACATGACCACCACCTGCCCCGCCTCGGTGAGCCCCGCCACCGCCAGCCCGAGCGCCAGCCCCCGCCCGGCGGTCGGCCACATCCGCCCGGCGAACAGGCCGGCGGGGAGGAACAGCCCGGCGAGCTTCACCAGCTTCGCACCCGCGTCCGCCGGACCGCCGGCGCCGAACTCCGTGAACGGCACGTACACCACGTGGTCGCGGAGCTTGAGGTACACGTCCTTCGGGCTCGCCGTCAGGTCGAGCGGGAGCGCCTGCGCCGCGGCGACCCACAGCAGGTACGCCCACAGCAGCCGGCCCGCCGCGTCGTCCGGCCGCGCCCGGTCCCACACGACCCGCGCCTGCGCCGTCACCCAGTTCCCGGCGACCGCCCAGCCGAGCATCCCGAGCGCGGCGCCGAGCGCCTGGCACCAGATGTCGGCACCGGTGGCGAACCGCGTCGGCAGATACACCTGCCCGAACTCGGCGAGCACCGCCACCGCCACCGCCACCGGCCACAGCGCCAGCGCCGCCGCCAGGTCGCCGAACCCGCGCGGCCGATCGACCCGGGCGGCGGCCAGGAGGAAGAATCCGAGGGGGACGGCGACGGCGACGTTCCCGACGCCGTCCGACCGGGAGTAGACCGACATCCGCTCGCGCACGCAGCGGGCGAAGAGGTCGAGCGGGTCGCCGCCGGGCGGGGCGCGGAAGTCGAACGGCACCCAGCTGCCGTACAGGATGAACGCGGCGGCGGCCGCCGCCAGCGCCGCGTAGGTGGTCCGAGTTGGGGCAGTCACCGGTTACCGCCGGTCGGCTTCGGGGCGGCCGGGGCCGGCTTCTTGGCGCCGGCCTCGAACTGCGGCATGAACAGCAGCGCCGGGTTCGCGGTCACGTTCTTGATCACGTCCTCGCGGCTCGCCTTGCCGAGGTCTTCGAGGAACACCCAGTCCAGCGCCTTCAGCCCGAGCCACAGCAGGCCCAGCGCCACCGGCATCATCATCCACCCGGCGAAGTCGTGGAACACCCGGTCGCCGAACTCCTTCCCGGCCTCGTTGTACAGCACCCCGGTCAGGGCGATGCGCAGGATGTTCGACCCGATGGCGATCGGCACCGCGGCCACCAGGATGATCCCGCGGTCGAGCCACGGCCGCTTCACCACCAGCGCCATCGCCGTCGAGAGCGTGACGAACGTGAGCAGCATGCTCAGCCCGTTGCACGCGTTCTGCACTTCGAGGACGTGGTCCTGGCAGTGGAGCAGCACGCCCTCGCGGTACGTCGGGTAGCCGATGGTCTGGAGGACGTACTCCGAGCCGACCGCGGCGGTCCGCTGGAGGGGCCAGCCGAGGGTGTGCTCGACCTTGTACGGGAGCGGGAACATGAACATCAGAAACAGCACCGGCCCGTACAGCCAGCGGAGCGCGGCGACCCCGCCGTACACCGTCACGACGCCGAGCAGCGCCAGCACCAGCGACACCCCCTGGAGCCATTCCGTGCCGACGTTGAAGAACCGGGCGGCGACGTAGAGCGGCGCGGCGGCGAGGAAGAACCCGAGCCCGCGCACGTCCGGCCACGCGAACTCGTCCGGCGCCCACGCCTTCCACAGCCACGCGAGGTAGGCCGAGAACAGGGGGACGAGGAACCCGTGCGAGTAGTCCGGCTTGAGCCACTCGCCGAACGAGTAGCGGAGCAGCGGCAGGTAGACGAACCCGACGACGCCGAGGGTGGCGGCGACGGCGGCGATCCAGGCCGGGGAACGGACGGTGGCGGCGGCCGGGGAGTGCCCGGCCGCGGGCAGAGGGGCAGACAAGGCGTTCCCTCGGGGAGGGCCGGACGGGCGGGCCGGCGTCGCAATCCCGGTTATACCACAACCCGACGACCCGGGCGACCCGGGCGGGGCACCGGAGCATAGTGCAGGTTCGGCGGCGGTGCCGGTCCGGCGCGCCGACTGCACCACACAGCAGACGGGCCGGATATCCCTCACGACCCGAAAAGTTGGGCTATAGTAGCATCTGAACCCGCGAAGTCCGTCGCGCGGCCGGGGACCGGACGCGGGGCGCCCGCCCGAGGACCGCGTTCGTGAACGACCCGCTCATCGCGCGCTTCGCCGACGCGTGCGGGGCCGGTGCCCCCCTGGACTTGCGCGTCGGCCTGGCGGACGGCGGCGTCCTGGCCGAAGGCACGCTCCACCAGCCGTTCACCCTCGTCGGCCGCGACGAGGCGTGCGACGTCACCCTCAGCGACCCCGACGTTCACCCCCGCCACGCCTGGTTCCAGGTGCTCGACGGCCACGTGTTCGCCATCGACCTGGGGAGCCGGGCCGGCGTCGTCTGGCCGGACGGCTCCCGCGGCCCCGACTGGCTCGACCCCGGGACCGCGGTGAAGGTCGGCCCGTTCCGCGTCACCCTCTGCAAACCGGTCGCGGCGGCGCGCCCGCCGCGCGCGGGCGTCGGCCCGATGCAGGCCGACCCGGACCTCACCCGGGTGCGGCCGGCCGTGCAGCTCGAGTTCCGCAACGGCCGCCGGCCGAAGGACCGGTGGCAGGTCAACCGGGTGCTGACGCTCGTCGGCCGGGCCGACGCGTGCAAGCTCCACCTGTCGGCCGACGACGTGGCCCCGTACCACTGCGGGCTGGTACTGACCCCGACGGGGCTGTGGGTGGTGGACCTGTCCGGCCGCGGGGTGGTGGTGAACGGCGAGCGGATGCGCGTCGCCCCGCTGCCCGACGGGGCCGAGCTGTGGGTCGGGCGGTTCCTGATCGCCTGCCGCACCCCGGACACGACCGACACCCCGCCGGCGCTGCGCACCGCGGCCGCCCGGTCGCTCCCGGTCACCCCGCGCCAGACCCCGCCCCCGGCGCCGCGTACCCCGCCGGAGCCGGACGACGAGGTGCCGCTCGGCGGGCTGCCGGTGCTCGACCCGGTGTCGGGGCTGCCGAGCTCGCACATCCTCCACGGGACGTTCCGCCACCCGACGCCGTCCGGCCCGCTCTCGGCGCCGATCCTCCTCGCCGCCGGCCCGGGGTCGGGCGCGACGCCGGCGGGGAGGTCGTCCGGCCGGCTCGGGTCGCCGGTCCCGGTCTCGGCCGAGCCGGTGCCCGAGCACCCGATCGCCGCGCTGATCGGCCAGCTCGCCGAGATGCACGGGCAGATGTTCGGGCAGGCGCAGCAGGCGCTGCTGATGGTGGCCCGGTTGTGCGGCCGGCTGCGGGCCGGGCGGTCGGCGGCCGAGGCGGAGATCGCGCGGATCAAGGAGCTGAACGCCGAGCTCGCCGGCCTCCAAGGCGAGGTAACTCGGCTGGCGCTGGCCCACGCCGCGAACCCGACCGGCGACACGGCGGTCCACGACCTGTCCGGGACGGCCGCCCGCACCCCCGACGCCGGCGACGCCATCCAGGACTGGGTCCACGAACGGGTCGGGATGCTCCACCGCGAGCGCCAGGCCCGGTGGGAGAAGCTCGTCGACCTCGTTTCAACTCTGGACGACAGCTAGCGTCGTGGTCAGCGGACGGTGGCTTGGTAGCCGCAGGCTTCAGCCTGCGCCCGCCTGGCCCAGGCTGAAGCCTGCGGCTACCAATTCGGGGTCCGCTACGCCTTCGGTCTGTCGTCGCGCTTCCGGTCGAAGACCGCGCCGATCCACTGACCGACCCACGCCCCGGCGTAGAGCGCACCGAGGCAAAGGGTACCCGAAACGGCGATCTGCCGCGGGTCGAACTTCCACCGCAACCAGAACGCCAGGAAGCAGACGGCGGCCGTGAGCCAGCACGCGACCGCGCCGCCGGCGATCTGCCCGATCCGGGCGTAGGTGAGCGGCGGCCGCCGTGCCTTGCGCGACGACTCCTGACGCTCTTCGTCGGAGATGAACTCCCAGTCCCCCACGCCTACCCCCCGGCCAACCGGGCCAGCGCCTCGCGGTACTTCGCGGCCGTCTTCTCCACCACCTCGGCCGGCAGCGGCGGCGGCGGGCTGGACTTGTCCCAGTCGGTCGTTTCCAGCCAGTCGCGCACGAACTGCTTGTCGAACGACGGCGGCGACCCGCCCGGCCGGTACGTGTCCTTCGGCCAGAACCGCGAGCTGTCCGGCGTCAGCACCTCGTCGATCAGGATGAGCTCGCCCGTCGGCAGGCGGCCCCATTCGAGCTTGGTGTCGGCGAGGATGATGCCGCACGCCTCGGCGTGCGCGGCGGCGCGGCGGTACACGTCGAGCGTGCGGTCGCGCAGCTCCGCGGCGGTGTCGGCGCCCACGGCTTGCTCCGTCGCCGCGAACGAGATGTTCTCGTCGTGTAGCCCCTGCTCCGCCTTCGTGGCCGGCGTGAACAGCGGCTCGGGCAGCTTCTCCGCCTCCCGCAGCCCCGCCGGGAGCGGGATGCCGCAGACCGTACCGCTCGCCGTGTACTCCTTCCAGCCGGAGCCGAGGAGGTAGCCGCGGGCGACGCACTCGATCGGCACGACCGTCGTCTTGCGGACGAGCATGGTGCGGCCGTCGAGTTCGGGCCGGCGGAACGCGGGCGGGAGGTCGGCGAGGTCCGTGCTGAGGAGGTGGTGCGGCACCTTCAGGAAGTCGAACCAGAAGACGCTGAGCGCGGTGAGGATGCGCCCCTTCTCGGGGATGGGCGGCGTGAGGGTGTAGTCGAACGCGCTGATGCGGTCGGTGGCGACGATGGCGAGCGTGTCGCCGAGGTCGTACACGTCGCGGACCTTGCCGCGCCGGCACGGGAAGCCGGGAACGTTCGTTTCGAGGACGGCGGTCATCGGCGTGGCTCCGGGGGTGGGGTCAGGATAGGGGACTTTGGGACGGGG
>JAFKFQ010000618.1 GCA_017308215.1 bacterium | reverse complement strand
GAAGTGTCGAAGGTCGTCGGCCGGTCCTTCGTTTCGAGCTGACCCGTGGCCGGAATCCCGGCCACGGCGTCCCGCACGGAGATCGCCGCCGTACGGGTCTTTCACCGCGGCGAAACGGAACCGGCCCCTACCCGACGAACACGCCGGCCGTGGTCAGCGGCAGCGCGATCTCCTCCTTCGACGTGGGAGTGCCCTCGCTCGAGATGTTCCGGCTTGGGTAGATCGTCACCCCCGGCCCGTTGTTCGGCCCGGCGCTCGTCAGCACGTCCGGCTTCCCGTCCCGGTCCGTGTCGTGGACCGCCAGCCGCACCCCGTCGCGGGTCGTCACGTCGCCACTGAAGAAGTTCGCCAGCCGAGTGATTCGGCCCGACTGGACCAGATCCTTGCCACTGACCCCGAACACCCGCGGGGCGCCGCCCGGCCCGGCCCCGGCAATCAGTTCGCCGTACCCGTCCCCGTTCAGGTCGCCGACCGCCAGATACACCCCGTTCCGCAACCCCGGGTCGAAGACGAAGAAGTCGCGGAACAGACTCGAGACGGCTCCGGTCGCGAGGCCGGCACCGTCGTACCCGGCCACCCGCGGCCCGCCGCCTTCCCCGGCCGCCACCACCAGGTCCGCGACCCCGTCGGCGTTCAGGTCGCCGATCGCGACCCGGGCCCCGCCCCGGAAGTCGGGGTCGGCGATGCCGAAGAAGTTCGCCATCACCGACCCGCTGGCCCCGGACAGGATCGTCACCCGCGGCCCGCCGCCCCAGCCGGCGGAGACGACGACATCGCCCTTGCCGTCCTGGTCGAAGTCCGCGGCCGCGACGAACACCCCGCCCATGAAGCCCTCGAAGCTCGGGGTGGTCCGCACCACCGCCCGGGTCGCCCCGTCGATCACCGCGACGACCGCCGGGACGCCCGGGGCCGACCCGACGACGAGGTCCGGGATGCCGTCGCCGGTCACGTCGGCGGCCGCGACCCGAACCCCGACCCCGAACACCGCCGCGTCGGGCGTGAGCGAGAACGCCGGCGCGCCGGCGGGGTCGGTGTAGTACGCGACCGTCCCGTCCCCGTTCGCCCCGGGGCTGACCGCGAAGGCGGCGGCCAGGTTCTGAGTCGCCGACGGGTTGACGACCCGCACCGAGACCGGGCCGGCCGCGGGGCTGGCGTTGCCGACCGCGTCGGCGGCGGCCCCGGCCGCGAAGCCGATGACCACGGTGCCCGCGCCGGTCGTTCCGGTCACCTCGACCGTGTAGTCCGCCCCGCTCCCGGTCACGGTCGCGGTCAGCGTCCCCGGGGCCGTGCCCCCGGTCAGGTTGACTGCGGCCGCGGTGAACCCGGTCACCGGTTCGCTTAAGTGGACTGTGAACCGCACCGGCTCGCCGATCGACGGGTTCCCGCCGGTGAGGTCCGGGGTGATGGTGGCGACCGGGGACGTTCGGTCGGACGTCCGAGCGAGGGGCACGGAGGCGACATTCCCGGTCGGTCCGTCGAACGCGACCCCGGCCGGGACCGTCACCGAGAACGCCCCGTCGGCGGTCGGGACCAGGTCGAACGTGTAGGTGGCGCCCGACCCGGCGAAGTTCGCTGCCGTCGCGTTGACGAGCTGCAAGCCGGCCGCGGTGAAGTCGGTGACCGGGGCGCTGAACGTGACCGTTACTGGGACCGAAGCCGCGTTGGTCGGGTCCGTGGCGGGGGCGGCCAGGGTCACGGTCGGGGCCGCCGGGGCGACCAGGGTGACGGCGTAGTCCTCGACCTCGCCGTCGCCCGCCGCCCCGGTCGGCCCGAGGCCGGTGTCGGTGCTCAGCCGGAACCGGGCGAACGTTCCGCCGAGAGCCGCCGCGCCGGGCACGGTGAAGGTGACGCCCGTGTCGCCGACCGGGAGGACGGTCGTGCCGTCGGACACCTGCTCGCCCGGGTCGGCGAAGTCGCCGTCGCCGTTGAAGTCGACCCAGGTGTACAGCCGCGCCGGCCCGCCGCTCACCGTGACCGTCACGGTCGCCGGCCGGTTCGCGGTGAGCGTGGCGCCGCCGGCGAACGACACCCCGTCCTCGTCCGCCCCGTCGCCGGTTCCGTCCAGCGGGGGCGTCGCGTCGAACTCCGCGTCGCGGGTCGGGCCGAGGGTCGGGCCGAGCGGGATGTGCCGCGCCCCGTCGTCGGCCAGGAGGGTGCCGTAGGTGGCCGGGGCGTCGCCGAAGTCGGACGCGACCGCCTCGATCTCGTCGTAGTTGACGGGGGCAAACCCGCCCGTGGTGGTGAAGGTGCCGGAGTCCGCGGTCAGGCCGGTCACGTTGGTCGTCTGACCGGCCGGCTGCATGAACGTGAGCCGGTCGCCGGGGGTTGCCGGCGCGGCGGGGCTCCCGCCGAAGATGTTGAGGGCCGCCGCGGTTCCGGCCGCATCCGACGAGGTAACCGCGAACGTGTCGTCGCCGGCGTTGCCGAAGATCGTGGTGGCCGTGCTATTGGAGCTCGCGGCGCCGGACTGGAGGCTGGTCACGTTCACGGTGTCGGCCAGCGCGGTCAGCGCGAGCTGGACGACGGTCATGTTGGAGTCGTACGCGATCGCCGGCGCGGCGCCGACGACGATCGTCGTGGCGGTCACCGTGGCCGTGACGCCCCCGCCGGCCCCGGAGTTGTCGACGTAGAGCTGGCCGACCCCGCCCGAGTCCGTCACGAGCACCGCCCCGAGGATGCCGGCCAGCGTCCCGCTCCCGGTGTTGAACGCGGCGAGCGTCCCGCCGATCACGGTCGTGTCGGGGACCCCGACCTGGGTGTCGACGTTGGTGGTGACGCCGGTTGGGGTGGCGAGCACGTCGACCTCGTCCGACCCGCCGCCCGGGGTGACGTTCAGGGTGGTCAGCTGGTTCGGCGCCCCGGCGTCGACCCGGGTCGGCAGGTTCACCGTCACCGTGTCGCTGCCCGCCGACCCGTTGACGGTGACCGCCGTCGCGTTCCGCCAGTTGAGCGCCTCGGCGGCCGGGTTGGCGAAGTTGACCTGGTAGGTCGGGGCCGTCGTGCCCAGGACCGGGTCGGTCCCGGTCGACGTCGGGCCGGTGACGACGTTCTCGGTGGTAGAGTTGGAGCCGTCGTTAACGGTGAGGGTGGCGACCGGGGTCAGGCTCTCGACCGGCTCCAGGCCGCTGAAGGTGATCGTCTCGGTGGTCGCCCCCTGGGCGTACCGGAGGCTGCCGGAGAACGCGGGGGCCGCGCCGCTCGTGGTGTACGTCGCGCTCACCCCGGCGCCCGCGTCGCCCTGGGCGACGAGGCTGTCGAGGCCCCCGCCGCCGGCGTAGGTGATGGTCCGGGTGATCAACCCGCCGCCGTGGTGGACGACCAGGGTGTCGTCGCCGCCGCCGGCATCGACACCCACGGCCGTACCCGCGGCGGTGTCGTTGAGGGTGATCGTGTCGCCGCCGGTGCCGGCGTTCAGGTTCAGGGCCGCCAGCCCGCCGTAGGTGAGCCTCACGCTCCCGTCCCGGGTGACGGTCGTGGCGGTGACCGTGTAGGCGTGCGCGACGCCGCTGCCCTGGTCCAACAGGTTGACGGTGTCGCCCGCCTGGCCGCCCGCGTTCACCGACACCCCCCGCGCGATCGAGTCCAGCGTGTTGCCGGTGCTGCCGAGGTTGACCGTGTCGGCCCCGCCGCCCGTGTTGAGGGCGAGCGGTTCGCCGCCGAACACGCTGCGCACGTCGACGACGTCGGCCCCCGAGCCGAGGGAGAGGTTGACGCCACCGGAGCTGCTCGCGAGCGTCCGGATTTCCCACCCCCCGCCGGCCGTCCCGGAGATCGGGAAGTTCGGCCCGTTGCCCGTGGCGTAGGTGACGTGGTCCGGCGCCGTGCTGCCGCTCGCGCTGATGTTCAGGATCGAGCCGAAGGCCGTGTCCGGCACGATTTCCACGACGCCGTCGATGGCGTCGAGGGTCCCGGTGTTCAGCGGGGCGTTCGAGGAGACGTTGACGGTGTCGACGCCCGAGCCGCGGTTCACCTGCGTGACGGCCCCGGCGGGGGTCGCCTGGATGTTGTACGTGTCGACCGCGCTCCCGCCGGCGAGGCGGACGGCCGGCGCGGCGAAGGCCGGGTCGAGGGCGGCGAGGGTGACCGTCTCCCCGTCGTCGCCGAAGTTGATCGCCAGCGAGCCGCTCGGGTTGGCGAACGTGGTCGCCTCGAAGCCGGTCCCGGCGATCCGCGAGAGGCCGTTGGCCGCCCCGTCGTCCCCGACGACGGCGGCGTTGTCCCCGTCGCCGGTCGGCAGGTTGAAGACGACGTCGGTCGGGGTGCCGGCGTTGACCAGCACGGGTTCCAGCCCGGCGTACGAGTAGCTCGCGGTGAGCCCCCCGCCCCCCAGGGCGATCGTCCCGCGGTTGCCGCCCGAGACCGGCAGGAAGGTGTGCGTCTCGGTGGCGTGGGCACCGCCGAGGATCTCCAGCCGGTCGCCCGGGCCGCCGGTCTCCCCGCCGCCGTCGATGACGATCCCGTCGGTCGGGGCGAACAGTCCGCCGCTCGGGTTGACGATCCGGAACAGGTCGTTGCCGCCGGATCCGGTCAGCGAGAGCCGGCTCGCGGTGAACGGGACCGCGGGCCCGCCGTTGAGGCTGTAGGTGCCGGTGTCCGGGCCGGTAGCGGTCACGATCAGGGTGTCGTCGCCGCCGGTGCCGACGACCTCGATCGGCTGGGGTGTGGTGGACGGCGTCACCCGGCTTTCGAGAACCTCCATCCGCAGTCGGTCCGGCCTCCGGATCGGCGGCGTGGGGCACCCCCGCAGGCCTCGACTCATGAGGCGGCGGAACAGGTTACACGCGGGCATGGAGCTACCTCGATCGGATAGGACCGCCTGTTGCGACGAACTATTACTATGAATATCGTTCGTGATATTGCCCGAAGCGGGGTGGACGTGCGCGGGTGACGCGGATCGACGAAACGGTGGTCGACAAGGGCGAGGGCGGTCACGAGTCCCGGAACAGGTCAAAGCACGACTCGGGCGGTACGCGTCCCCGTACCCCGAGACGGTCGTTACCGATTCGTACTCGACATTCCTACTGGCAGGAAGTTCGAGCCCGAAGAAAACACCGGCAGCCGATGCCGCGCGCTACGATCGTAAGGCTTGAATCGGTAAACAGAAGTGGAGGGAGTGTCGCGCCAGACATGACGCGCCCCCACCGTCGCCGGCGCCCCGTGCAGGGCCGTGAGCCCGAATTGGTCGCGGGTGTAAACGGCGCCCGAGTCGGCCGCGAGAATCGCCCCGACGCGATCGTACCTCCCGAACACGGCGTTATCGATTTCCGGGTCCGCAATCCGATGCACCCTCCGGCGATCGAACATCGAATTCAGCAGCGGCCGTCCTGGGCGCCGAGCTGAAGTACCGTCAGCGCGGCGGCCGTCTGCTGCAGCGAAGGGTTCCCCGCCACGCCAGGAACTTGGGCGCGAGCCATCGTGTCGCCTATCCCTGACCCGGCGTGCGGCGCCAAAGCCCGTTCCGTTTCTGGTGCGTCGGGCGGCCCCGCCCGGCCCGTGGGTTCGATTGGGACGGGGAGCGCGTTCGGCCAAGCACCTGGTGACGACCGCCCGCCGCCCACGCGCACCGGCGGTCGATCCCGTTGGGACGGCTGACCTCATGTGCCGACTCCCCTGCCGGATGCCACTCGCCCCGGCCTTACACCGCCGGGAGCAGCCGACCCGTGGCCCGCCTCGGCGGCCCCATCCGGGGTGTGCGCCGACCCCGTTTCCCCGCCCACGCCGCACCATCCGTAGACCCGAGCCCGCGGCACCTGGACGTGAGAGTAGCCCACCGCGGCGCGGGGTCGGCCGCCGATCGTCACTTCCTCCACGGGACCGCCGGGAGGGCCGGCCGGTTGGCGGCGGCCCGAAGCCCGAACGCCGGGTCAGCGGCGAGGGGGCGGAACATGTCCCCGTGGCTCACCGCGACCAGCCGGGTCAGGTCGGCACCGGGCTCCCGCCGTCCCGCAGACGGATGGCGTGCTGATAGAGGACCGCCGCCCGCGGCCCCGATCGGAGATGCAGCAAGCCCGGCGTCATTCCCGGCCAGAACCGCGGCAGGCCGCCGTACTGCTCCAGCAGCGCCTCGACCGCGTTCTGCAAGGGCGGGTACTCGTGTAGGAGCCGGACCATCTCCCCGTTCAGCGTGCCGGACGCCTTCACCTGCTCGGCCGGCGGCGCGGCCACCCGCAGCCGGCGCATCCGCAGCCCGAGCGCGTTCTTCGTCCACGGCCGGTCGTCGACGTTCAGGAAGACGTGACCCGTCCGGCCGTGCTGCTCGGCGCGGCGCCGGAGGACGGCCTCGACCTCGGGGCTCATCCCGATGACCCGGGGCTTGGGGTCGCGGGCGGTGCGGCTCCCCTTGTGCTCGGCCAAGACCCACATCTTCGACTCCCAATCCACCATCGTCCACGTCAGGTTGTAAACGTCCTGCGGGCGCGCCGACGTGTGCCGCATGGCGACCGGCAAGTCGCGGAAGGCGTCGTGGTCACCTGCTGGCGCGGTTTGGCACCGCCGATCGTTCATTTGCATCCTCTTGCGACCCAATCGCCGCCGGCCCAACCGCGATCGATCGACCGCAGTTGGAGACGGTCGAGGCGGGCAACGATGCGAACGTTAATCCGGCATGCCCACTGTCGCGCTGGGAAGCGCGAATGAGGTGGCGGCCTGCTGCAGCGCCGGGTTCGGTGGGCCTTGCGCGCTGGAGGAGATCGTCGCTTGGTCCGTGGCGGGAGGAGGAAGATTCGAAACTGCTGAAGAAACGGGAAGCGCTGCTCGACAAGCTTCGTGAGCAACTCCAGTCCCCACAACCGGCCGCGAAGAAGATTCGCGGCCCCGACGGGGACGATTGCGATTGGATCGTCGGCGAGGTTCTGTCCTACCAATTGCCTTCCACCGCGTCATCCCGTGACACCGCCCGATGCTCTGTTGAAACCTTATCCGGTGGCCGCAAGGAGCATGAGGTTATGAGTTAGCACCCGGAGCCGGCACTCGTTCGCACGAGTCGCGTCGGACTTGGCCCCGAGGGCGCTGCCAAGCCGCCGCTTGTGCCGGGAGAACGCGGAC
>JAFKFQ010000747.1 GCA_017308215.1 bacterium | reverse complement strand
GGGGGGGGGGGGGGGGGGGGGGGGGGGGTTGTAGAAGTGCCAGCACAGGTTCACGCACACGCCGAGGATCTTCGCCGTGTGCTGCGGCACGATGTCCTGGGCGAGCGAGAAGAACACCGCGAACCCGCCCATCGCTGCCGCCGCCACCACGAAGAACAGCGCCACCTTCGCCGCGAACGCTTCCCCAGCCGGGAGCAGCGCCGCCGGCACGCTCGCGGCCAAGACGACGACCGCGAGGCCGGTCATCACCAGCTGCCGCGAGCGCTCGACGGTGTGGCCCGTGCGCGCCAGCCGGCGCGTCGTCCAGCCGCTCGCCATGCTCCCGAGGTCGGCGGCGACGAAGAACCCCGCGAGGATCAGCTGCTCGGCGTGTGCGCTCACCGCGAGGTCTTCGGTGAGGTAGCGCGGGAACCACTGGTTGTAGAAGTGCCAGCACAGGTTCACGCACACGCCCGTCGTCAGGCACACCCAGAACATCCGCAGGTCGAACACGGCGCCGAACGGGATCGGTGCCGCGGCGCCGGGCGGGTCGGTGGCGTCGATCTCGGCGGCGCGCTCGCCGCGGGTCGTGACCATCCACAGCACCGCCCACGCGGCGCCGACCGCGCCGACGGCCACGAACAGCGTCCGCCAGCCCTCGCCGGTGGCCGGGTTCACCACGAGCAGCACCAGGAACGGCGTCGCCACCGCGCCGATGCTGGCGCCGCTGTGGAAGATGCCGTTCGCCAGCCCGCGGCTCTCGCGCGGGATGATCCGGCGGACGCACGCCACCGCGCAGGGCCAGTTGAACGCCTCGCCGACCCCGAGCACGACCCGGCACGCGATCAGCGCACCCACGGCGCCCGCCGGCACCATCCCGGTGAGCACGCCGGCGCCGCTCCACACCACGATCGCCCCGAGGTACAGCCAGCGCAGGCTGAACCGGTCGATGAGGAACCCGGCGACCACCTGGAACAGCGCGAACGACACCCCGAACGCGAAGTTGATGTTGGCGTAGACGGCGTTGCGGTTGGCCGGGTCGGGCTCGAACTCGGCGAGGAGGTAGCGCTGGGTGTTGTTAAGCGCCAGCCGATCCATGTAGTTCAACATGGTGGCGAGGAACAGCAGCCAGACGACGGACCACCGCCACGCGGCGACGGGGGACGGAGAGGACA
>JAFKFQ010000746.1 GCA_017308215.1 bacterium | reverse complement strand
CGGTTCCTTTCGGCGGGTGAGGCCGCGATGATCGGGCGGCGGGAGCTCGGTGTCAAGGCGCCGGTCGTGTCGCGGCGAATGTGGTGCGATACTCCGTGCCGCATCGGGGCACGCGCCTCGGACTGATCTCCTGCGACCCGCGCCCCGTTGCGGCACGGAGTGCCGCACCACACTTCTGTCACTTCGCCTTCAGGTGGCGGTCGAAGAACGCGAACAGCGCTGCCTCGGCCGCCTCCGCGTCCTTCCCCTTGAACCCGTGCCCAGCCCCTTGCAGCGTCAGCAGCTCGGCCTCGACGCCGCAGGCCTTGAGCCGGTCGATCATCCACACCGCCTGCTCGTGGGCGACGTACTGGTCGTCGGTGCCGTGGATGCACAGCGTCGGCGCGGCGTTCGGCGTCACCCAGTTCAACGGGCTCGAACGGATGTGGGCCGGGCGGGCGGTCTCCAGGTTGCCGCCGAGGAACAGCGGCAGCACCTGCGCCGCGTCCACGCTCTTGCCGTAGCTCTTGGTGAAGTCGCTCGGGCCGTACACGTTCACCACGCACTTCACCTTGCTCGACACGCCCGCGTTCCCGCCGTCGCCCTCGAACTCCTTCACGTCCCCGGTCACGCCGAGGAACTGCGCCAGGTGCCCGCCGGCCGACCCGCCGGTGACGCCGATGCGGTCCGGGTCGATCTTGTACTTCGCCGCGTTCGCCCGGACCCAGCGCACCGCCGCCTTCGTGTCGTGGACCGCGGCGGGGAATTGGTACTTCGGCGCGAGCCGGTAGCTGACCGTCGCCGCGACGTACCCCTTCTGCGCGAGCTTGACGGTGAGCGCGTCGTAGCTCTCGCGCTTCCCGGCGCGGAACCCGCCGCCGTGGATGCACACCACCGCCGAGAACGGCCCGTCGCCGGTCTTCGGGCGGGCGAGGTTCAGCTGGAGGTGCTGCCCGTCGGGGTTGGCGTACTCGATCCCGGCCTCGAACGTCACGTTGTCGGGGACTGTCGGTGGGTGCTGACCGAGACCGGAGGGGAGTGTGACGAGCGCGGTGGCGACGGCGAGAGCGGCAAGACGGGTCATCGGCGGGCTCCGGGGGAGGCGAAATCACGAGTGCCCCACCAATGCCCCGCCAATGACGAAGGGAACCCGCGGCTGTCTTCCTTCGTCATTGG
>JAFKFQ010000745.1 GCA_017308215.1 bacterium | reverse complement strand
GCCAGTTCGACGGCGCGGGCGGCACTGGCCTCCTCGCTGCAAACCGTGTGGCTCGGCCCGCCGAAGTGGAACGTGCGCGCGATCCGGCTGGCGGCGATGCTGCCGAGCGCGCCCATCACGCGGTTCGCGGTGAGCGGCTGTGAGGCGCGGTCCGCGTCGCCGCCGCGTGCCAACTCCGCCCAGCGCAGGTGGTAGTTCGTCGTGTTCGGGTCGAGGCCGAGGCCGACGAACACCGCCGTGTTCGGGTCGCCGTCGGCCGGCGGCTCGAAGCGGCCGCGCCCGGCGTCGTCGAGCGCGGCGGCGGCCATCTGGAGCATCACGAGTTGCTGCGGCAGCGCGTCTTCGAGCTCCTTCGGCGGCACGCGGAAGCGGTCGATGGGGATAGCGAGTTCGTCGATGGAGAACCCGGGCGGGCAGGGCTCGGTCGCCAGCGCCCACCCGTTCGCCTTCGGCGCCGGCGCGGCCGGCGTGCCGCCGAGGACGCGCTCCTGGAACGCCCGTAGGTCCGCCCACGGGCCGAAGTGCGCTGACATGCCGACGACCGCGACCGGCATCGCCGGCGGCTTCGGCGCCGGTTCCGCCACCGGTTTCTTGTCGTGGGCGGTGACGAGCTTCGGCGGCGGGCCGGTCGGCTTCGCGGGTTCGTCGCCGGTCCACTCTTCGAGGAGCAGGTGGGCGTTCACGCCGCCGAAGCCGAATCCGCTGACGGCGGCGCGCCGCGCCCCGTTCCGCGGCTCCCACGGCTCGGCGGCGGTCAGCACGCGGAACGGCCCGTCGGCGTAGCGCAGGCCCGGCGCCGGCTCGCGGAAGTTCGCCTGCGGCGGGAGCGTGCCGGCGGCGATCGCGCTGACCACCTTCGCCACCGCCGCGGCGCCGGCGCCCGTGAGCAGGTGGCCGACCGTGGACTTCACACTGCCGATCACGGCGCGGCCGGCGGCGTCGCCCCGCAACTCACGGAGGCTGTCGAACTCGATGGCGTCGCCGACCGGCGTGCCGGTGGCGTGGCACTCGATCAGGTCCACGTCGGTCGGGCGCCAGCCGGCCTTCGCGTAGGCCCGGCGCATCGCCCGCAACTGCCCCTCCTTTGCCGGCGCGAGGAGGTTGCCGTGCATGTCGTTCGACAGCCCGCACCCGGCGATCGTGGCGAGAATCTCG
>JAFKFQ010000258.1 GCA_017308215.1 bacterium | reverse complement strand
CCGAGCGAGAACCCCTCGTCCCGGGCGAGCAGCCGCCGCACCAGGAGGATGAAACCGAGGAAGAGCACGAACCCGGCGACGGCTAGGGCCGGGGCGAGCGCATTCCGGCCGTCGAACCCGAGTTCCCAGATGACGAGGACGCCGAACAGGCTGAACCCGACGAGCAGGTGCTCCCGTTCGAGAACGTGTTGGGAATCGACCAACCGGCTGACGTACACGTCCCACTCGCTGTCCGCCGTCCGCGCCCGCCCGCCCGGTGCTTCGAGGGCGAGGTAGAACCCGGCGAGCAGCTCGCCGACGGTCGCCCAGACGACGACCGCGGTCAGGAACACGACCCCGAGCGGGACCGCCACCAGGACCGTGACGACCCGCCGGGGGATCGACTCCCACCGCTCCTGTTCCAGCCGTTCGACATCCTCCTCCGTGACGGTGCGACTCCGGACGAGCGCCGCGGCCTCCCGCCGCGCCTCGCCGGCCGGGAGTTGCGAGAGGTAGTCGCGCTCGTGCGGGAGGAGTTGCCCCTGCACCGGCCGGGCCGTCACGGCCGGCGGCCAGACGGGCGGCAGGACGACGGCCGTCGCCAGCCCGGCGGCGAGCAGCACGACGAGCATGAAGTGCTTGCGGGCGTCCACGTCGGCGAGCAGGCGGAGGGGAAAGCGGAACACCCCGGCCGCCGGGGTGCGGTGCCGGTTGTAGCTGGCGAAGACGACGAGCAGTTCCCCCAGCACGCGGGCGACGAGGCCGAGCGAGAACCCCTCGTCCCGGGCGCCGAGCGAGAACCCCTCGTCCCGGGCGAGCAGCCGCCGCACCAGGAGGATGAAACCGAGGAAGAGCACGAACCCGGCGACGGCTAGGGCCGGGGCGAGCGCATTCCGGCCGTCGAACCCGAGTTCCCAGATGACGAGGACGCCGAACAGATACGCCACGAGCAAGAAGACCGGAGCCAGCACCGTCGCCCGGGCCGCCGGCAGTTGTTCGCACACCGCCCACCGGCCCGGGTGCGGGAAGTAGCCCAACCACTCCCGGCCCACGTCGCCGTAGACCTTCGGGTTCGCGGCCATCCAGGCGACGACCTGGCGGGCGTAGACGAGGGCCAACCCGGCGAGGGCGGCGACGGCACACGGGAAGGCGACGAGGTAGCCGGTGAGGTGGGGCGGGACGGTCGCGTGCAGGGCGACACAGCCGATCAGCGCGGCGACGAGCCAGAGGCGGAACTCGAACGTCCGGCTCGGGGCGTCCGGATCGGGACGGGTGGCGTCGGGGACGAACCACCAGACCGCCCCGAAGGCGGCGACGGCCGCGTAGCCCAGATAGTCGGGGACCAGAAATCGAACCGCGACGGCGGCCACGACGGAGACGCCGACGACGAATTTCAGAGCGCCCAGCGTGAACGGAATTTCGGTCCCGACGTCCGGGCGGGTGCGGTAGTTGAGTTCGGTGCCGTCGGTCGGCGGAAGGGACGCGGCGTCGAGGGTGTCGTTCGTCTCCGAGGTGGGGATCCGCATGCGCTATCCGCCCGTGAGCAAGTCTCCCAGTTCCGGTACCACGGCGACGCGCACCCGCACCGGCCCGCGGTGGCCGACGCGAACGGCCTGGTCCAGTTCGAGGGCCTTCTCAGTATACCCGGTCAGAATGACGAGTTGGAACCGCCCCGCCAGGATGAGGTCGCGGAACGCCGGCATGCTATAGCGTTGCGAAATCACCTTGCGGACCTTCGCCGCCATCCGCTTCGGCGCGGTCGCCCGGTCGAACAGGAACATGCCGAGCGTGAACCGGCCCTCGACCTCCTCCTTGAAGTAGTTCGACCGGCACTGCCCCGGCTTGCACAGGTCCGGGTGGCCGGCCTGGAACTTGGCGGCCGTGTAGCGCTTCACCCCGGTGGCGACGCAGAAGCAGGCGGCCCCGAGTGCCCCCGGGAACGACTGCTCGGTGAACGGCACCGGCTCCCGCACCTTTGCCCCGACCAGCCGACACGCCCGCGGGGCGAGGACGTAATAGGCCGCCCGCGGGTGGAGTTGGAACTTCCGCAGGTAGTTTTGTTGGGCGAGCCGGAACGTCACCTTGCGGACCGCCCGCGGGTCGGTCACGTCCGGGAAAAAGACCCGCCGGAACAGGTCGTCGGTGCCGAGGCGGTACTGGCCGACGAACCCCAGGAGTTGGCGGTCGCGTTCGGACAGGTCGTGTTTGCGTTTGGCCATCGCGCTCACCACAGTTCGTAGGGGAGGGATTTCTCGGCACAGGCCGCGTGGAAATCCCGCAGCCGTTCGTCGCCGTACGCCCCGCCGAAATCGACCGCCCGGACCGGCGTGCCGTCGGCGTCACAGAGCACGGCGTCGGGGATTTTCGTCCACCCCCAGCGGGCCGCGACGGCGTCCTCGCCGACCCACTGCTCCCGCCAATTCAGCCCGCCGTCGCGGTAGCGGAGGAAGACCTCGGCGACATGGAGGTCGTGCGTCGTCTGGCAGGCGTTCTTCACGTCCCCCGGCGTCGAGCCGCCGAAGACTTCCAACGCCCGTTTTCCGGCAACCGCCACCTCGGTCTGCACGACCGGACACTCCCACCGCTTTCGGCACTCGTCTTCGAGGAGCGAATAATCCGGCGCGGCGTCACCGGGCGACCACGCGAAGATCGGCCCCGATAATTCGAGCAGCGGTCGGGCCAGGACCGTGACCGGGATCAGCCACTTCGCCTGGGCCAGCCGGTTCACGTCCGCCCGCGCTCGCCAGCGGGCGTCCCGGTTGGGCGGCCACCACCCCCGCGCGATCTGGTCGACGGACAGGATTCGCAGGTGATGACAGAGGACGACGCAGAGTTCTTTTTCCCGGCGGGTCATGCTGCGCCCTCCGGGCCTTTCGGCGGGCGACCGCGCTTGCGGGGTTCGAGCGACTCACCCGGAGGGTGGACGGGCGGCGACGGGAGTTGCGGGCGGGGGGCATGGCCCGGGAGCGACGGCGGACGGGCGACCGGCGCGGCGGGCGGCGGGGGCGGCGACACCGGCGGGTCCGGCGGCCCGGCGATTTTCGCCACGAACAGTTCCGCCGCCTGGGACGGGTCGTGCGAGCCCGGGGATTCGAGGAGTTCCAGGGCGTCGTAAAAGCCGGCGAGGGCCGCGTCCCGCGCCAGCCGCCGCACGTATTCGGAAAACGAGAACATGATTTTCCTCCGCGTGCCCGGTGCCCCTTGTGGCACCGGATCACACGGGCCAAGATAAAATTGTCCGCGTCGGTCCCTCAGCCGAGCCTGGGGGGAATCTCGGGCGGCTTTCGGGCATTTCGGTTGGCCGAATCTTGGCCGCAAACGTGGACCGGCGCATTGCGGTGTCCCGGTCCACGTCCGGTTACCGAGCGCCATTCCCGGCAAGAAGTTGCGGCAATCGGCGGTCCCGCGGTAAGCCGGTCCAGTCCGGGGCAAGAAAATGTCGCGGGGATATTTCCTCGTCGGGAAGGCACCCGGGGAAAGTCGGGGAGGGGAAATTCGGTGGGGAGACCGGACGAAATTCGCTGTCGGGGCCGGCGCTACCCGGTGACGGACGAAGTCCGGGTCGGCGGCCGGACCTATTTCGTCGTCGAAGTCCTGGGGCGCGGGACGGCCCGTAAAGTGTTCGACCCGCGGGCCGGCGTCGGGGGTGATTTTCGCGTGCTGCACACGCTCCCGCGTTCCCCGGCCACGGGCCAACGGCTCGAAACGCTCCGCCGGGCGGCCGAGAAAAACCTCAACCTGCCGAAAATCCGCGAGAGCCATTCCGAGCGAAATCGAATTTCGGTGCTGACGGACTGGGTGTGGGGAACTCCCCTCGACCGGTATCTGGCCGACGTGCGGGCCAAAAAGCAGCCCCGGCCGAGCAGTCCGGAAATCGTCCGGCTGCTGCGGGGGTTATTCCACGGCGTCGGTCACTTCCACCACGACGCCCACTCCGTGCACGGCGACATCAAGGCGGCCAACGTCGTCCTCGAACCGCGGCCGACGAAATTCACCCTGATCGATTTCGGCTCGGCCTGGCCGGTCGAACGGACGACGCGACGGGACCCCGGCGACGGCGTTTCCGCCCCGTACGCCGCCCCCGAACAATTCATGGGAAATGGCCCGGTCGATTTCCGGGCCGATTATTTCTCGCTCGGCGTCCTCGGCTACGAACTCCTCACCCTGGACATTCCCTTCGACGGCGTCGGCGGCCGGGCCGGGTTGCCGAACTTGCGGGACGCCTTCGCCGGAAAATACCAGCCGCCCTCGGCCCGGATGCCCGACGGCGACCGAATTCCCCGCGCCGCCGTCGCCGCCCTCGACCGATTCTTCGCCCGCTGTCTGGCACTCGACCCGGACGAGCGATTCGACAACCGGGCCGCGTGCTTGGCCGCCGCGGACGGACTCGCCCGCGAATTTCGACCGGGGTCACGGCTCGGGTCGTTCGGTCGCGTATTTTTGACCCTGCTCGACCGCGTCCGCGGCCGACGCCCGCCGGGTTAGCAGCCGAATTCTGCGACCGAGATGCGGGGGCAACTCGTTGGAGAACAAGTAATGGTCCGCCGTGATTTCTTGGCCGGCATATTCGCCGGGCTGTTTCCCGCCGTTGCGGGTTGCTCCAAGACCACTCCGCCGCCGGCCACCGACGCCGATCCGTCTTCGACGGGCGAGAAGCCGAAGAACCCGTTCCGGAACGACGGCACGGCGGCGGCCGACTCGACCCCGTCGGAGACGGACACCGTCGAGCAGAAATGCACGGCCTGCGGCGGCAGCGGAAAAGTGACCGGCCGCTGCGACGCCTGCAACGGCACGGGCCTCTGCCAGACGTGTTCCGGGTCCGGCGGGCAGCGGTGCAAGATGTGCGACGGCAGGGGCCAGATCCCCGGCCGGATTCGGAACCCGGACTGTTCCTACTGCAACGGCCGGGGCGAGGTGGCCTGCGCGAAGTGTGACGGGAAACGGGTGTGCGGCCGGTGCGAGGGGAAGGACGTGCAGGTGCGGTGCAACGTGTGCCGGGGGAGCGGCAGCGTGCGCGTGCCGAAGCGGTAGCCGCTCACGCCAGCCGGACGAGTCGCCTCCGGACCGCGTCGTCGTGCGGCGGCGTCCAGGCGAACCGATCCCCGCACTCGCAGTGATATTCCCGGCCGTCCGGCCCGGTGACGGCGTGCCGCTTTCGCCCGAGGGCCACCTCATTCCGGTCCGCCGCGGTCATCACGCGGGGCCGCCCGAGCGGGCAACCGGAGCAGACCCTCGGGTTTGACGGGAACGGCGTCGGGAGGCCCATCCGTTCCAAGTCGAGACCGCGTCGGAGTTCGTCCAACTTCGCGATCACTGTCGCCGCCGGGAGGACCGGCACCGCGACCCCGGCGTAGCTCCCGCCGAACAGCACGACGGCGTACGGCGTCCGACCGTCTTCGCACGCGGCGAGCAACAGGGCGTAGGCCGCGAGCCGGACCCGGTGCTGCTCGTACACCCAATACCGCCCCGCGTGGTAGTTGTCGGCCGGCAGGCGGATGACCGGAATTCGTAGCGACCCCTTCTTCAGCACCCGCCACGGCTTGCCGGCGAACGCCAACTCTTCGTCGCAGAGCGGTTCCAGATACGGCACCGACTCGAACCCGGCCTTCAGTAACTCCCACCACCGAACCGGCGTATCGTCCGTCAGGTCCGTCGGCGGCTCGGTCGGTTTCGCCGATAGTGCCTCCCGCCGCCGGTCGGCGAGCGTGGTGACCGCCGCGAGTGCCTGCATGGTCTTCCAGAGGCAGAGAACCGCCGGCACGGCCAGGGCGAGTGGCACCACCGGAGGCAACCCGCTCGACGCGGCCACGACGACCAGGAACAACCCGCCCGCCGCCCACGCGGCCCAGCCGGTGAGCCGTCGCAACTGGGCGGCGAGTTGCTCCTCGATCAGGGCCAGGCTGTATTCGGGGAGGAAGTTCAGGTTCATCCGCTCGTCGGTCGGCTCGTCGTCCTCGTCCGCGGAGGCGTGCGAGAGCAGCCCCGCCCGCGGGCAGAAGACGAACTCGCCGAGCGTCCGCACCCGCACACGCGACACCCCCACGACAGCCCCTCCACGGACGGGGGAACCCGTCACCACCTCTGATCGCCTTGAGAACCTCCGCGACCGACGCCGGGCGATCGCTCTTCGGTCGCGCGAGACAGGAGTGAGTACCGCCTGGACACTGGCCGGCAGCGCCGAAGTCCGAACCTCATCGGCCCTTCGTCTCAGGGATCATCGGTAGCACACTTCCACCACTTCGGTCCTACCTACCGTCCGCGGGGCTGAGGTGGACGAACTCTCCTGCCTTCGGCCGGATCGGATCTTTTAAGCGGACGGGTTCAGAGGCATTCTCTGGATGCCCGTCCTCCACTCCCACTTGATGAGCCCGTCGGTCTCGCCCCACCACTTCTCCACGACGGCGTCTTGGAACCACTGCTCGTTCAGGTCGGCGTGGTCCACGATGATGAGTTGGAACCGATTCTCGGACTCCTCCAGGGCGGCGAACAGCCACTTGTACATGGCATGAACCAAAGCACGCTCCCGAACGCCGGCTTCGGTTTCTGGCGGGTAGAACGCCCCGGTGAGCTGGTCGAGGTACAGGAACCGGGGGACGGGCCGATTCTCCTGCGCGAACCACCGCTGGAGGGCCATGTGGGCGATCAGATGGCAGCCGAGCCAGTTCTCCGCACCTCCCATCTGGATCATCCTGGTGGGCCGTGGCTCGGTCTCGGCCACCACGGTCAGCAGCGAGATGTCGAGGCGGTGCTGGTGAGGCTGCCACTCCATCTTCAAGTCTTCGGCCCACTTGGTCATCCACCGACTGATGCGTGTCAGAATTGAGTCCGCTTCAGCGCGCTCCGTCTCGTCGGTGAGCGACTCCTCCAGACCGGCAATTTCGGCCTTCAGTTCCTCGATCCGGACCGCCCGGTTGCCGGCGGGCGGCGCGGTCGGCAGGTTGTCCAGAAACATGCTGATCCGCCCCCGGACATACCCCCGCTGGCCGGCGTCGTCGGCATCGGCCTGCGGCACTGTTTGCGCAGCGGCGATCGCCTCTCGGACGTTAACCAGCTCGCGCCGGGCTTGCCCGATTTCTGCCTCCAGCTCGGCAATCCGGTCGTCCACCCTCGGGCGGCGCGTCGCCACCCCTTCGAGGTCGGTTTGCAGCCGTGTGAGCGAATCTCGGAGGTCGTCCACCCCCGGCACCGGGGTTTCGAGTGTGCTCTGGCAGAGCGGGCAGTGGTCTGTGCCTCCGTCCATTCGCCCGAGCAGGTTAATGGCCTCTAGGCGTCCGGCTTGCAGGGTGGCCTCTACTGAGTATTCGGCCGTGGCAGCGTTGTACGCCCGCGCCTGCGCCTGTTGGTTTTGAAGGGACTGGAGTAACCCCCGAAGGCGCACCTGCTCGTCTTGAAGACGAACGACTTCACCCCGATCGGCGGGTAGCCTGATCTGCTGCTGGGTCATTGCGGAACGGAGGGCAGCCACAACTGCCTGGAACTCGTTCGTCGAAGGCCGTTCGGCCAGGCCACTCGACACCGCTTCGGCAAGCAACCCCAAAGCCGCGTCCGAACTCTCGGTGGCGATGCGGATAGCCTCGGCTTGACTTCGGCTCAGTCGCAGGAGTTCAGATCTGCGTTCTCGGAGACGAGCGCGGACTTGGATGGTGTCGTCGGGCACCGCGCCGAGGAAGTACGGCAAGGTGTCGCGGATCGCGTTGGGGATGAACTCCTCGTTTTGCCGGTGGAACAGATACCCCTCGTTCTGGATATCGTTCTGCGACTGGAACAGCAGGAATTTTGCGTGATCGATGGTGCCTCGAAGTGGAAGTCGCGTGTGGCCCTCCGGCGGGATGTGTTCGTTCGGCGCGATCCCGTTCATTTGCGTCAGCAGGTTGGTCAACCCGTCAACCGTGATGTTCGGCACCAGCGTGGCGAGCGGGGGCGGCTCGATGTTCGCCGCGATGCTGTGGTACACGTCCGGGCTGGTGTCGATCGCGTTGGACGAACCCCGGCGCGGAGGGTTCGCGGGCGGGTTGCGGCGGGCGACGAACAACTGGCCTTCGGGGAACTGAAGGAGGAGTGCGTACCACGCGACATGGTCGCGGATGACGCCTCGGGGGATGAGGCACTCTCCCCGCCCGCAGCAGTAATCGATGATGTGAAGTATCGCCGTTTTGCCCGTCTTGGATCGCCCGGTGATGACGTTCGGGGCGTTCAGGCGGAACGGCAGGGTCCGGACCGCACCCGCGGGGCTGTACAACACGATCGCTCGGATCTGCATGCTCACGGCGTCAACCCGAAGGTGGCGAGGACGGTGGCCGGTGTTCCCGAACGGGCCAGCAGACGGCCGACGAGCGTGGCCTGCTGCACCCGCTCGCGGATGTCGAGGTTGGGTGTCGAGTTGCGGGCGACGGACATGCGGGGCGTGACCCGGCCCGGTAGCAGAACACCGCCGGCCGAAACCGAGATTGCCTCACCGGCGATCATGAACGTGAGTGCCTCACGGGTCAGGTCCGCCGACTCGCGGATTCGCTCACTCATGCCCACCCGGACGGCCGGGTTGGCGGAAGCCCAGCTCATCAGCGGGCTGCGTATCTGACGCGGGAGGGTTTGGCGTGTCGGCTCGTGCAGTAACAACGGCAGCACGAGGAAGCTCTCACTGAACGGCATCCCGGCCGCGTCGATCGACTGGAAACCCTCGACCGCTGCGTAGCAAAGCAGCCCGCAAAACGCGGGGTTGAGCAGAGCTGCGACCTCCGGGGGGCGATTTGCCCACGCTGGGAGAGCCATCGCGGTGTCCCGAGTTAGGTGATTCGGGCCTGGTAGTCCCGGTGCCAGCCGACTCTCGGTGTCTGCATGTCAGCGAGGCAGTGGTACGACCCGCGCCCGACATACGCTTCGGTACAGTTCGTTCGGATGGTTCGTGGGTTCGCCAGTAACGTCTCGTACAGGGAACGTCCCGTCCGTTCGAGTGCGGCGGCCTCGGTGACGCCGTCCGTGTCCTGCTCCATCGCCTGGAACCGCCACAGCCAGTCACTAACAAGCTGGTCGTCGTAGGCGTCGAGCTGCTTCGCCATGAGCAAGTTGTCTCGCAGCCACCGTGACCGCTGGGCGTAGGCACGCTGGTAGTCGGTGATCGCCTGCGCGAGACGCTGGCGGAGCAGTCCGACCAGCGCGAGCTGGCGGACGAAGCGGGAGCCGTCGTCGATAGGGAAGCCGAGGTCGGGCGGCGGGCCGGAGGCGTAGTCGATTGGCAGGGCGTCGAGTCGGAAGGTCTCTCGCAGTTCGTCGATGTGGGCGTCCAACTCCGTGGCTCGGATGGGGGCGCTCACCGCACCAGACAGCCGGACTATGAGTTGGCCGAACCACCAGCCCTCCAGCCGTTCGATGAACGCGGCCATGTGGTCGGAGTGTACCGGTCGGCCGAGGGCAGTTCGGATCGCCGAAGTCGTGGCGTTGATGTCCGGGGAGGCGTCAACCACCGTGATCGCGCTGACGAGAAGCCCTTGCTCGGCGCGGCTGAGGGCCGCGAAAGCGGTGCGGGCAGGTTCCAGCGTTGTGCCGGTCATCGCATTTCTGGCCGCATTTATCAAACGGAGTGCCTTCTTGGCGTCCCTGCCGTTCCCGTGCCTGAGACAGGCCGCT
Organism: bacterium; assembly: GCA_017308215.1. Lineage (GTDB taxonomy): Bacteria > Planctomycetota > Planctomycetia > Gemmatales > Gemmataceae > Urbifossiella. The sequence continues at coordinate 95,637 of JAFKFQ010000258.1, read as the reverse complement.
GCGGACCCCGACTGGCAGGTCGCCGTGGTGACGATTACGAGTGACGTTTGCGGCAGGTGGAATCGGCCCGCTTTGAGGCCTTCCGCCCAGACTCGAAGCGTCTTCCACAGGTCCGCGCTGCTGTCGGTGAGATCGGGGGCGGCGTGGTGCCGGTGCTTCGTCTGGATCATCTCCACGGGGGCGTTGTTGTGGTCGAAGGAAATGTCGTCGAATTTTTCGACTGACAACTCCGCACTCATGTCGTTGAGATTTAGCCGTCCCAGAAGGAGCTTCAGCGCGTAACGACACTGGTAGAGATAGCCGGTAGCCGAGGCCCCAGCGGTGAACGGCGCGGCGACCTGTGACATCCCGCTGGCACTCCGACAGTACAGCGGCCCGCCTTGACAGAACCTTCCGTAGTAAGTGGGCTGACTCAATGAACGCCCGGCCAGGCGCTTAGGTAACACAACCGTCAATCAGAGTAATCGAAATTCGGCAGCAATTCCAGCTTCCGCATGAGTTTCTGCTGGATCGCCTGAGCTTCAGGTCCATTTCTTCGGCGGCTCAGCCGTCGTCCGGGTCGTCATACTCTTCCACGGAAGTATGCGAGAGCAGCCCCGCCCGCTGGCAGAAGGCAAACTCGCCGGGCGTTCACACCCGCACCCTCGACAACTTCTCCTCGGATGAGGAATTCGTCACCACTTCTTGATCGCCTTGAGCACGTCTGAGACCGACGCCGGGCGGTCGCTCTTCGGCAGCGTGAGGCACGAGATGAGCACCGCCCGGACGCCGGCCGGCAGTGCCGAAGTCCGAATCGCGTCCGCGTCGGCCCCCGGTTCCGGCAGGCGGCCCAGCAGGCAGTGAACGAACACCCGGCCCCAACTGTAGAGATCGGCCCGCCCGTCCACCGTCCCCCGGCTGACGACCTCTTCGGCGAGGTAGGGGTCGTCCGGCCACCCGCCCGCCGGCGACACGGTCGGCACCCCGTCGAGCAACTTCGCCAGTTCGAAATCGGTCAGCACCGGTGTCCGGTCTTTCTTCCGCAGCAGCACGAACCGCGGGGAGAGTTCCCGCCGGATTATCTTCCCCAAGTGCAAGGCGTCCAGCCCGGACGCGATGCCGGTCATCACTGTTTTGAGGGTGGCTCCGTCGAGCGGACCCTCCGTCAGCCGTTCCGCGAGCGTGGTTCCTTCCTCGAATCGATCCAGCACCCACCACAGGCCGCCGTTCTCGACGAACGTGGCGGTGACGTCCTCCGCCACGTTCGGGTGCCGGCCGACCCGCTCGCACACCTCCGCGTGCCGCCGCAACTGCCCGTCGAGCCGCTGCCGTTCCGCCACGGCTAGGTGACGCAACTCGTAACACTTGCCCCGCGCCACGCGAGACGGCAGGAAGCGGTGCCGCAGCCGGGCGACGTGATACTGGAGGCCGTTCGCCGTCTTCTCCCACGCCGTCAGGCGGGCCTCGACCTGCCACTCCTGAACCGTCTCGCCCGAGACCGTCACCGCGGGATCGACGCCCAGCGCAACCAACTCGTCCGGGTGGAGCAGTTCCAGGTGGTCCGTGATTCCGAACACCTTCGCCGCGATCGACAGCGTGGTGAGCGTGACCGGCGTCCCCTTGAACAGCTTCCGGGCCGTCGCCTTGTCGAGGCCCGACTTGCCGCAGAACTGCTCGACGGTGAGGGCGAACTGGGCGCGGAGCCGCCTCAGCTTCAGTTCGTCCGCCCGATACTCCCGCTTCTCACGCTCCACCGCCCACCTCGCAACCGGATTCGCCCCAGAACCGCCCCACGACCCGCTGGGGAAACGTTGGCCACGCGGGTTCAATGCTGCCGTACCGAACCCGACGATGGGGGACAGGCATGACCGAGGCTGGGCCGCCGACACCCGTTTACCACCGGGCCGGCCAGACCATCTACCACGGCGACTGCACGGCCGTGCTGCCGACCTTCGGCGACCAGTCGTTCGACTTCATCCTCACCGACCCGCCGTACCTGGTGAACTACCGGGGACGGTGGGACGGGGACCGCGAACCCATCGCCGGCGACAACACCGACGACTGGCTCCACCCGACCTATGCCGAACTCTGGCGGGTGCTCAGGCCCGACACCTTCTGCGTGTCATTCTACGGCTGGCCCCAGTGCGACCGGTTCGTCGGCGTCTGGAAGCGCCTCGGCTTCCGGCTCGTCAGCCACCTGGCGTTCGTCAAGAACGTCTGGGGTCTCGGCCGGTTCACCCGCGGCAAGCACGAGACGGCGTATCTGCTGGCCAAGGGCTGCCCGCCGCGGCCGGCGAAGGGCATCGCCGACGTGATCGAGTGGGAACGCGAACCCGACGCCTTCCACCCCAACCAGAAACCCGTCCACGCCCTTTACCCGCTGCTCGCTGCGTTCGCCCCGGCGGGCGGCACCGTCCTCGACCCGTTCATGGGCAGCGGCAGCACGCTCCGAGCGGCGAAGGACATGGGCCTCCGGGCCGTCGGCATCGAGATCGAAGAACACTACTGCCGCCGGGCCGCCGCGCGGCTCGCACAGGACGTTCTGTTCCCGCTACCCGTCGAGGCACCCGCCGAAGGAGACCGCCATGTCGAACACGAATGACGAACTCCTCACGCGGCTGACCAAGATCGAGACGCTGTTGGCCAGCCTCGTCGAGCAGCGAGCCGTCAAGGAGTGGTACTCGACCGCCGAAGTGGCGACCCTCCTCGGCAAGGCCGAGTTCACCGTCCGCGAGTGGTGCCGCCTCGGCCGGGTTCACGCCGAGAAGAAGAAGGCCGGCCGCGGCACCGCCGGCGAGTGGATCGTCAGCCACGCCGAACTGACCCGCGTCCGGAACGAAGGGCTGCTGCCTGACCCGAATGCTACCCGGCTCCGAAGTTAACCCGGCTGGCTACCGTCGGCGTCAACTTCCGGTCGAGGATGCTGTGTTCGTCATGGCAGCCGGCCGCTCAGGCAACGGCGGAAAGAAGCCATACCGACCGACGCCTCTGTTCCGCGTGAACTCGACGCACCGGATTCGATTCCGAACCGTCACGGGCGGTTCCTCATTCTCCATGACGATAATTTGGTCGCCGCTCGTGTCGGCCGCCAGGTACTCGAAGAAGGCGGTCTTCACCGCGTCCGACACCCGCTCGGCCGGGTTCGTCGGAGTCGGCCCCTTGTACGGGTTGACGGGGGTGTCGAGTACGACGATCCCAGGATGCGGGATCGACTTGAGGCGGCAATACTTCATCAGCCCGATGGCGAATGCAGCGTAAGTGATGGCCCGATACCCCTTGCCTTTGTTCGCCCGGTCTTGGCCGCCGATTACTAGGTCCCCCTTCTCGGTGTCGAACGCTACCGATCCGAGGTCGGGGTACTTCCAGGCCCGCAGAATGTCCTCGACCACCGCGCAGAACTCGCTCGCCACGCTGGTCGAGGTCCGGCTCTCGAACACCGGGCGTGCGACCCGCTGGGACTGTGCGGCCCGCACGGCGTTCAATCGGTCCTGCAATGCGGTGACGGTGGTCTGGAGGGTCGCCGCTTGCGCGACCGCGGTGCGGGTCTTGAGCAACGACTGCAATTCGGATTGGGCGGTTCTCACGCCCGGAACCAGAACGGACCTCAACTCGCGGTCGATCGTCGAGAGCGATGCCTCCTGCGCGTCGATCCGCGCCTGAACGGCCGCCGCCTCGCGCTCGAAGTCGTTAATCGCCTCACCCAGGTCGCGCTGGAGTCGATCGATCTTTTCGACCTCCCGCCGGCACGCCCCCTCGAACTCACCGTGCGTCGCCAGCCCCTCCTCCAACGGCCGGTTGCACAGCGGGCAAGTGCCTTCCGGCAGGTCGTGGACGACGCGGGCGGCCTCGACCACCGCTTCGAGCCGCGCCCGGTCGGTTCGGTAGTAGTCGCCCAGCAGACGGAGCCGCTTCAGTTGTTCGCCGAGGAACAACGCCCGGGACTGACGGGCCAGGCGTTCCTGTGTCAGTTCTTCACGCTGGCGCTCCAAGTCGCCGATTTGGCTCTGTGACGCGACTACGGTCTCTGTTGCGGACGCGATGGACGCTTCCAACCGGCTCGCACGGTCGGCTAAATCGCCGGTGCCGACCGCAAGGGCCGACAACTCGGCTGCCCTCTCCGCCAGCAGCGATTCGAGCAACTCCGCCTCGGTCGCCAGTCGGGCCTTCCGCTGGCGGGAGTTCTCCTGCGGGATGATCGCGCTGTCGTCTTGCCCGGTGAGGAAGTACGCGAAGACGTTCTCCTCGGCCGTGTGTTCGGTGTCGTGTGTCGTGAGGAGTGGCGACGCCTGCTGGATGATCCGCTCCTCGTCGATCAGCGTCAGGTGGGCGACGTGCCGGAACGACATCGCCTTCTTCTCGCCCTGGGCGTTCTTCCGGACCTGCCGGCTCCCGATACCGACCAGGTGCAGCAGGTATGCGGAGAGGGATCGTTGTGGGTCGGGGCCGTGGACCGCGCTGAGCGTCCGATCCGCCGTCGGCGGACGGTCCCGGCCGTCTGCGAACTCGGTCAGTCCGAACTCGCCGCCACTCGCCGCACGGCGGAGGGTGAAGGGGACTCCACCCGACGGCTCGACGGTCAGTACCACTCGCTCGTAACCGGCCGACTCGGGGATTGAGCGGAGGCCGTCCTTCGCCCCGAGCATGAAATCGATGCACTCGAACACGAACGTTTTGCCTGTGTCCGACGCGCCAACGACCAGATTTAAGCCGGGCTGGAAAGTGACTTCGGCCGGCGAGAGCGTGCCGTTGGTGACGGACAGTGTCCGCAGGCTGATTCGGCGGGGCGTCATTCGTCGGCCCCTCCGAGCAGGGCTTCGCGGACGAACTCGGCCCCCCACTGCGACCAGCGCTCTTTCATGAAGTGGTCCAACTCTTCGTCAGGCATACCCTGGAAAGTCTCCACCACCCAGGCCGCCCGCTCCCGGAGTTGCCGGACGTATCCCGAGGTGAGGGCGTCCAGGAACATGACTGCGTACTCGCCGGCCACATACCCAATGCCGAGCCCGGTGTAGGTCCGCTCGATCACCTTGCGACAAGTCATGAACTCCAACCCGGCCTCGACGAGCGACCGGCGAACCAGTAGTTCGCCAGATCGGTGCGGTGTGGCCGGGTGAATGCTCTTCGGGCCACCGTCCACGTCGCCCGAATGAACGATCAGGTAGTCGTACTGCACCATCCGCTGTACGTCGCAAGCGCGCGGACACGCAGCAAGCAGCAACACGGCCGACCTCAACCCGCATTCGAGCGGGGTGTTGAACACGCGGTCGCCGGCTATGGGCTGGGCGCCTACAGTCATGACTGCACCCAGGCCAGTTTGCCGTCGTTCGCAAGGTGGTGGCACATGCCCTTTTTGTCCGCCGGGCCGACGTAGGGCGACAGCCCGGAAGCCGGCAGTGGCAGGCCCGCGGCCTGACGCAGCGTTGCGAGCAAGCACTCGAACCCGTCGGTGTGGCCGGCGAGCGTGACGTCCACGACTCCGTCGTGAACATGTTGTTTGATCCCGTCGAACCCACCGGGGAAGTGGTCGCGGGAGAACCGCGCCAGCGCGTCGGCGATAAAAAATGTTCCCCGGGCCTGGGTGAAGTTCGACATGATCTTCGCGGGCAGCGTGGGAAGGTCCGCTACCGTCACAGGCTTGCCAAGGTGGTTCGCGTACGCATCCAGAAGCCGATGCACATACGGAAACTCGTGGGCTTGAACGTCCTGCGGCGGTGGCGGTGATTCCGGTCGCGTCGGCGGGTCGATCTTGAACCGCCGGTGCCAGTATCGCGTGCGGCTGTGCTGGTTCACAATCTCGGCAGGCGTCAGATACCAGACGAGCGAGAAGTCAAACTGATCGACATGCGTCCTCAAGGCCCCGTCCAAAGGGTACTCCTCGACTTCGCTGATCTTGCGGCGGCAGTGCGTGTCCCAGTTGGCGACCAATTCGGCCCGCAGTTTTTCGGTGGCGTTCAACAGGTTGTACAACTTCGGACCGACGTTCCGCGGCGGGACGAATCGATAGCGGCGGGGGGTCGGGAAATGGCCGAGGTGAGTGTGAACGCACAGTTTGCCGAGCTCGGACCACACGTCGCTCGGCTGGAGCGGGTGATCGTAGTGTTTGCACTGGTAGATGTCGCACGGCCGCGGGCGGACCGTCGCCGGCTCGATGTGGCCGATGACATCGCGGCCCATGTCCCCCGCACCGCCGATTCGGGCGACTTGGTCGTAAGCCGGGTTGAAGCCCTCCGCCCACTCCTCGACGAACGCCTCCCAGTCCTCGGCCGAGTAGGTTTGGATCAGCTTGACCGGGGTGAGCGCGGGCTGGTCGGGCGGGAGGGGCTGTTGGGCGGGATCGGGCATACGCTGGTATCCTGCTCAGCGACCGCGAGAATGCTCGCGAGCAAGCCACGGTTCTTGAATCGACGAAGGGGACGTTGGCAGGAGCGCGTCGCCGACGGACTATCAATGAATGTAGCCGTTGTCGCCCGAAAAGCCATTCTGCTGCCTGTCCGACCAACCTCTAGCATAGGCCACGTACTTCCCGGCATGTCCGTTTCGATCACCCGTGGCACCGAGACCGATCAGTAGTCGGCCGGGTGGCAAATAGGGGGCAGGCTTGGCCACCCGAAACCAGCGTGAGTACAATCTTGATGCAGCCTAGTCAGTCGTGAATGACTGGAATTTGCAGTTGTTTCGATGCAAACGCGGGGTAGGTACAACGAAGCCCCAACCCGTCAAGGGTAGCTTCGAATCCCTCCCTCTCCGCTGTTTGAAGAACGCCAGAATCACTTCGCTTGCAAGGCTTTCCGGTCCCGTCTCGGAAAGCCGCTTCCCCGGCCGACCCTCGTTTTGGGGACAAACTGGGGACGGCATTGGCTTTACGCTGAGGTCGCGTCTCTGGTCTCCCCCCGAAGAATTTCGACGGGGAGGGTCCGGCTATGGCGTCGCTGGAGCAGCGGGGAAACCGCTTCCGGGTCATCTTCCGCCTCGGCGGACGGAAGCATTACGTCAGCGTGAAGGCCGCTGACAGGCGAGACGCTGAGGCCTGTCTCGTGCGAGTCGAAGAGAACCTCCGCCTCGTCGAGCGGGGGCGAATGGCCGTCCCTGCCGGCGCGGACATCGGGCTCTTCCTCCTCTCCGACGGCAAGCTCGAACAGCCAGTCGAAGCAGTCCGCCCGGTCAGACTGGCCGAGGTGTTCGAGAGCTACCGTACGCAGTTCACCGCCGGGGCGAAGGAAGCAATCACACGCGAGATGGAAGGCGTCCACCTGAAGCACCTCGCCCGTCTCATCGGCGGTGACACGCCGGTAGCCTCGATCACGGCCGCGGTCGTGCAGCGGTTCGTCGACGCGCGGAGCCAAGAACTCCACCGCGGCCACCCGGTGAAGCCGACGACCGTGCGGAAGGCCGTCGCCACACTTCGCTTCGTCTGGAACTGGGCGAACCGCCGCGGGCTCGCGCCGACGAAGTTCCCCGACGTCGAGCTCGACTTTCCGAAGGAGAAGCAGCCCGAGCCGTTTCGCACCTACGATCAGATTCAGGCGATCCTCGCCCGCGGCGGAGTCGACAAGCGACGCGAGCGGGAACTCTGGGACGGACTCTTCCTCTCCCCCGCAGAGGTCGAGGAGGTGCTGAAGCACGTCCGCCGAAAGACCAGCGCCCGCTACCTCCACCCGTTCCTCGTCACCGCCGCTTACACCGGCGCCCGCCGTGCGGAACTCTTCCGCGCTCGCGTCGAGGACTTCGACTTCGAGAACAAGCACGTCCTCCTCCGCGAGAAGAAGCGGAGTCGCGACACGGAAACGTTTCGAACGGTGGACATGGTCCCGCGCGTCGAGGCCGTGATGCGGCAGTACTTCGCCGAGATCCACCCCGGCGGAGCGGTCGCGTTCTGCTCGGTCGCCGACCGCACGCTGACCGACGGGCAGACGTGGAAGTCGTTTCGCATGGGAGTGAAAGGTTCGAAGTGGCACGTCCTCCGCGGCTACCACGCGTTCCGCCACTCGTTCGCATCGAACCTTGCCGCTGCCGGCATCGACCAGCGCGTCATTGACGAGTTGATGGGGCACACCACGGTCGAGATGCAGAAGCGCTACCGCCACCTCTTCCCCGACCAGCGCCGCGCGGCAATCCTGACTGTCTTTGGTGGTTGAAGACGCTCGAACGGGCGTGGTATGTCTAGGGGATGCTGAAAGCCTTCGTCGGAATTGCCTCGGAACAGGGTCTCACTGTGCTCCACCCGGAGCACGACGAGACGCTTTCGTTTATCAACCGTTCGGTGCAAACCAGGGCCGACCGCGTCGGCTTCTGGGCCGTGCTCGACGACACCGAGGCGCGTTGCGTGCAAGCGCTCTGTGTCGGTGGTCGCGAGCGAGAGGCGCTCCGCCTTCTCAATTGCTGGGCGAAAGAAATCGGGTCGATACTTCCGAACGACCCGCAGAACGGAAACCGTCACATCATGTCCTGACCGCTCCGCCACGGCCGGCGGCCGTCGTTCCGCGACATCGATGCCGAGTCAGGGAACCGGGACGTAGCCGAAGCCGTCGCTCTGCCGGTTCACCACCACCGTGAGCGCTGCGGCCGCGACCGACACTTCTTTCGCGGCGTCCGACTGCTTGAAGCCCTTGTAGTTCAGGGCTTGCCCGCAGACGTACACCTCGACGCCAGCCTTTTGGAGGTTGCGAATCACGGAAAGGTTGGGATTTGAGCCATGCCCGTACTTTGCGCTGTAGGTCGTGTCGTTCAGAGCGGCCTTCGTCGCCTCGCCGTGCAGCACGAGGGCGACCTTCACGTCGGTCCCCTTTAGCCCGGACGCTCCGTAGAGGTTGAGCAGCCTCGCCGCACGCTCAAGCCCCTTGTTCAGATCACCCGGTTTCGCATCGGCGGTGATGTCGAACACGACCTTCGCCCCCTTGCGAGGCTGTTCGGCAGTGGATGGAAGCGGCGCAACTCCGCCAACGTCCGGGACGACCGGATACACGAGTTTGATTTCAGTCGCCGGCTGCCCGACCGCAGCACCGACAAGAACCAGGCAGAACAGGCTTGAGGCGAAGGCGGGCTTCATCGGGTTTCCCTCGGTGCGGGTGCGCGTCGCAAGGTGAGCCGGAATTGTAGGTGCCGCGTCGGCTGCGGCTGGCTCCGAGACGTAGCCGGCGAAGCGCGCGAGTCTTTGTAAAGCTCGCGATCAACGAGTCGCATTCGTCGGGCGCATTCCCCCTCCGACTCCCTCCGGTTCAAGCAGTCGTTGAGGAGAGCAGACACGCAATGCACTCCCCACCTTGCCGCCGCCGTCGGTCGTCGTCGGGGGCAGCAGTTGGTATCCCCCGACGACGACCGACGGCGACGGCAGGCGAAGTTCCGGACGGAGTGGGGGAGGATGATGACCGAGGCCGGTGGTGCGGTCAAAACCTCCACCGGCCAAACCTCCAGGACACGACGCCGTCGTCAGCCGCCTGTTGTGACCTAAAGCGTACGGATGGTCTCCGCCAGTTCATCGGCCGTGAGCGTCCAGCCTTCACGGGAGAGTCCGACCACGACCCGCGCCTTCAGCCGCTGGTACACGCGGAGCGCCTCATCGTCACCAGCCAGCACGTCCGCCGCGAGCGCGAGTGCGAGCTGCGCGGGGCCGCTCCCGGCGTAGCCCCACTCGAACCCGTCCGGAGAGTGGTTGCGGAGGTCGTGCCGCGGGTTGAGCGCGCGGCGCCCGTCATCGTCGGTGACCGTCACCGAGCAGCCGCTCGCGGTGCGGCTTCCGGAATATGTCTTCATCGCCTCACACGGAAAGTCGGAAGGAAGAGCCGCGGCAGAGTACCGCGACTCGTGAATCTTCAAGCCGACGAGAGGGCGGTGGTGCAAGGACCAACCTCTCGGTGGGTTCGGGAGATCCATCCTGTCCGCTGTCGTTGCTCCGAGTCCGCAGCCTGCACTGCTTCACGCCGCGAGCGCGAAGACCGCCGCCGCCTGCACGTCCAGCGCCGTCCGGTCGCCAGCATTCTCCGCCTTCTGCGCGAGGCGGGTGAGAGCGTCCACGAGCGCGAAGATCGTGAACCGCCCGCCAGCGACCATCTCGACCGCCTGCTTCGCGATGCCGCGGGCGAGCCCGTGCTTCGCGAGTTCCTTCATCACCGCCTCGGCGTCCTCGCCGAGCGTCTGCTCCATCGCCTTCCGGATCACCCGCAGGAACCCGTCCCGCCGCTCGTCACGCTTCCGAACGAGCTGCTCGACGTGCCGGCGGATCTCGCCGAGCGCGTCGCCGACGCTCGCCGTGTGCTTGCGGCTGAAGTCGATCACTTCAACCGCGTCCCAGACGATGTGGTTCGCGCACACCGCCTGGAACCAGAACGTCTGGATGCCGACCGAGCGCTTGCCGACTTCGGAGTTCCAGACGAAGAACCCCGGGGCGAACGCCTGTCCGTCGATCTCCGCCCAGCCGGCGGGGTCGATGAGGAACGCGAAGAGATCCTGCTCACCGCAGTAGAGGCCGGTCCCGCCGTTCATCCCCACCTGGGGCGGCTGGAAGTCGGTCGCGTAGTCCTTGAGCACGCTGACCAGGTCCGCGTTGTGGAGCCGGGTGTAGGCGGTCCCGTGGACCGACCGCACGCCGTCCCCGCGGGTGAGGAGTTGGAGCGGCTTGTTCCCACCGGGGAGCGTTTCCCGGAGAACCTGGGCCGCCGTCACCGGCGCGAGCCGGTTCACCGTCTCCTTGCTGACTCGGGCGAGGGAACACAGCTGGCCGAAGCTCCAGTCGTTCAGCGTGAACAGCCCGTCGGTGCCGGCCCGAACACCGAGCCGCCCGTCCGGCGTTTCGTCCGGAGCGAGCGACGGGGGCGGGTGCCAGCGGTCGGTGGAGTCCTCCTTCTCGCGCCGGCAGTGGGCGAGGAGGGCGTCGAGGTCCGGGAATCGTTCGTCGGGGCCGCGGCGGAACAGCTCTCTGCTCGCGCGCGTCAGGTTCTGTCTCGTCACTGCTTGTCCTCGGATGGGAGCGGGAATGTGGGCGTTGAGAAACCAAAATCGGTTGCACCACCGGCCTCTCGGTTGGGCCGTGCGGAACGCGGACGGCCGCGAGGTCGGAGTCGCATCTAGCAGGTGAGGACCGCAGAAAGATCGGGCCGGGAACTGCGACCGGACCAGGCTTGGCTAGCACGCAACGAGGCTGGATTTCAACGAAGAACAGCAGCCCGAGCGGCGTTTCCAAGCAATTCGATTGCGCCCCGGCCTCCCGGGTGCTATCGCGAGCCCAGTCACCAAGCTCTTTCCGTCGTAGCCGCGCCAAAGACGCAACAAACACCGACCCCGCGAACCGTCAGCCGGCGCGCGGAGACCGGTGGTGCAGTTCGGTTTTCCAGGACCGAGTTCGAGTTCATGGAGTTCGCACGACGGGAACGACGCCCACGCACGCTGAGGAGGCTCAGTCGTGTGCCGCAGCGGCAACGAGGACGCCCGCGGCCGCTCCCCGCGGAGGAACCGCCCCCGACGAGGCAGCCGGGCAGGGCGCTGCCGGGCCTTCCACACATCCTCAGTGAGACCCAGTGATGGCTGCGAAAAACGGCCCGGGTGGCAAGGAGCCCCGAGGCGGTGAGGTCCGTGACCAGAAGACCAGCAGTAAACCCGTTCACGAGATCCGTCTCGGGCGCGTTCGCGCCGCCGTCTGGCTGAACGACACCGAGGGCGGTCCGCGCTACAACGTGCAGATCTCCCGGCTCTACAAGGACAAGCAGGACAAGTGGAAGGACTCGACGAGCTTCGGGCGGGAGGATCTGCCCCTCGTCGCGAAGGTGGCCGACATGGCGATGGTCTGGGTGTACGAGAACCCGGCGTCGGCCGAGAAGTAAACCAGGAGGTGCCGCATGGTCCCTCCGAACTTGCTACCCGTCCCCCTGGGACAGATCGTGGCGACGCCCGCAGCGCTCGGCGTGCTCACCCAACCCGAAATCGTCGCCGCGCTCCGGCGGCACGCCTCGGGGGACTGGGGGAACGTCGACGCTGAAGACCGGGCGGCCAACGACGACGCGCTCCACGACGGAACACGGCTCCTCTCGGTTTACCAGTCGGCAAGCGGGACCACCTTTTGGGTGATCACCGAGGCCGACCGGTCCGTCACGACCGTGCTCCTGCCGGACGACTACTGACAGGTTCGCAGTTCAGGCCCGCGCACCACCGGGCCTCCTTCAATCAGCGGTTTCATCAGGGGGAAGTGGGGGTATTTTCGCCACGCGGACCGTGCTAGCGTCGGCGGGACTTATCCACGGAGGGCCTATGATTGGCACGAGCCACCGGCACAGCTTGAAACTCGCATTTTCTTCCGCTTGGCTGATTTTTCTCGGAAGCGCAGTCGCCCAAACACCTCCCGACTTCATCTACGAAGGAAACCACGTCGCAAACGGCAGCAACTCGTCGAGCGCGGCACAGATCACATCGCTGAGCGACTCCGGCTCTTGGACCTCCGGAGTCTGTTCGTTCAACGAGTCGAGCAGTGCGGGCGCATCAGGTGGGACGCTGACGTTGAGCAGCTCTGTGACAGCAGAGAGAACGAGCGGAAGTGGGGTCTGCGAGTACAGCGGAGGGTACCGGTTCAGCCTGTGGGCGAAGCACGGCGGAGACGTCTACCTCTCGGGCTCGGGCACCGCGAGTTACAACATCAGCGCGCCGGTCTCAAGCTCCGTGAGCTACGGCGGATACATGTACAACGCCGGAACATTCTCGGCAACGAAACTGAGCACCGGAATCAGCGAAAACGGCTCGACGAGCAGAAGCGGGAACAGTTCCGTGCATCTCGGCTGCTCGCCGGGAAACACGAAGAGCTTTGGCGGGGTCACCTACTACAAGGTTGCACCTTCCAGCACGTACACCGTCACGTCATACGCCCGGACCGACGGGTCAGGAGTCGGAACGACGACCATCACCGGGAACCAGACGATCACCGCAGCATTCGGCGCGAACAGCCCGGTCGTAGTCCTCGACGTGCAGCAGAACTGCTCTCAGGGCCTCGACACGTCCTTCGCCAATTTCTCCTACGACCCGGACAACCCGACATCACCTCCTCCGAACTCGCGGAACACCTGCTCGGCCGCATGGAGCGTGTCAGGGCCGAGCAGCTACGGCTTCTCTTCGTCGAGCAACGCCTCCGTCTCGTTCAACCCACCCCACGCCGGCACCTACACGGCAAGTTTGACTGTCACCGACGACGAGGGCTCGACGAGTAACACCTCGGCCGACATGTTCTGCCGCCCGAAAACTCCTTCAAGAGCGGGGACGGATGCGACGGACAGCGGCTCCATCTCGCACCAGTGCGGCGGAGCGGGGAACGGGGGAGATGGCGGAGCAGGCGGTGCTTCCTTCATGAGTATGGCTTCTGCCGAACCGGCGCAGCGCGGCTCGATGAGCGCCACCGGCTCGGTCACCCCGGCGACGGGGAACGCGACAGTGAGCGTGAGTGTGTCGAGCCAAGCGGGTCGAGGGTCGGGCATCCCGCTTGAAATCCAGCTTCACAGCCACCGGATCGTGGGTGGCGCGTACTTCACGAGTATGATGAACGGCAACTTCACGTACTCCATCGGTTTCATGACCTCGGGCAGCTCCCGATACTTCGTCGATGCGGACGGCAGCGAGTTCTACGTCGGAACGACCAGCGGCTCGCCGACACCGCCGGCCGGGTTCTACGGGACGTTCACGAGCATCACCGGGGGATACAAGCTTCAGAACGCCGGCGCTCCGGGAGAGATTTGGCAGGCCGGAAGTTGGACCTACGAGTTCAACGGCCCCGGAAGCGGGCTCACGAAGATCACTGACCCGGTGGGAAACATCCGGCAGATCACCTGGGCGCTGAAGAGTGGGCAGAACCACCCAGTCGAGATCGAAGAGGTGAGCACGGGAAGGACCGTCACGCTCACCTATGACACTTATCCGCGGATCATCCAGATCACCGAGGACTCGTCGGGGAACTACACGACAATCTCCTACAACGGTAACGCGAAGATCTCTTCCATCCAGAGGAAGAACAACTCCGGAACGGTGATCGAGAAGGTGGACGTCACCTACTTCACCGCGAGCGGCCAGCAGCACCTCTTGAAGGACGTCGAGAAGGACGGCGACACGACGTCGAAACTGTCCTTCACGTACCTCCCGCAAGGTGCGGTCAGCGGCCAGACGACGTACCTCGCGAACATGACCTGGCCGGGCGGGAACGCGAACGTGAACTACTTCGCCTCGCCGGGTTCCGGTGCCTCCTACCGCACGCAGGTGACGAACTCGCTTGGAGGGGTGACGAAGCACGACTACGACTCTTCGGGACGGCTTGTCCGGACGATTCTCCCGGTGATGAGTGGGGCTTCGGCAGGTGTGAGCTACACGTTCCAGTACGACTCGAATCACAACATCACGCAGATCTCGGATGGAGCGACGACCACCGACTTCACCTACAACTCGAAGGGGAAGGTGACCGAGATCGACGACAACAATGGCGGGGTCTGGACGTTCACTTACGCAGGAAACGGCGTGGACCTGACGGAAGTCGAGGACAGCATTGGAAGCTTGGTCCAACTCGTCTACGGCGACGTGGCGCAGCCGCACCTTCGAACGAGCGTCACGGACGGGGACGGGAACACCTGGACCAAGACGTACAACGCTTATGGCCAACTGCTCACGGTGGCCCCTCCGAGTGGATCGCCAACAGGAACGACGACCTACGAATACGAGGAGACAAGTTCTTCTCCGAACTTCGGCTTCCTGAAGAAAATCACGAACGGAGCGGGGAACGAGACCCGGTTCACGAGCTACAACGGCGCGGGCCAGGTGACGGAAATCGAACAGACTCCGGAGAGCGGGACGGACATCGCGTTTCAGTTCGCCTACGACGGAGGAGGGCGAACGACGCGAGAGACCCTTCCGGACGGCAAATACCGGGACTACGCCTACAGCTACCGGAAGTTGGCTTTCATCACCGACGAGGCAGGTGCGGTGACCTCGTTCGATTTCTGCGCGGTGTGCGGGAAACTCACCGGAGTGGACATGCCGCTCTCGAAGAGCCTCGCCTGGGACCAGGACGCGGACCACAGGACAACTGCGTTCATCGACGCCCGGAGCAAGGAGACCGAGTACGAGTACGGGCTCGCCGGAGAGTTGAAGAAGACGCTCTACCCGGATGGTTCGTACCTCCTCTACCGCTACGACGACTACGGGCGACTCGCCGAGACCGAGGACACCCGAGGACACAAGAAGCAGTACACCTACGACGGCTCGGGACGGGTGGAGGAGATTGACCTCGTCCCGGCGAGCGGAACGCCGACCTCGATCAGCTACACGTTTCGGACCGATGGGCGGGTATCGGCGGTGACGGACGAAGTGGGAACGACGACCTACTCCTACACTTCAGGCCGGAGGGTGTCGGCGGTCGAATACGACTGGAGCGTCTCGGGGCTGACGAACGCCCAGACACTGGAGTACGACTACAACCCGGACGGCACGCTCCACGCACTCGAATGGAAGAATGGAACGTCGAGTGTCGCGGACTGGGAATACGACTACGACGGGGCCGGCCGCCTCACCGAGGTCGTGAACAGCTTCGGTGAGACGACGACGTTCACCTACGACGGGGTGGGGAAGCTGAAGACTCAAGCCAACGAGAACGGGACATCGACGACCTACACCTACAACCAGAACCGCGGCTGGCCGACGCAGATTCTCCACAAGCTCGGAACCACGCCGTTTGCGAGTTACGACCTGGAGTACGACGGAGGGAACAACACCGTCGGGAACGTCACGAAGGTGACGGAACTCGACTCGTCCGAAGTCGAGTACACCTACGACGCGCTCTACCGGCTGACGGCGGAGGACCGAACGGGAACAGGAGCCTACACGCGGAGCTACGGCTACGACCTCGCCGGGAACATGACGACGTACGGCGGCTCGACGTTCGCGAGCTACGACGACGCCAACAAGATCAGCTCGCTGAGCGGCGGGAGCGCGAGTTACGACGCCGACGCGAACATGATCGCGGTGAGCGGAGCGGGGATACCGAACACCACACTGACCTGGGACGTGAGAAATCGTCTAAAGCGGCAGCAGACATCTACTGACGACCTGACCTACGGCTACGATGCAAGCGGGAAGCGCGTGCTGCGGCATCCCACTGGAAGCGGCTCCTTGAAGCGATTCTTTGTCTTTTCAGGACGTGTCCTGCTTGGCGAAGTCGATACGGGAGCTCCAAGTGCTGCGACTACTTGGGGAGCGTATGGAATCGTTTCACAACGACTCTTCGGGATAGGAGACTCTCGGTGGTATCACTTCGGCCCGCAAGCCGAGACGAGATTCTTAACGGATGCGACAGGTGCCGTAATCGATGGGTACAGGTACGACGGATACGGCTGGGAACTGTATTCGTCGGGAGTGACGCCGAACCCGTTTAAGTACGGTGGCCGTGACGGCTATTACCGTGACGGCGACTCAAAGCTGGTACTTGCCACCCACCGATGGTACTCCCCCAACCTGTCTCGCTGGATCTCTGCCGATCCGATCGGATACGCTGGTGGCGACAACATGCACGCTTACGCGATCGCAAATCCGATCAGTCATGTTGATCCTGACGGTTTAGAGGTCCAACAAGTTGAAGGTGGTGGCTACGGTGCTTCCGGAACCTCGTCGCCGTCTGTAAGTGTTTCGGATTTAATTCCGTTTCCTCCAGACGCCGGCGTGATTGGTGCGGCTGCGGCTGGATACTCGATCGGCAGTGTCATAGAGGAGCTTTTCCACGACGAGATTCAAGAGGCGTTATTCGGACCCGAGGAGCCAGCTCAATGCTCGTTCGACCCGCAGCTTGAAATGGGCCCACGCCGAACCCGGAATAGCCGGTGCAGGGACGCTTGCGACCTAGCCAACTCGGGGTACTTCGTTGAAGCACAAAGGGTCTTCTGCGACACGCTCAAAACCTCAGAAGAGCGTGAAGTTTGCCGGGCGCGGATGGCCGACGCGATAGGTGGTCCCGAAGACCGCCAGACGTGTTATGGCTACTGCGATGGCTCATTTCCCCCGAAGAAACGGAGGTATATACACTAACCTATGAAACGAGTTCGGATGCAGCAGGTAATAGCGACGCATAAGATTCGCTATAATGGACAGTGGGCTACAATACGGCTCTATTCGCCAGTTCGTGTGCCCAACGGAGGGTATGCCTGTAGTTTCGACACGACCTCAATGCCTCCGCCTCGACGCAGGATCAGTGCGGGTGTGGACTCGATGCAAGCGCTGCTTCGGGCACTCGCCGAGATTGTATGTCACCTTGCCGAACTTGGAGTGTACCCTACGGATGAGGCGGGGAAGCAGCTTAGTCCTTCTTTTCCCATCATACTTGCTGAAACAGAGTTCTTGAGCAGTATGGACAATTTGAAACTGCGTGATGCTCTCCGAGCTAGACACTCTGCCAAGGTAACGGCGAAGCATGCTGAGACATCGAAGGGAAAATAGTCCAGAATAAGCCTCGATTAGGACGTATATGAAGCCAGATTTGTCGAAAGCAGTGGTGATTGCATCCCGGACTTTCATGTATCGCGGTAAGCCCGCAAAGGTTGATATTCTATCACCCACAAAGCAGTCACGACATTATCTATGCACGTATCGTGTGAGGGGACTGCCTCGGACCAAGTCCCAAGGTTCCACTGGCGAAAACCCATTCCAGGCCATTTACCTCTGCTACTTCGCCCTCTGGCACCACCTGGCCTCACTAGGAACGGACATCGAATGGTCAGGGGCGGCAGACGGCCAGCTCGGGATGCCGCTGTGTGTGCTTTCGCATGATCCGAACGATCCTAATTGGCGAGAAGTTGTTCTCAAGGTGATGGGACTCACGAAAGACTGACGACTCGTTGTCCGGCTCCGGCTTTCCGCCTAATTCGGCGGCTTGCGTGATCCCCCACGCTGCACCATAACGTCCTTTATGGTGCAGCGGGTGAGCAGAAAAAGCGTGTCAATTCAGGCACCTCGGACGGAGGTCGCGGACTGGTACCCGGCCGGGAAGGTTCCTGCCGTTATCGCCCACGCCGGCCGGGCCGCCCGGAAGCGCTTCCTCGAATTCTTTACAGCCACCATCAGGAACGAGAACACGCGACTCGCTTACGCCCGCGCTGTCGGGCAGTTCTTCGGCTGGTGCCAGGAGCACGATTTGGAGCTCGTCGACATCGAGCCCATCCATGTCGCGGCCTACATCGAGCAGCATCCCGGCGCTCCGCCGACCGTGAAGCAGCACCTCGCGGCCATCCGGGTGCTGTTCGACTGGCTGGTGATCGGCCAGGTGCTCGCGATGAACCCGGCGAGCTCCGTCCGTGGGCCGAAGCACGTGGTGAAGCGCGGGAAAACTCCGGTGCTCGACAAGGAACAAGCCCGACAGCTCCTCGACTCCATCGACACGGCCAAGCTCTCCGGCTTGCGCGACCGGGCGCTCATCGCGGTCATGGTCTTCAGTTTTGCCCGCGTCACTGCCGCCGTCTCGCTCCGCGTCGAAGACTACTACCAGGATGGCAAGCGCTGGTGGTTTCGCTTCCGCGAAAAGGGCGGGAAGCTCCACCAAGTTCCTGCGCACCACTCGGCGGAGGCCTACCTCGACGCCTACCTCCTGGCCGCCCGGATCGGCGACGACAAGAAGCTGCCGCTGTTCCAGTCCATCAGCCGCAAGGGCGTGGTAACCGGGAACCAGATGACCCGGAACGACGCGTTCCGGATGGTAAAGCGAAGGGCGAAGGCGGCGGGGATCCCGGAGAGCACCTGCAATCACACGTTCCGCGCGACAGGAATCACTGCCTACCTGGACAACGGTGGCACGATCGAAAACGCTCAGGCGATCGCTGCGCACGAATCCCCGCGGACGACGAAGCTCTACGACCGAACCGGCGACGAGATCACCCTCGACGAAATCGAACGCATTCTTATCTGAACGACCCAAACTACCCGGCGCCTCCTACGGACATCGCGGACCCTGGTCTCAACTGGTAGCGTTGCGAGTTGTGGCGACGAGGCTCGGGGTGAAAATCGGGCGGCTCAGCCCAGGTGGACTTGTGTTCCCCTAGCGGGCGGGCTGCTGGTATACTCTCCGAAGCCGGTTCGAGCCGGATTTTCGAGAGTCGTATGGGGAACGTTTCTTTCCGAACGGGTCACGTGCTCAACGTAGCCCCGCTAGAACTGGCCGGTGGCCCGGTCCAGGCGGAGCGGCTGCGCTACGTCGATGCGGACTGGCTCCGAGATCTTCGGGGTCAAACGCGCGATTCGCACGTGGTGCGGAGGGATGTCGAGACCGACACCGTCGTCTGCGTTCCGCTGAAGCAGGAAGCCCCTTCACTCGGCGGGGCGACCGAAATCATCGACTTGAGGGAAGACCTCTACCTCGCCGCGAGCCTCGTGCGGAACGGCCTCTTCGCATACCTGAACAGCATCAAGCGCACCGTCCTGCACCTCCGGCCAATCACGTTCCTGGCGAGCGGTGACAACGACGACTACTTCGCCGCGGCCCTCCCCGACGGGATGAACAATCCGGGGCAACTTCGGGTTAGCCCCGTCTTCGAGCTCGATGTCCGGGTCATCTCCCCGGAGGACCAGCCCGCTTACGTCGCGATCATCTTCGACGGGTTCGTCTCGCGGCGCATTCTCGCGAGTTGCGCGGAGCTGATTCGGAACGGCGTGGATGTCCGCGGCGTGTACGTGAAGCGGATCGCCGAGACGAACGATCAGCGGCTGGCCCCGAAACTTGAGACTGTTGGACAGGTCGGTGCGGTCGACGGCGACAGGCTTTCGCTTTTGGATCACCGGGAGGACACGCCGACCATCCTGGCTGACGAAGCCTTCCCGCAGGCACGTGGCGAGTTTTTCGACCGCTGCGTCAGGACTCTGTTCCCGCGGCACGCGACCACGATGCTCGCGAGCATCGAGCAGGCGCGGGCCAACTTCCGGCAAGGGGGCCAACTGCTCGAACGGCTGAGCGCGGTCCGCGAGCACATCAGGAAGCAGACGCTTCCGCTCCCCCAGGACGTTACCTGCACCCTGGGCTACTTTCTGGCAACCGCCGCCAAGGACGATCCGCACCCGTTCCCGAAGGTCCACCGCGCGAGGAGTCCGGTGTACCTCTTCGACTCGGCGACCCCGAGCAAAGCGTGCGAGTGGCCCGTGGATGCGGGCATCACGCGGCACGGCCCCTACTCCAGCCGTGGATTCACACCCAATCGCCCGAGGGTGTGTGTCCTCTGTCAGAAGGGAAAGAAGGGTCAGGTCGAACAGTTCCTCGTGAAGTTCAAGGAAGGTGTGGTGGCCGGAGGAGACGGCATCCAGCCCTTCGAGCAGGGCTTCCTCGACAAGTACCACTTGGGCGGGATCGACTTCGAGTTCTTCGTCACGGAGAACAATTCGGCTGCGGCTTACCGCAAGGCAGCCCGGAGCGCGATCGCGAGCGTCGGGCCTGGCGGGCCGAAGTGGGACATCTGCTTCGTCCAAACCGAGGAGCGGTTCAAGGATCTCCCCAACACCGAGAATCCGTACCTGATTTGCAAGTCCGAGCTACTCACGCATCAGACGCCGGTCCAGGCATTCACCGCCGAGACGATGGAGCTCTCGCCCTATTCGATTCAGTTCGCGCTGAACAACCTCTCGCTTGCCTGCTACGCGAAGATGAACGGGACGCCGTGGCTGCTGAAATCCGATCAGCCGCTCCTGCAAGAAATGGTTGTCGGCCTCGGCAGCGCTCGCATCGGCGACTCTCGACTCGGGTCGGGGCAGCGGGTCGTGGGCATTACGACCGTGTTCACCGGCGACGGGAACTACTGCCTGTCGAACCTGTCCCGAGCGGCGTCCTTCGAGACGTATCAAGAGGAGCTTCTCGACACCTTGCGGCTCGCCGTGCGGCAGGTGCGGACTGACACCGGCTGGCAGCGGGCTCGTCCCGTGCGGCTCGTGTTCCACGCGTTTAAGCCGTTCCGAGATGCTGAGATCACGGCCGTGAAGCAGGTGATGGAAGACCTCGGCGAGTTCAACGCAGAGTTCGCCTTCGTTCACGTCGTCGACGATCACCCCTACCGGCTTTTCGACCTCGAACAAAAGGGCAAGCCGGACAAGAAGACCCGCTCGACGAAAGGCGTTCTCGGGCCGAGCCGCGGCATTTTCATGCTGCTCTCCGAGCGGGAGGTGCTACTCACGCTGACCGGGTTCAAGGAGGTGAAGCGGCCCGAGGACGGGGTGCCGAGACCTGTTCTGCTCCGGATCCACCGAGACTCCACCTTCACGGATCCCGTCTACCTCGCCCGCCAAGTGTACGCCTTTGCCGGCCATTCGTGGCAGGGCTTCTTCCCGTGCGACATGCCGGTTACGATCGAGTATTCCGCGATGATCGCAAGATTGCTCGGCAACCTCGCCACTCTGCCGGAGTGGAATTCTTCAGCGCTTCTCGGAAACATCGGGTGGACGAGGTGGTTCCTGTGAGCACGGGCCGCGAACGGCTGCTGTCGGATTGCCGTACTGCCCTGGAGCGGCAGATCCGCGGCATGGCGACCGTCGACTTCACGGACCGCTTGTTCGCGGCCTGGTTACTCGGCGTGGACCACTTCCCTTTCGACGACGCGGGCGAGCTCGACTCACTCGTCGGCGAGCGCACCCGGAGTTATCGCGAGGTCGCCGCGCTCGGCTACGCCGCACAACGGTTGAGCCCTGCATGTTCTTTCCGCGCCGAACTCTGTGACGCGCTCGGCTGGATCAGCCAGCGGCCCATGACCATAGTTGCCACGCCTGCCGGGTTCGTTACCGATCCGGTGGCTCTCTTGGGGATTGCGTGCGGCGCGCGTTGCTCCGGTGATGCGAAGGTGGAGCAGGCGGTGTCGGGCTGGATGACTCGGGTATTGACCGCTCGTGCAAGCCAGCCGGTCGCAGACCTCTGGGAGCAATGCCTGGTCTGCGCGGTGAAACATCTTCTGCGTTTGCAGGGCACCTCGGAACTTCCCGCCGACCCTAGGGTCGCGGATTGCAGGCTAGTTCTTCGGGCACGGGGGGTACTCCCGGCAACCCATTCTGCGGACAGCCACTCCGACGAAGCGGGACTTATCCGGCTGCTCCTCGGTGACAGCGGGGAGGAATTGGGATTCGTGCGCGCCGTGATCCGTGCCGCAGCCTTCGACGTGTTGAAGAGCGAAACCATTGCCGGGGGTGTCGTCGGCGGGCTAAGCAGGAGTGCAAGCTACACAGACTCGGATGGAGGGAAGGTCGTGAAAAAGGTGTTCGTGAGTTACTCGTGGGACTCTGATGCCCACCAGCAGCGGGTGAAACAGTTGGTGGACGACCTCCGAGGGGACGGGTTCGAGGCCACTATGGATCTCTACGCCCTCAACCCGCCCGAGGGACTCCCTGCGTGGATGTTGAACAGCATTCGCAAGGCCGACTACGTCCTGATGGTGATCACAGAGACGTACCGGAAGCGGTGCGAGGGCGACGAGGATCCCGGTAAAGGGAAAGGCGCCAAGTGGGAGACCGGAATCATCACACGCAGGATCTACCAGGACGAGTTCCGAAACGGAAAGTTCCTCCCCGTCGTGGTCAATAGGGCGGATGTGGCGGCGATTCCATCCGTGCTCCTCGGCAATCTCTACTTTAACGTCTCCGACCCGAACGGACTTGAACGCCTCGTGCGGCTTATGTCTGACCAGCCCGAGTACGTCCCGCCACCGATTGGCCGAACCCCGGTTCTGCCTCCTCGGACTACTGTTTCCGACTCGGACTAGGCGCCGACTCGTCGGTAACGCTGGACGATTCCCAGCAGAATCAATCAGATTGCCGGCCTCAGTTTGAAAGTGACCGGAATCGCTCGGATCGCATGTAGGCGGGCAAATGGGGCCAGGCCACGACGGGTGTGATTTCCGGTAGTGCAGCGGAACGCGCATCGTGTTACAGTGCATGAAAATGCACATTTCGTCGTCTAACCAGCAATGCTTGCTTTTCGAATCATTACTGCCTTTCTTGCCCTTGCGACACTAGGGCTCCCTCGTGGGAATGATGCTCTCGCACACGCCACGACGACAGGCACGGTGAGCAGCTACGTGCTCGCCCACGTCCACACCGAGCGAGGCCTCAATGTGGACCACAATCACGAGATGGCTGAGCAAGGCAACACTTCGGGCGACCCGACTTCGCTTTGCCAACTCCGGATCGACCACGATCGAGATGCCTTTTACGTAACCGCTTCAAGCAAAGCCCCCCTGCCCGCGACGCCGAGCGTCGACCATGCCTCCCACTTTGTCGCGGCGGCAACGTTCTGGGGCGAGCCGATTGCGCGCGAGCTAGCTTTATCACGGATTCGTCGAACGGAGAGCACGCCGGCCGCATCGGTGCGATCTCGTTCCTCGATTCTCCTCCAGACCTCGATCCTCATGATCTGATCCCCTGCGACGGCGGACACATCACACTGAACCGTGGACTCGATCCAGGGTTTTGCTGGTGATCCACCGCTCCATTTTGGCGCGTGCACAGTCAGTCGCAGCGCCTCCTAGCACCACAAGCAATCTTTCAAAGAGAGATTAATTATTCCCACGAAGCATTCAGCCGCCACGAACGGCCGGGGATACGAATCGCGACAGGAGTCCCAATGAACACGAAACAAGTATTAGCATTTGCCTGCGTACTGACGCTTGGCGCCGGGGTAGCAGTGACCCACTTTGGGGTTAAGCCCTCGACCAGACAGAGCGAAGGGAAGAACGGCGAAGGCGCCAACGAACTCCCAAAGGGATCGCACGGCGGACGATTACTCACCGAGGGGAATTTTTCGGTCGAGATGACCATCTTCGAGCGGGGGGTGCCACCAGAATTCCGCGTGTTCCTTACCGAGAACGGGAGAGAACTCCCGCCGACGGCGGTGGCTCTCACCGTGAAACTGTACCGGCTCGGCGGCCGTACGGATGTGATCAAGTTCTCACCGAGCGGAGACTTTCTGAGAAGCGACAAAGAGATCACCGAGCCGCACTCTTTTGACGTCGAGGTCCTCGCCGAGCACAAGGGCAAGTCGTTCCGCTGGAAGTACGACTCGTACGAGGGGCGGACAACATTCTCCGAGGAAGCGGTGCGAGCGTCCGAGCTCGGAATCGAATCCGCCGGCCCGGCGACCATCAAGAACCTCCTGCCGGTCTACGGCCGCGTCACCGCCAACAGTGAGCAGTCGGTGCGAGCCGTTCCGCGCTTCCCCGGTTTGCTCAGGGACGCAAGGAAACAGAGGGGGGAGCGGGTCGAACGCGGAGACCTGCTCGCGCTCGTCGAGAACAACGCAACCCTTCAGACCTACGAGCTACGGTCGCCCATATCGGGCACGATCATCGAGAAGTACCTGAACAACGGCGCGTTCGTCGACGAGGAGCCGGTTTACCTTGTCTCCGACCTGAGCACGGTCTGGGTTGAGTTCGGGATTCCCGGACTTGAAGCTGCGCGGGTTCGCCCGGGGCAGACAGTTTCCGTTTCGCGAGACGGCGGCGCGTCCTCCGAGGTAGGCAGCATCTCCTACCTCTCGCCCGTCGGCGACAACGCGACGCAGATGACCACTGCGCGGGCCATCCTCCCGAATGACGACGGCAATTGGCGGCCGGGCCTCTTCGTCTCCGGCACGATCGTGATTGAAGAAAACGCAGTGCCGCTCGCAGTAAAGGCCGAAGCGCTCCAGACGTTTCGCGACTGGGATGTCGTGTTCCTGAGAGTCGGGAACACATTCGAGATACGCCCCCTTGAGATCGGACGGCGAGACCCGACCTGGGTGGAGGTGCTCTCGGGGATCGAGCCGGGCCAGGAGTACGTGACCACAAACAGCTTCCTCGTGAAGGCCGACGTCGGGAAGAGCGCTGCCTCCCACGATCACTGAGCATTAACAAATAAGTCTAAACAAATTTTTATGATCGAAGCACTTCTCCAATTCTCCATCCGACAACGCTGGCTCGTTCTCGCGGCGACTGTCGCGCTCGCAACACTTGGGGCTTTCAACTACCAGCGGCTGACGATTGACGCGGTGCCGGACATTACCAATGTTCAGGTTCAGATCAACGCAGAGAATCCGGGCTACTCCCCGCTCGAATCAGAGCAGCGAGTCACGTTCCCCATCGAGACGGCGATGGCCGGCCTCCCGTACCTGGAGCACACGCGGTCCGTGTCTCGCTACGGGCTCTCCCAGGTGACCGTTGTCTTTCACGACGGGACCGACGTCTACTTCGCAAGACAACTCGTGAACGAACGCATCCAAGCGGTGAAGGGACAACTGCCACCCGGGATTGAGCCGGAGATGGGGCCAATCGCCACCGGACTCGGCGAGATCTTTATGTTCACGGTGGAGAACGAGCCCGGCGCAGGGGGGAAAGGGTTCTCCTCGACCGAACTCCGAACACTCCAAGACTGGGTCATTCGCCCGCAGCTCCGCGGAGTTCCGGGAGTTGTCGAAGTGAACTCCATCGGCGGGTTCGTCAAGCAGTACGTCGTCGCCCCGAGGCCCGACCGCCTGGTCGCTCTCGACCTTTCTCTTGACGACATCATGGCGGGGCTCGGGGCAAACAATGCAAACGTCGGGGCGGGCTACATCGAGCGGAACGGGGAGCAGTACCTGGTCCGGGTCCCGGGACAGGTTCGTAGCCTCGAAGACATCGGCCGGATCGTTCTCGCGACCCGCGACGGCATGCCGCTCTTTCTCCGGGATGTGGCCGACATCTCCGAGGGGGAAGAACTCAGAAACGGCGCTGCGACCAAGGACGGAACGGAAGTCGTCTTCGGAACCGTGTTCATGCTCATCGGAGAGAACAGCCGCGCGGTCTCTGAACGGGTCGCAGACAAACTCCAGGCGATCAACCGGACACTCCCGCAGGGAGTCGTGGCGAATACGGTTTACAACCGCACCACGCTGGTTAACGCCACGATCGCTACCGTCAAGAAGAATCTGTTCGAAGGCGCGGTCCTCGTCATCGTGATCCTCTTCGCACTCCTCGGGAACTTTCGCGCGGCCCTCATCACCGCGCTCGTCAT
This sequence comes from bacterium, assembly GCA_017308215.1. Classification (GTDB taxonomy): domain Bacteria; phylum Planctomycetota; class Planctomycetia; order Gemmatales; family Gemmataceae; genus Urbifossiella. The sequence goes on along the minus strand of JAFKFQ010000258.1, from coordinate 69,678 downwards.
CCCCTTCTCGATGCTGCTCACCATCACCGGCATGGTCCACGGCAAAATGAGCGGGAACCTGATGAGCCTGGGCGCGCTCGACTTCGGGCTCATCGTCGACGGGGCCGTCATCATCGTCGAGAACTGCATCCGACGCCTCGCCGAGGAGCAGCACCGCCTCGGCAGGCTCCTCACGCGGGCCGAGCGGTTTGCTCTCGTCTTTGCCGCGACGAAGGAAGTCGTCCGGCCGAGTTTCTTCGGCGTGCTCATCATCACCGTCGTCTATCTCCCGATTCTTTCCCTCACTGGCGTCGAAGGAAAGATGTTTCACCCGATGGCCTACACCGTCATCCTCGCCCTCTTCAGCGCGATGGTACTTGCCGCCACCTTCATCCCGGCCGCGATCGCCCTCTTCGTCACCGGGAAAGTCGCGGAGAAGGAGAGCGTCGTGATGCGGGCGGCGAAGAGCGTCTACACACCCGTTCTCTCGGCGTGCCTCGACTACCGCCACGCGGTGCTTGCCGGAGCGGCCCTCCTCGCTCTCTTCAGTGTGCTTCTGGCCTCGCGCATGGGCACGGAGTTCATCCCCAGCCTCGACGAAGGAGACGTGGCGCTCCACGCGCTCCGCATCCCCGGAACGAGTCTGACTCAGGCCGTCGGTATGCAGCACGTCCTTGAGAAGCGGCTCAAGGAATTCCCCGAAGTGCGGACCGTATTCGCCAAGATCGGTACTGCCGAGATCGCCACAGACCCGATGCCGCCGAGCGTCGCCGACGGGTTCGTCATGCTCAAGCCGCGTTCAGCCTGGCCGGATCCGGGAAAGGAGAAGGCCACGCTCGTCGAGGAAATGGAGAAGGCTGTCAAGGCGGTGCCGGGCAACAACTACGAGTTTACCCAGCCGATCGAGATGCGGTTCAACGAACTCATCGCCGGTGTCCGGAGCGACGTGGCGGTGAAGATCTTTGGTGACGACATGGCCGTCTTGCAGGCGGTCGGGAAGGCAACCGAGAAGATCCTCGCCACGGTTCCTGGGGCGTCCGATGTGAAGCTTGAACAGACCACGGGCCTGCCGATGATGACGATCGAGCTGAACCGCGCCGCGATGGAACGCTACGGGCTAAACGTGCAGGACGTGCAAGACGTAGTCGCCGTTGCCCTCGGTGGAAGGGCCGCAGGAGACGTGTTCGAGGGCGACCGGCGGTTCGATATCGTTGTCCGGCTCGCGGAGCCGGTCCGCAGCGACATCGAAGCGATCAAATCCCTTCCCGTCAAACTCCCCTCCGGCACCGGATCAGAACCCGGTGCCCGCGAGGCACGTCTCGACCTAGCCGGCGGGAAGGCCAACGCATTCATCCCCCTCAGTGAGGTCGCGACCGTCTCCATCGCACCGGGGCCGAATCAGATCAGCCGCGAGAACGGAAAGCGCCGGGTTGTGGTCACTGCGAATGTGCGCGGGAGAGACCTCGGGTCGTTCGTCGCGGATGCGCAGAGCAGGATCGAGAAAGGCGTATCGGTCCCCGCCGGCTACTGGACCACGTGGGGCGGGCAGTTCGAGCACCTCATATCCGCGACCGAGCGACTTCAACTCGTCGTCCCGATGTCGCTGCTACTCATCTTCCTCCTTCTCTACGCCACGCTGGGCTCGATCAAGGACTCGCTCATCGTCTTCAGCGGCGTGCCCCTGGCGCTCACCGGCGGAGTCATCGCGCTCTACGCCCGAGACATCCCGCTCTCCATCTCGGCGGGGGTCGGCTTCATCGCTCTCTCCGGCGTTGCGGTGCTCAACGGACTCGTCATGGTCTCCTTCATCTCGAACCTCCTGAGCGACGGGCTCCCGCTTCGAGAGGCCGTGACGCGGGGATCCCTCACCCGACTCCGACCGGTGCTAATGACCGCGCTCGTAGCCTCATTCGGATTCGTCCCGATGGCGTTTGCGACCGGGACCGGCGCCGAAGTGCAGCGGCCACTCGCCACGGTCGTCATCGGCGGGATTCTCTCGTCGACGATGCTCACCTTGCTTGTCCTGCCAGGGCTCTACTTGATGGCGAACAGCTCGCGGAAGGACAAAAGGGGAGCCAAGGCAACTGGCGACGAGGTTCTTCAACCATGACGCTCGGTTTGCTCCTCACCGCCGACCGCCTGGTGGAGCTCGGCCGCATCGCCCTCCTCGGCTTGGCCGCGCTGCTCTTCGCCCAGGGCGTGTTGCCGCTCGGTGCTCTTCTCGTCGCCGTAGGTGTTGGGCTCTACGCGCTCGTCAAGACGGGCATTCGCGGCCTCGTCCTGGAGCGGAAGCTCGGAATCGAAGTGTTTGTGACGGTGGCCACGGCGGTCGCTGTCTCCGGTGGGGAGTTTATCGCCGGTGCGGTCTTGCTCGACATCATTCTTATCGCCGAGTTCATTGCCGACCTGAACACCGACCGCGCCCGCGCCTCGATCAAGGCGCTGATTGGCTCCGTACCGCGGGTCGCACTCGTGCGGAGCGGCACCGGGGAGCATACCGTTCCCGTCGAGCAGCTGAGGGTCGGTGACGTCGTGCTTGTGCGAAGTGGCGAGAAGATCCCAGTCGACGGGACCGTGGTCGGCGGCCAGGCGGCGGTTAACGAGGCGGCGATTTCCGGCGAGAGCCTGCCACTCGACAAGGGCGTATCCACGCACGTGCTGGCCGGGACGCTTGTCGAGTCGGGGGCGTTGGACGTGCGGACCGACAAACGTGCAGCGGACACGCTGTTCGCCCGCATCGTCGCCCTGGTCGAAGGGGCCGAGGAGCAACGCGCGCCGGTTCAGAAGCTCGCCGACCGCGTCGCCGCATGGCTCATCCCGGTGGTGTTCACGTTCCTCGTCGGCGTCTACCTCTACACCGGCGACCTACGCCTAATCGTTACCCTGCTGATCTTCACATCCCCGGCCGAGCTCGGCCTTGCCACCCCGTTGGTGATGATCGCCGCCGTGGCACGGGCCGCCCGGAGCGGCATCCTTGTAAAGGGCGGCCTTTACCTGGAACTCCTCGCCAAAGCGGACGTGTTCATCTTCGACAAGACCGGCACGCTGACCGTGGGCGAACCGGAGGTCGCCGCGATCAGTGTCCTCGGTTCGACCTTCCGCGAGGACGCGGTGCTCGCCCTAGCGGCGGCTGCCGATCGGCGGTCGGCTCACCCGCTCGCTCAGGCGGTTGTCCGCGCCGCAGCGGCTCGTGGCTTGCCCGTTGCCCAGCCGAGCGCCTTTGAGGCGGTCCACGGCCGCGGCGTAAAGGCAAGGGTCGACGGGAAGGAAATCCTGGTGGGAAACGCGGCCCTCTTGCTGGAGAACGGGGTCACCGAACCAACCGTGTGGGACGTGTCGGGCGGGACGATAGTTTACGTTGCGGTCGACGGGAACGCGGTCGGGGCGTTGGAACTCGCCGACCGGCTGCGACCTGGTGTGCGCGACCTGATCACCCGGTTGAAGGCCACAGGTGTCAACTCGGTAGTGATGCTGACGGGCGATCACGATCGGGTTGCCCGGCGGGTCGCCACCGAGGCCGGCATTGAGGATGTCCGCGCGGGAATGCTCCCGGCAGACAAGGTCGCCGCTATTGAGGAGCTACGGCGGCGGGGGCATCGGGTCGTCATGGTCGGTGACGGAGTAAACGATGCGCCCGCGTTAGCCCGCGCCGACGTTGGCGTGGCGATGGGCGCGCGGGGCACCCAGTCGGCGATTGAGGCGGCCGACATCGCACTGATGACCGACGACCTATCGAAGATTGTCCTCGCCCGCGCTCTGTCGAAGCGAGCCTACCGGACCGTCCAGGAGAACATCTTCGTCGGCGTCGGGATGGTCCACGTCCTGGGGATAACGGCCGCCCTCCTCGGCTGGATCGGCCCGATTCAGGCCGCCCTCCTCCACCTCGGCCCAGACGTGCTCGTGTTCCTAAATTCGGTCAAACTGCTCCGGGTCCGGCTTCAAGCGTGACCAAGCTACAGCGTGCGTGCGACTCCGTGTTCGACCCCGCTCCCGGCTCGCGGGAAAACACGTTCCGGCGACACGATAAGCTCCCGCCGGGGAACCCCGCGGCAGGTGCTCTCCACTTATCGCGGCGCGGAATTCCGCCTGGTTTTCCCGAGCACGTGAGTTACAATTCCAAAGCCGTTTTCGCCGAGAGGGACGGATGCTTCGCCGCGGGGTCACGCTTCTCCTGGTGCCGTGCGTGCTGCTGAGCCAGATGGCTCCGCTGGCACTTGCGCACTCGCACCGGAGTGTGAGCCCGGCGGATCACGACCTTCGTCCCCACACGCACGTTCCTCCCGTTCGGGTCATCGAAGACAACGAACACGACGGCCATCACGGGCACTCGCACGGGCACAGCCATCACCACCTCGCCGAGGTGGATGACGCGCCAGTACCGAGCGAGAATGTCGAGTCGGGCTCCGCACCGAGCCACGACAGCGACGCGGTCTATCTGAAAGCTGAGACTCTTCCGCCCGTAGACCGCCACTCGGATTGGTCCGCCGAGCAACCAGACGCGGTCTCCTCCCTCGACGGTGGCTCTCTGCTACTTACTCTCGGGGAGAGCACCAACTCCCCCGCGGGTAGTCTCACGCGGTCACCCCAACGCGCGCACTGCCCACTCTACGTGCGCCATCTCGCACTCCTCATTTAGCCACTCTCGACACGTGGTGTAGCGGCCGGGGCGTTCAAGCGCCCACGCCACTCGTTTCGCGCGTCCGCACGCGCCAACGTCACCATTCCGTCTGATCACGCAGACCACCGTTGTCCGGTGAGTGCCGATAGGCGCGCGCAGCGCCCTCGGTCACACCGGCCGAGAGGAGGCGTCCATGTGGCTCCGTCGTCTGCTCCGACTCGTCGCGCTCTCGGCCGGCTTTGCCGGCATCGGGGCGGGCGCCTACGCGTCCCGCGCACACTGGTTGCCGCTGCTGGAGAAGAACGCGTCGCCCCCCAGCGCCGAGTCGGGAGAGGAGTCCTCCGCCCCGGCCGGGAAGGTCATCGTCAACGAGCAGGCCCAGCTGAACCTCGGGCTGACCGCGAAGGTGCTCAGTGCGACCACCTACTGGAAGACCATCCAGGTGCCGGGGATGGTCGTCGATCGGCCCGGGCTGAGCGACCGCGGCGTGGTCGCGCCGGCCGCAGGCGTGGTCTCACGCGTCCACCACTTCCCGGGAGACAGCGTGCGGTCCGGCGACCCGCTCTTCACCCTGAAGCTCATGAGCGAGACGCTCCACCAGACCCAGTCGGACCTCTTCAAGACCACCCAGGACATCAAGCTCGCGCAGGCCGAACGGAGCCGCCTCGCGGCTCTGACCGACACCGTCGCTGGCGTCGAGATCATCAAGGTCGACCAGCAGATCACGCGGCTCCAGATCGCGCACAAGGCGACCCGCCTGGAACTCCTCAACCGGGGGTTCACCCCGCGACTCGTAGACGGCGTCGCCGAAGGGACGTTCGTGAACGAGATCACGGTCCCCACCCCGCTCGCCGCTGGAGAACTCGCCGTCTCAAGCCCCGCTGGGACGCCCGCGCTCCAGGGGATCCTTGAAGTCCAGGAGCTCAAGGTCGACCCAGGCCAGCAGGTCCAGGCGGGACAGACCCTCTGCTTCATCGCCAACCACCAGAAGCTCGCCGTGGAGGGCCGGGCGTTCCGCGACGAAACGCCGCTCCTTGAGAAGAGCGTCAGGGAGCGTTGGCCGGTCGATGTCGATTTCCAGGAAGACGCCGCGGCCGAGTGGGGCGACGTCAAGCAGGCGTTCCGCATCCGCACGCTGTCCAACACCATCGACCAGGTGAACCGGACGTTCGCGTTCCTGATGCCGCTTGAGAACGAGTCGCGCGCGATCGACGACGAGGGGCGGACTCAAACCCTCTGGCGGTTCCGGCCGGGACAGAAGTGCCGACTCCTCGTCCGCGTCGAGAGGATCGACAACGTCTTCGTCCTTCCGGCCGACGCCGTCGCCCGGGAGGGCGCAGACGCCTTTATCTTCTCGCAGAACGTGAACACCTTCGAGCGGCGACCCGTCCGGGTTCTTCTTCAGAGCCGGGACCAGGTGGTGCTCGCGAACGACGGCTCGGTCCCGCCCGGCACGTTCGTCGTTCAGAGCGGCGCGACCCAACTCAACCGCATGGTCAAGGCGGGCGGTTCGAGCGCGGTGCCGAAGGGCTACCACATCCACGCCGACGGCAGCCTGCACAAGAACGAAGACGAGGGGAAGTGACGCCATGCTAAACGCCATCATCCGCCTCGCCCTCACGCACCGGACCCTCGTCCTCGCCGGCTGCCTCGTCGTGCTCGCCTACGGCGGGTACCTCTCGACGACGCTGCCCATCGACGTGTTCCCCGACCTCGACCGCCCGCGGGTGGTCATCCTGACCGAGTGCCCGGGGCTCTCCCCGGAGGAGATCGAGTCACTCGTCACCCAGCCGATCGAGACGGCGCTCCTCGGCGCGTCCGGCGTGGAAGCCGTGCGCAGCCAGTCGAGCCAGGGGATGAACGTCATCTACGTCGAGTTCGACTGGAAGACCGAGACGCGCTACGCGCGGCAGGTCGTCGCCGAGCGGATGGCGACCGTCACCATGCCCCCGGGCATCCGCCCCCAGATGACGCCGCCCGCGTCGATCATGGGGCAGATCATGCACGTCGGCATCACGCGCCGGAAAGGCCCGCAGGGCGGCGAGCTCTCGGCCGTCGGGCAGACCGGGCTCGTCGCGGAGCGCACCGGCGGGCCTGCCAACTTCGGCCTCGCCGTCTGGCGCCCACGCGAGCGGAACCGCCCCGAGGCGTGGGAACGGGTGGAAGTGCTCAGCCCCACTTGGTCCGCTGGAACCCCGGGGAGGAGTGTCACGTTTCTCTCCGGCGGGCGGTCCTACGAGGCCAGGTTCCGCACGCCGCTCGAAGAGCGAATGGACCTGCGGACCACGGCCGACTGGTTGGTTCGGCCGAGGCTGCTCCGGCTCTCCGGGATCGCCGAGGTGATCGTTCTGGGAGGCGACCGGAAGCAGTACCAGGTGCTGATCGACCCGACCAAGCTTGAGGAGTACCGCGTCTCGCTGAATGAGATCGAAGGGGCGATCAAAGCGAACAACTCGAACGCGAGCGGGGGCTTCATCGAGGAGGGCCAGAGCGAGCGGCCGGTGCGGGTCATCGGCCGGCTCGGGCCGCTTCCGGAGAAGGTCATCGACGACCTGAAGCAGGTCGCGGTGAAACCGAACCGGGACCGAGCCGTGCTCCTAGGCCACCTGGCCGACGTGGTCGAAGGCCCCGCACCGAAGCGCGGCGACGCGAGCATCGACGGCAGCGCCGGTGTGATCATGACCATCGTCAAGCAGCCCCACGCGGACACGCGGAAGTTGACCGACGACGTGAAGGCCGCGCTGCGTGAGACCGAGGCGGCACTTCCCGCCGACGTCGTCGTTCAAACTGAATTGTTCCAGCTCAAGAGCTTCATCGACCGCGGCGTCTACTATGTCGAGGAGGCACTCGTCATCGGGGCGGTCCTCGTCGTCATCGTGCTCTTCCTGTTCCTGCTAAACCTCCGCACCACGTTCATCACGCTCACGGCGATCCCGCTCTCGCTCGTGGTCACGACTCTCGTGTTCCGGCTCGCCGGGCTCGTCACCGGGCAAGAGCTATCGATCAACGTCATGACGCTCGGCGGGATCGCGGTGGCGATGGGCGAACTCGTCGATGACGCCATCGTGGACGTGGAGAACATCTACCGGCGGCTCGGCGAGAACGCCGCACTGCCGAGCCCGAAGCCGTCGATTGTGGTCGTCTACGAGGCGAGCCGCGAGATCCGCTCCGCCATCGTCTTCGGCACGGCCGTCGTCATCCTCGCGTTCATGCCGCTCTTCGCCCTCTCGGGCGTCGAGGGGCGCCTCTTCGTACCGCTCGGCGTCGCCTACATCGTTTCCATTCTCGCGTCGCTCGTCGTCTCGCTCACCGTCACCCCGGTCCTCTCCTACTACCTGCTCGGTGCCTCCAAAGAGGCGCACGCCCACCACGACGGACTCCTGCTGCGGGTGCTCAAGTGGGCGGCCGGATTCCTCATCCGCTTCAGCATGCGCCGCGCCGGCTTGCTCCTCCTCCTCACCTGGGTCGCCGTCGGCTACTGCGGATGGAAGCTCACCACGATCGGTGCGGACTTCCTCCCGAAGTTCGACGAGGGGAGCGTGCAGGTGAACGTCGCGCTCCCCGGCGGTTCGTCTCTGAAGGCGTCGAACGAGGCGGCCGCGCTCGTTGATGCGCGCCTCAAGACGATGCAGAAGACGCCCGAGAATCCGAACGGGCCGATCCTCCACTTCGCCCGGCGGACGGGTCGGGCGGAGCTCGACGAACACGCCGAGCCGGTGAACGTGGGCGAATACATCCTCACCATGAACCCCGAGTCCGGGGTCCGGCGCGACGACTTCTTGCGCTCGCTGCTTGCGGACCTGCGCGCGGCCGTTCCGGGGGTGGAGATCGAGACCGAGCAACCGCTCTCCCACCTCATCAGCCACATGCTCTCCGGCGTTCGCTCGCAGATCGCCATCGTCATCTACGGCGACGACCTGGACAAGCTCCGGGAGCTCGCCGGGCAGATCCGCGACGTCGTCGCCCAGGTTCCAGGCGTCACGCCCCCGATCATCGACCCCCAAGAGCGCATCGACGAAGTCCACGTCGTTCTCCGCCCGGACGACCTTGCCCACTACAAGTTGAGCCGGGACTACGTCGCCGACTTCGTCCAGACCGCGCTCAAGGGCGAGCCCGTGTCAGTCGTTCTCGAAGGGCAGCGGCGGTTTGAGCTCGTCGTGAAACTCAAGGAGCCGTTCCGCTCGGACGCATACCGGCTCGGCGAGTTGCGGCTTGAGCTTCCGAACGACGGCGGGCAGATTCGCCTCCGCGAGGTCGCCGACTTCCCGAAGTCCGCGAGCGGCCCCAACCTCGTCAACCGCGAGAACGTCCGCCGGAAGCAGGTGGTGCGTTGCAACGTCGCTGACCGCGACCTCGTGAGCACGGTCGAAGAAATTGAGCGGAAGGTGCGGGGCCAGGTGAGGATGCCCGAAGGCTACTTCGTCGAGTTCGGCGGGCAATTCGAGTCGCAGCGCTCCGCAACGCGGCTCATCTCCGTCCTCGCCTTGGTCTCGCTAGCCGGCATCTTCCTCGTGCTGATGATGCTCTACCCGTCGGTCCGCATCACACTCCAGATCCTAAACGCCATCCCCACGGCCTTCATCGGCGGGGTGCTCGCGCTCGTCATCACGAACCAAACGCTCACGGTGGCGAGCCTCGTCGGCTTCGTCTCGCTCGGCGGCATCGCGGTGCGAAACGGCATCCTCCTCGTCACACACTACTTCCACCTGATGAAGGAGGAGGGCCAGCCCTTCTCCCGCGAGACCGTACTGCGGGGCAGCCTGGAGCGGCTGGCCCCGGTGCTGATGACCGCGCTCACGGCCGGGATCGGGCTCATCCCGCTCGTCGTGGGCGGCAAGAAGCCGGGGCTTGAGATCCTCTACCCGGTGGCCACCGTGATCCTGGGCGGGCTGATGACCTCGACGTTCTGCGAGTTCTTCATCCACCCCGGGCTGTTCTGGAAGTTCTCCGGCAAGGACGCCGAACGCCTCGTCCGCTCCGAGGGTTCCGACGAGGAACTCCTCAAGGCGGCGGGGTGAGCGCACGGGCGCGCGACCTGTTCCGACCCACTGTGAAAGGACCGATGCGATGACGAACGGAAAGTGGCTCGTGCTCGGAGTCCTGGTGACGGCCCTCGCCGTAAGCGGCTGCGGCCCGAAGGGCGAGGCGTCGAAGAACGAGGCCGCGAAGGGCGGCGACAAGAAGGGTGGTGACAAGAAGGGCGGAAAGGACGGCGACCACGTCCCGCACGGTGCGGGGCCGAACGGCGGGGTGATCTTCGACCTGGGCAAGGACCACGCCGAGTTCACCGTCGACCACACCACGAAGGAGTGCAAGATCCTGTTCGTCAACGGGGACAACAAGGACGCCAAGGCGATGGCCGTTGCGGCGACCGAGTTCACCCTGTCGACCAAGGCGACCAAGACCAAGGAGGGGACGGTGGTCGCGCCCATGACGATCAAGATGCAGCCGACGGACGCGAAGGACGGCAAGGCGACGACGTTCGTCGGCACCGACCCCGGGCTCGGCAACGTCGCCGACTTCGAGGGGACATTGACCGGCCAGATCAACGGCCGACCGGCGTCCGGCTCGTTCAAGGAAGGTGATCACTGATCAGAACCGCCGCGGGCGGGCCGCCGTTTGCGGCGCCCGCCCGCGCGGGGGTATACAGAAGTCGCCATCGAAATTCGGAGCGCCTGAGACGAATGAAACTTGACCGCGGAGTTCTCTACGCACTCGGGGCCGCCGGGCTCTTCGGCGCGAGCACGCCGCTTGCGAAGTTGTTCGTCGGCAGAGTCGAGCCCGTTCTCCTCGCCGGCCTCCTCTACCTCGGCTCCGGGCTCTGTCTCGGAGCGTGGTGGTGGTTCACATCGAGCGGCGACGAGTCAACAACGACGGAAGCCAGCCTGAAGCGGAAAGACCTCCCGTGGCTCGCCGGCGCGGTGTTCTTCGGTGGCATCGTCGCGCCCGTGCTGCTCATGACCGGGCTCGTGAACACTCCGGGTTCAACCGCCTCGCTCCTGCTCAACCTCGAAGGAGTCCTCACGGCAGTTCTTGCCTGGTTCGTCTTCAAGGAGAACTTCGACCGGCGCATCGCCCTCGGCATGGTCGCCATCACGGCCGGCGGAATCGTGCTCTCCTGGGAAGGACGGCCCGAGTCCGGCCTCCCGTGGGCCTCACTCACGATCGCCGGAGCCTGCCTTGCGTGGGCAATTGACAACAACCTCACCCGGGTCGTCTCGGGCGGAGATCCGGTCCAGATCGCCGCGATCAAGGGGCTCGTCGCCGGGAGTACGAACCTCGCAATCGCGCTCGCCCGTGGTGCAGAGTTACCGGGACCACTCACCGCGCTCGCCGCGGGCGTTGTCGGACTTCTCGGCTACGGGCTCAGTCTGACCTTCTTCGTTCTCGCCCTCCGGACGCTCGGCACGGCACGCACCGGAGCCTACTTCTCCGTCGCCCCGTTTGTCGGCGCGGCCGTCTCGGTTCCTCTTCTCGGGGACCAACCGGGCTTCGGATTCTTCGTTGCTGCGGCCCTGATGGGCGTCGGCGTCTGGCTCCACCTCACCGAGGAGCACGCCCACGAGCACGACCACGAGGAGATGTTCCACGACCACAGCCACGTGCATGACGAACACCACCAGCACAAGCACGGTCCCGACGACCCGCCAGGAGAGCCGCACAGCCACCCGCACAGGCACGCGCCCATGCGGCACTCCCACCCTCACTACCCCGACATCCACCACCGTCATGATCATGCGACGCCGGCTCGGCTCACCAACGAGACTGATGGGTGAAACAACAACCGAGAATTTCCGCGGCGGCGGTTCCGTGCTCGTCTCCTCGCAACCCCGACGGCGAGTGCGTACGTCACTCAAACGCTGCCTGCGCCCGACGAGATCGAGATAAGTTCCATTTGGATGCGAGCGGACCACGCGACTCGAGTAAGCCTGAGATTATTTCGCGTTTGAGAACGAGTTGTGAGCGGCAAAGCGACGCATTTGAAACATTCAAACTAAGTAAATATATTTGAATATTGTGGATAATAATTGGCCTTTTGGACTCTACAGATCCAGACTGATCGTTATTAAGCCAGGCAAATTTCCTTGAAAAACCCGCATATGGTCGTTGACCGACCAAATTGGCTCCGTAAAGTACACTCTACTTACTGAGATTGAATCTCAGTACCCGCCGAGCACGCTCCGCCTCCGATCGGGACGCGCGGGGACGGTCCGCCGTCTTGCCCGACGCTCACCAGCCGACGCAACGCGGCTCATCACCACCCGTTCGCCCGGAGATCGGCCATGAGCCGCCAGTCCCGTCGCGCCTTCACCCTCATCGAGCTGCTCGTCGTCATCGCCATCATCGCGGTGCTCATCGGCTTGCTGCTACCCGCCGTGCAAAAGGTTCGGGCCGCCGCCGCCCGGGCCAAGTGTCTGAACAACATGAAGCAGATCGGCCTCGGGATGATGCAGTACGAGCACAACAACAACTACTTCCCGTACTCCCGAACCGGGTCTCTGTGGCGCGTCCTGCCTTACGTCGAGCAGGTCACCATGTCACAGGAGTTCGAGGCAGCGCGGCACTCGAACGGCCTGCACGGGTTCAACGGGGCTCTCACCGACTCCGGGTGGTCGGCCCAGCTCCGTACCTACTTCAACGTCCCGGTGCCGATCTTCCAGTGCCCGAGCACCCCGGGCGACCGGACGATCGCGGTCAACGCGACGCTGAACGCCCAGGCGACGGACTACACCTCTCCCCGCATCCCGGCCCTCCGCCCGGTCGGCCACCCGCTGTGGTACCAAGAGGGGGAGCCGCAGATGAACTTCAACACCGCGATGAGCCCGCCCGACTCCCGGAGCACCGACCCCCGCCGCCGCGGGGCGAGCTACGCGGCCATCACCGACGGGTACAGCAACACGATGCTCTTCTACGAGTGCGCCGGGTCTCCCCTCCTCTACGTCCAGGGGCGGACGGTGACCGGAGCGGTGTCACTTGCGTGGGCCGGGGCCGGAGACGGGGTGAAGATGCGCGCCTACCGCGCGGACAATCTGACTGCCGCCAGCAGCCCGACGAACAGCGGGCGGGGTGTCGCAGGGAGCCCCACTCCGCCGATCACCGCGACCGACCCGAGCCTCGGATCCGCGTGGGAGGCGGCAATCGACTCCGCCCCGGGCACCTACAAGTTCATCAACCACACCAACAGCGGGCAGCCGTACAGCTTCCACACCGGCGGGGTCCACGTCAGCCTCGCCGACGGGTCGGCCCGCTTCATCCGCGACTCGATCGACCTGGGCACGTTCCTTAACCTGATGCTCCGCGATGACGGGCAGGTGCTCAGCGATTTTTAGCCCGACGTGGGATCCTCGGACGGCTGGGGATCCCGCGTGGATGGCACCACGATCCCGCGACGTGGCATGACGTGTGTGTCGCTCCCTCGGAGAGGCCGCACGCTGACCCGCAGCGAACACGCCTCGTGCCCGCAGCCACAACCCACCCTCCGAGAATTCGGGAACCCGCATTGCCATACCTAGAACTGTTACGTATCGTTTCTGCATGAAGCTCTCGAAAGACCTGGTGGGCGCGTCTGCGGCCCCACTCGTCCTTTCCCTGCTCGAAGGCGGCGAGAGTTACGGATACGCCATCATCGAGCGGGTCCGGGAACTCTCCGCCGAGCAGATCGAGTGGACCGACGGGATGCTCTACCCCGTCCTCCACCGGCTGGAGGGCCAAGGGTTCGTCACCGCTCGCTGGGGACTGTCCGACGCCGGGCGAAAGCGGAAGTACTACTCGCTCACCAAAGAGGGCCGCGCGGAACTCGCCGAACAGAAGGAACAGTGGGGGGTGGTGCAGGCGACACTGACCCGACTCTGGGGGGCAGCCGATGCCTGAACTTGAATCCCTTGTCGCCGCCTGGCGCGAGCAAACTGCGAAGTTCTTCGCCGGGCGGCGCGACGCCCTCGACGAGTTGGAGTGTCACCTCTGGGACACGCTCGACGCGCTCCGCGAAGAGTGTCCCGACCACGGTGAGGCGTTTCGTCGCGCGGTCACGCGGCTCGGTCTCGCGAATGAGATCGCGACCGAGTTCACGAAAATTCCGACACCGCCACTGCCCTGGCGGCCGGTGCAAGTTGTTTGGACGTGTGCCGCGGCGATCCTGATCCTCGTCGGGTACGTGCTCGCGCCGAAGCTTTCTGCCGGCGGGCTCGCCGCGCTCCTCGCGGGGCACATGGGTGCAGTGCTTCTTGGCTACGCGGCCTCGGTCCTCCTCGGCGGACTCGCCCTGTCGTTCCTGTTCGCCCGGCTGGTTCGTGAGCCGGCGATCGGCCAACGGGTCACCATCCGCCGCGCGGCGATTCTCCTCGCGGTCGCCGCGGCAGTGCTCACCGGTTCCGGCATCGCTCTCGGGACGTACTGCCCGTTCGAGAAGAACGGCTGGTGCTACGGGCTCGACTCGCGGGAGGTGGGCGGACTAGCAATTGCGATGTGGGATCTTCTTGCCGCAGGGATCCTCCTCGCGTGCCGTCGTCCCGCGCGCATCCTCCTTCCGATGACGGTCTCTGCCGCTGGTTGTCTTGTCGTCGTTCTCGGCTGGATCGTTGCTGCGAGTTTTGAGCAGCAACACTACGGGCTCATCAGCAGCCCGGTCGTCCTCCTCGCGCTCGTCGCCGCCCTCGGCGGAGCCGTCATGACCGCCTTCCTCCCCGGAGGTTCGCTCCGAGTCGGCCGGTCCTAGTCCGTTCTCCCACCACCGAATCCCGTCCGGAGGCATCAACGATGTCGTCCCTAGCCCTTCTATCGCTACTCGCCTGTGCCGACCCCGGTCCCAACTGGCCCGGATTCCGGGGCGACGGCACAAATCGGACTTCCGCCTCAGACCTACCGCTTCGCTGGACCCCGACCGAGAACATCGCCTGGCGACTTTCCCTCCCCGGCTACGGTCAGTCCTCGCCGGTCGTCTGGGAGGGGCAGGCCTTCGTCACCGCGGTGGAAGGAAAGGAGAAGGAGACCTGTGTCGCCTGCGCGGTCGATGTCGCCTCGGGGAAGCTCGCCTGGGAGGAGCGCTTCCCCGCCTCCCAGAAGGGGAAGAACAACCCGTCCATGAGCCGGGCGGCACCGACACCCGTGGTAGACGTCGGCGGTGTTTACGCATTCTTCGAAAGCGGCGACCTTGTCGCTCTCGCGCACACCGGCGGAGTCCGCTGGCAGCGGTCCCTCACGCCCGAGTTCGGAGAATTCAAGAACCACCACGGCCTCGGGAGCTCGCTCGCCCAGACGAAGCGGGCTGTGGTCATCCTCGCAGACCACGGCGGGAAGTCGTACCTGCTCGCCGTCGAGAAGCCGACCGGGAAGACCCTTTGGAAGGTGGACCGGAAGAGCGGGCTCTCGTGGACCTCTCCGATCGTCACCACTCAGGGTGGGCGGGAAATCGTCGTCGTGAGCAGCAACGGCTCGCTCACCGGCTACGACGCCGGAGACGGTGCCGAGGTCTGGTCCCTGGGCGGTTTGTCCGGGAACCTCATCCCCTCCCCGACTCTCGCGGGCGACCTCGTCTTCGTCGGCGCGGGAGAGAGCGGCATCACCTTCGACATGAAGGCGGCCGCGAAGTCGAACTGCTGCGTGCGGCTTACCGCTGTGAACGGAAAGCTCGGGTGTGAAAAGGTGTGGGAGGGGAAACGGGTTGTCCTCCAGCACGCGAGCCCGGTCGTCGGCGGCGAGCACGTCTACTACGTGACCAAGCACGGCATCCTCCACTGCCTGGACCTCAAGACCGGAGAGGAGCGCTACAGCGAGCGGCTTGAGAGCCCGTGCTGGGCAACTCCGGTTTCTGCCGGCGACCGGCTCTACTGCTTCGGGAAGGACGGCGTGACCACCGTTGTCGCGGCCGGTGCCGAGTTCCGCCCGCTCGCCACGAACCGGCTCTGGGGAAAGGATGAACTCGCCAAACGGACCACCCTCAGCAAAAGCAGCCCGGAGAACCAGTTCCCGCCTCTCCCCCCGCAAGGGCGAGACGCGATGGAAGTCATGCTTCGGGACGCCGTGGGGGATGTGGTCTACGGCGTGGCTGTCATTCCTGATGGGTTTCTAATCCGTACCGGCACCGAACTGATTCGCGTCAGACGGGCGACACCTGAGGCCGCGAAGGCGAACTGAACGCGAATCGCCCCTTACCTCCGGGTGCCTCCGGGCTCCACCGGAGGTTCCGCGCGAGGCGACCGGCTGTTCGAACAGCAGGACCGCTTGCGCTACGGGGCCTATGCAACCACGGCTCATTGTGGTTGCATAACAAGTACATGCGTTGGTCCGAATCTCGGTCGCGCCGCAAGCCGACGGACCTCGCACGAGTGACTTGTATGTTTCCTCCTCGGACAGCCCGTGCGCTCGTCCTCGCAGTGGTCTGGATCGTTACCGCGCTTCACTCAGGCGTCTGCGAAGCCGCGCTCGCACAAGTCTCGAACGCGGCCGCTCACCAGTGCTGCGGACTACCCGGAACGGGAAACACCCAACCAGCCCCGCTAGATTGTGGCGACTGTCCGGCATGCACCACGGCCAGCGCGCCGGAAGTGATGAACCCGACCGCCCCAGAAGTGTTCATCCTACCCACGCCGTTCTTCGCCCCGCTGTTACCGGAGTTCTCGACGGCTTCACCCTTACGCTCCGACCCGGATCCGGTTGAGAGCATTCCGCCACCGTCACGTCCCGCAGTCACATGCCTGACTAACTCTCCGAACGCGCCTCCCGCCTCGTGATCGGAAACGGGGCGATTCTCGTTTCCACTCACTGAACAACTCCTGCCGCACGGGTCGCAGCTTCACCTGTCTCGCGGTCGCGTCAACACACTCCGTGTGCCGGAGCGGCATTCATTCACGCATCGATGGGTGCGAGGCCCTTTGCCTTCGCCCAAGCGAAGAGAGGACATTAAAATGTTGCGAAGACAATTCATCGTCGGCGGGCTGCTGCTCGGCGTTTCCCTTCTTGCGAGAAGGGTTCAGGCGGAACCGGACGGGTTCGGAGCAGCCCCGCCGCAAGGAGCGCCACCCGTTGATCCTTGTGCTTCAGGGAATTGCGGGCTTGAGTACGGATCCCGCGGAGTCGGCAGCGGCCGCTTCCGGTCCGTGACCGGCTTTCACCTCAACCGGTTTGGCAACCGCCGCGGCAGAGCGCGGCGGGCTTTTCGGTCAGGGAAGAGGCGTTCTGGGCGGAGGTTTCGCCGCAGAAGGTTTCGTTTCCGGAGGAAGCGACTTCGGATCACTCGCCGGAGGTTCCGTTAGCGGCCAGTTGGCGAAAACACGGAGCCACCCGTGAGTCGTGGCTAGTCGCGCGGGCGGCGCGGGGCTCGGCTCCTCGACATCGCCCGTCAGAGCGACGGCTCACTCGCTCTCCGGTCCGCGCGCTCGACTTGGATCGTGGTGTGGCCAATGCTGAAGCTCTCCTTCACCCGTCCGGCGACCTGCTCGGCCACAACTTCCGAGACCGAGGGAGTTAGGCCCGACGCCAGAACCACGTGAGCGCTCATCGCGTCGATGCCGGAGGTGATGGTCCAGACGTGGAGGTCGTGAACGGAAGCAACACCTTCGACCGCGAGCATCACGCGCTCCAGCTCCGCGAGGTTGATGTGCGCGGGAGTTGCCTCCATGAGCACGTTCACGGCCTGCTTCATCAGTCCCCACGTCCGGGGCAGGATGAACAGGCCGATGACGACGCTGAACACCGCGTCGGCGGTGTACCAGCCGGTCGCCCAGATCACCACCGCGGCCACGATCACGCCTACCGATCCGAGCAAGTCGCTGACGACTTCCAGGTAAGCCCCCTGCATGTTCAAGCTGTCCCCGGAAGTCCTCCTGAGCAGAGCGATGCCGACCATGTTCACGACGAGACCGACGGCGGCAACGGCGAGCATCGGCAGGCTCGCGACCTCGGGCGGTTCCTGGAACCGGCGGTAGGCCTCGTAGAGGATGAAGAACGACATCAGGAAGAGAACGACCGCGTTTGACAGTGCGGCCAGGATCTCGACGCGGTAGTAGCCGTAGGTCCGCTGCGGCGTTGCCGGCTTCGACGACATCCACGCCGCGAAGAGCGCCAGGCCGAGACCACCGACATCGGTCAGCATGTGCGCGGCGTCGGCGAGGAGGGCGAGGCTGTTCGTCAGCACACCGCCGATCACCTCGACCAGGAAGAAGGTGAACGTCAGTCCGAAGACGATCCAGAGCGAGCGACGGTTCTTCGCGGTGACGGACAACATCTCGCTCATGGCTGATCCCCTAACTGCCCGGCGAGCGACAAACCGCGCGCGGGAGATAAAGCAACTATTCGCAGGCCCAGGGCGAGAACCATTTCGTCATTCCCCTCGCGCCGTCGGGCCGTTCTCGCCCGATGGTGTTGCGGGGTTACACGTGAGTCGATCCCAGCCCGGCAGGTGGTGCGCGGCGAGAAGACCGAAGACGATGAGCGAGACGAGGGTGCCCAGCATGTACATCCCGTATCCCACCGCGAGACCCACAGAGGCAGTCGCCCAAAGCGTGGCGGCAGTCGTCAGGCCGGCAATGTTCTGTTTCTCTCGCACGATGACGCCGGCGCCGAGAAACCCGATCCCGGTTACGACACCGGCCGGGATGACGTGCGGGTTGTTCCCGCCCGTCACGTGCGTCGAGATCAGCGCGTACACGCACGCCCCGACGGCGACCGCCGCATACGTTCGGATCCCGGCCTCCCGGCCGTGCCAGTGCCGCTCCCACCCGACGAAACCGCCAAGCCCTGCTGCGGCCACAACTCGAACCGCCATCTGAAGCTCAAGCCCCCAGTCCATTCGTTCCCCTCCCCCGACGTCATGACACCTGCAATCCGCGGCTGATAGTCCGACATCGCGCCATCCCCTGCAACGGGTCGGATCAGCGTGGTGGAAAAGGGCGAGGAGCTCCACGCGAACGTACCCGAGGGGCCATCACTCTCATCGTCACCCATCCAAACCCGTACTTCCGTGATCGCCGATAGGCCTCACCGCGGATGTGCCGTTTGCAACTTGTCGCTCGCTGACCTAGCGTGCCCGCGGAGAATCAGGAGTGCGAACCATGATTGGCTTTCGAGTTGTAAATCTCCTCCTCCCGGGTGACCCGCAGACGGTCACCATCGTCGGACTGAACGGCGACTGGGTCTTCACTGCCGCCACAGGCTACGCAGCGGCGAAGGACGCAATCCTCACGCAGCACAAGTCCGCCGAGACCTACCTCGCAGTACACCCCGCGTCGCACGCGGCCGGTGCCGCCGTTCTCGGCCAGTCGGTCGACGAGATGCTCTCGCTCTGCCTCGGCGCCACCTACGCGACCGGCCACGCTGTCACGATGAGCACGACGACGCAGCACTCTGCGGTGCAGTTCTTCCAGGTCGGCGAGCATTTCCCGCGCGAGCGTTCGTGGGCCGGCGTGAACCCGGTCGTGAACGACGAGCACGAGTTCAAGACTCTCCTCGAAGCATTCCTTCACGGCTACCGAGCGTTCGGACGGCGGGAGAAAGCGATTCTCCTCGTTCACCACTGGCTAGACAGCCTCTCCTGCTGGTCGCTCGAAGACCTCTACCTGAGCGCCACTACTGTTCTCCAGACCATCGCCGCGACCGAGATGCGGACGTTGCCGATTCCGAAAAAGAAGAAGCCGAGTTTCTTCAAATACGTCGCCGCCGCGGCCAATCGCTACGGCCTGCCAGTCCTCTCGCACGACTTCAAAAACATGCGGAACGACCTCATCCACGACGGCACGCTGTCGGGAACGAGTTACTCGGGGAAGGCCGCAGAAGACTGCCGCGCTGTGGCAGTTGCTGTTCTCAACTGGATCGATCTCTACCTGCACGCCGCACTCGGCCTCGGGCCAGTGCGGAGAGTGCGGTTTGATCCGCACTCTCTCGACGGGCTAAACGCTTACTCGCTCTGACCGCACGACCCGGCGGCGACTCTCCGGCTGTCGCCACCGGCGGAAGTGCGTGGAACCCTCATCGAGCCCGAGCCCCGATCACGCTCCGGTCGGCACCACGCCGACCAAGCCCTTACTTCTGCTTGAAGTCGCCCGAGTACGGCTTGGTCCCGACCTTCCCGCTGATCGTCCCCTCCCACTTCACCGCCTTGGTGAACACGTCGGACTTGCCGACGAAGCGGGTCGAGGAGCCCTTCGGGTCGGTCTTCTCCGGCGCCGGCTCAAGCTTCACCGCCGTCGGCGGCGTGGTGTTCTTCAGGAGCAGGGTCAGGCTCTTCGAGTCGATGGCCTTCAGCTTCTTCTTGTGGAGGTCGTCGTGGTTCCCGTAGACGTACACCGTCACCGCCCCCGCCTTCTGGTCCACGACGATCTCCGGGTGGTACTCCTCGTCGCCCCACTCCACCAGGATGCCCTTGTGCGGCCCCTCGTGGTGGTCCTGGGCGGAGCCGACCGCCCCCACGCCCAACACGCCGATCAACCCGACCAGGCCCAGCCCGAGCATCTTCCGCATCGCGTCGTCCTCCTGTGGGTAACCCGGACTCTCCGTCATCACGACCCCGGATGGGGCCGCGGCTCGTGCCCCGCGGCCGGTGCCGGCGGGGTGTGTTCGTCGTGCGGGGCGGGCGCGTGAGGCGCCGCCGGCACCGGGTGGGATTCGTCGTCCAGGCCGTCTGCTGCTTCGTCGGCGGCGGCGAGAGCCACCGCGTCCTTCCCGCTGAAGCGCAGGAACAGCCCGGGCCGGATGAGGAACTCGCAGAACGTGGACGTGATGAGCCCGCCGAGGATGACGGTGGCAACCGGGTAGAGAATCTCCCGCCCCGGCTCCTGCCCGACCACCACCAGCGGGACGAGCGCGATCCCGGCCGTGAGCGCCGTCATTAAGACCGGCGAGAGCCGTTCCAGGCTGCCGCGGAGCACCATCTTCTCGTCGAACTTCTCCCCCTCGTGCCGCATCAGGTGCAGGTAGTGCGTGACGAGCAGAATGCCGTTTCTGGCGGCGATCCCGCCGAGGGAGATGAACCCGACCAGGCTCGCCACCGTCAGCGTCTGCCCGCTGAGGACGAGCGCGAAGACTCCGCCGACGAACGCGGTCGGCACCGCCGTGAGAATTTGTGCCACGATCCGGCCGGACGGGAACAGCATGTAGAGCACGAAGAACATGCCGACCACCGACACCGCCGAGAGGACGGTGATGAGCCGGGTCGCTTCTTTCTGACTCTGGAACTGCCCGCCGTACTCGACCGCGTACCCCTCGGGCATCGGCACGTCGGCCGCGACCACTCGTTCGATGTCGCCGACCACCGAGGCCAGGTCTCGGCCGAGGGCGTTACACCGGATCACGATCCTGCGACGGGCGTTGTCCCGCTTGACCTGGTTCGCCCCGGCGTCGCCGCCGGTCGGCGGGGTGATGTCGGCCAAGTCCTTCAACCGCACCTGCTCCCGCCCCCCGGGCAGATCGAACCGGAGCTCGCCGAGGTTCGCCACGTCCGCCCGGTACGGCTCTTCCAGCCGGACGAGCAGGTCGAAGCGCCGCTGCCCCTCGACCACCTGCGACACCACCTCGCCGTTTAGCGCCACCTGCACGAAGTTCCCGACCGACGCGCGGTCTACGCCGTAGAACGCGAGCGCCTCGGGGCGGAGTTTGACGTGGACCTCCTGGTTCGCCACCTTCTCCAGCGTGTCCAGGTCGTCGCCGGTCACCTTGATGGCAATCTGCGCCGTGCTCCCCGAGATCATGTGGCTGATCAGGTGGGCGAGCGGCTGCTCGACCTCCACGTCAACCCCCGGCACTTCGGCCTTCACGTCCGTCTGCAACTGGCCGATGACTTCCTTGCGCGACTTCCCGCTCTCGGGGTTGATGACCACGAAGTACTCGTTCGCGTTCGGCGGCTCGGCGTGCTCGTCCATCTCCGCCCGCCCGGTGCGGCGGAGGAACGCGAGGATCTCTCCCTTCGGATTTGCTGCGGACTTCTGGAGCGTCCGGAACTTGTCGTCCACCATCTTTGTGGCGGCGTTCGAGGCGTCGAGCGACGCGCCAGACGGGAGCGTCACGTTCACCTGGACCGTCCCCTCGTCGAACGGCGGGAGGAAGTCCGCGCCGATCGTCGTCAGCCGCCACGCGGCGTATCCGACCAGCAGCCAGGTGACGACCTGGATGGCAACCTGCCGGCGGATGCTGAACCGGATGAGGTGCGCCCCGAACCACTTGAGCACGCGAAGGAGGAAACCGTCCCCGTGGGCGTGGGACGCGTCCGACCTGCCGAGGAGGTAGTACGAGAGGACCGGCGTGACGCAGATGGACACCACCAGCGACGCCATGATCGACACGATGTAGGCGATCCCCAGCGGAGTGAACAGCCGGCCCTCAATGCCCGAGAGCGCGAAGAGCGGGAGGAACACCAGGATGACGAGCGCCGTGCCGAAGACGATCGCCGAGCGGATCTCGACGCTCGCGTCGTAAATCACCTTCAGCGCGGGCCGCGGGTTCGGAAGCTGGCTGTTCTCGCCGAGCCGGCGGTAGATGTTCTCCACGTCCACGATGGCGTCGTCGACGAGTTCGCCCATCGCCACCGCGATCCCGCCCAGCGTCATCACATTGATCGAAAGCTCGACGCCGGTGATGAGTCCCACGAACTTAAAGACCAACACCGTGAGCGCGAGAGACAGCGGGATGGCGGAGAGCGAGATGAACGTGGTGCGGAGGTTCATCAGGAACAGGAACAGGATGATGAGGACCAGCACGGCGCCGACGACCAGTGCCTCGCCGACGTTGAACACGCCGCGGTCGATGAAGTCGCGGAGCTGGTACAGGTCGGTCTCGACCAGCACGTCCGGCGGCAGCGTCTTCTCCGTGTCGCGGAGGGCGGCCTTGACCCGGTCGGTCAGGTCGCGGGTGTCCACGTGCGGCTGCTTGGTGATGGTGAG
Source organism: bacterium (assembly GCA_017308215.1). Taxonomy (GTDB): domain Bacteria; phylum Planctomycetota; class Planctomycetia; order Gemmatales; family Gemmataceae; genus Urbifossiella. The sequence continues at coordinate 47,214 of JAFKFQ010000258.1, read as the reverse complement.
CGCGACCGCGGGGTAGCCGTTTACGGTCGAGTCCCCGCGCTTGACCTGGGCGCCTTCGGTCACCCGCGCCACGTCGCGGAGCAACACCGGGCGGCCGAGCGGGCGGCCCGGCTCGTGCTTCTCGGGAGGCTTTACAGTGATGAGTTGCAGGTCGGAAACGACTTGCTTCGTGTCCGGCCCGAGCCGGCCGATGACGCGGATCGGCGTCTCGAACCCGCCGGCCACGGAGAACCCGCCGGTGTGGTTGACGTTGTTCGCGCGGAGCGACCCCTCGACGTCTTGGAGCGAGACCCCGTACTCGGAGAGCTTCACCGGGTCGACGAGCACTTGGTACTGCTTCCGCCCGCCGCCCATCGCAATAACTTGGGCGATGCCACTGGTCTTCAAGAGCCGCGGACGCACGGCCCAGTCGGCGAGTGTGCGGAGCGCGAGTTGGCGCTGCGCGTCGGACTGGAATACCACCTCCCGCGACTGCCCGCCGATGGTCGCGCGTACCGTCCGCGATCCGTCGGATGATGCCTGCTGCCATGTCGGCACCGAAACAGAGACCGGCTCCCACGTCGTGAAGTCGCGGCGGTCACCGGCCTTCCACGCAAAGAGCGACGGATCGCTCCCCTCGGCGCCGGGGACTCGCTCCACGTAGAGCGAGGTGTCGGGCACCGCGGCGAGTTCTCCGCCCTTCGGCCCCGGTTGCCGCCGCATCCCGGCGATCATGAACTGGCCCATGATCGAACTGATGGGTGCCATCTGCGGGCGGACCCCTTCGGGCAAATCCCCGGCGACGGTGGTCAACCGCTCCTGCACCGTCTGCCGGGCGGTGCGGATGTCTACCTCCCACCCGAACTCGACGTACACCACCGAGAGACCGAACCCGGACTGGCTGCGCACGTCTCGCACGCCTGTCGCACCGAGCAAGGCCGACTCCAGCGGGTACGAGACGAGCGTCTCGACCTCTTCCGGCGCTAGGCCGGGGCACTCGGTCATGACCACCACCCGCGGGCGGTCCAAGTCCGGGAACACGTCGATCGGCATCCGGGCGGCGAGGAACGCGCCGTAGCCGAGTGCGACGAGGCACACGACCACGATGAGCGGCCGGTGGCGGAGCGAGAACTTGATCGCGGCGTTTAGCACGGGCGGCTCCAGTTAATCGTGGGAGTGGCCGGCGTGCGGGTCGCCCCCGCCGCCGGCGGACTGGGCCTTCACCGCGCGGTTGATCGCCGCGGCCTGGTTGCGAACGACGTACTCGACCTGCGAGACGCTCCCGTCGTTTGCGATCACCACGTCCGAGCGGTCGGCGTAGAGCACCCGGACCGGCTTCCGGATGAAGGCGTCGCCGGACTGGATGAACACGAAGGCCTCGCCGCCCTCCCGGGCCACGGCCCCGGCGGGGAGGACGAACGGAAGCATCTCGGTCTTCCCATCCGGGGCGAGGGTGACGAGCTTCTCGACCGGCAGGTACAGCCGCACCCGCTGGCCCGGCCGGTAGCGCCAGGCGAAGTGCGTCTTCCCGTCCCGCTCGAACGTCCGTGGCACGTTCTCAAGTGGTAGGTAGAACCCGAAGGTCCGGGTGGCGGCGTCTACCTGGTTCGCGAGGTGGTGGATGGTGAGCGGCGGTTGCGGCGGCCACGCCCCGGGCACCTCGTCTGCGAACTCGGCCCGCACCGGCGTCTTTCGTTCGGCCGCGGCGGCGAGTGCGTCTGCCTCCGACCGGAACGCCCGCCCCTCGACGAACAGTCGCTGGTGATTCGCGAGCAGGCAGAGCGTCTGCCCGGCCGTGACCTGGTCGCCGAGATTGACCTTCAGCTCCTGCACTTCGAACAGCGACGGCGCCGCACTCCCCTCGCCCGGCGTCGGGGTCGGTGCCGGGGCCGGGATCGTCACCTCGGTGATGACCTCCCCCTTCTCGACCTTCGTCACCTGCATCGGTGTGAGGCCGAAGACCTGGAGTTGGCGGCGGGAGCCGTTTAGCTGCGTGATGAGGCGGTCGACGACGCTCTGCTGCTTGAGGAGTTCCGCCTCGGCGGTCGTCCCCTTTTTCACCAGGTTCGAGACGCGGTCGCGTTCGAGGGTTGCGAACTCCAGCTCCTTCGACGTCTTCACGAGGTCCGTCTGGGCGCTCTGGAGGAACTCGCTCGCGAGCTGAAGGGTGAACAGCGACTCGCCGGCTTTGACCGTGCTGCCCGGCCGGGCGTTGATCGCCGTGACGACACCCGCGACCTTCGACGTCACCCCGCGGTCGGTCTCGCCCGGGCGGTCCACCACGACGCCCGGGATGAGGATGGTCCGCCAGTACTCCTGGGGCGTGAGCTGGTCCACGTCGAGGCCGAGGTTCTTCTGAGCCTGCTCGGAGAGCGTGACGCGGTCTCCCCGGGCACCGTGGTCGGCGTGCCCCTCGCCGCCCTCGGCGTGATCTCCGTGCCCGCCGGCGGGCTTTGCGGCCTTGGCCGGGAACACGAGCGGCACCCAGCGGTCCTGGGTCAGGTACGCCGCGTACCCGGCCGCGCCGAGCACGGCCAGCGTGACGAGTGGGGAGACGACCCTACGGAGGCTCATGACGCCCTCGGGGAAGAGCAGTTGGCGATCACACGGGCAGACGAAACGAGACGACGGGTGCGCGCGGGTTTTGCCCACGACACGTCGGTTGAGGAGTTGTGGCTAAATGCGGATGGAGAGCAGGGACAGGTAGATCGGGAGCGGTAACCGGGAGGTGCTGCGGTCAGGCGGCATCAGGAGCCGACTGCCGGGGATCTTGGCGAACGGGAGCAGCGGAACAGCAGCGGCATCCGCCGGCGGGTCCACCGCCGTCGCCGCCCCTTCCGTCATGACCGGGCGGGGGCTCGCCGAGGGGCACCCGCGCTCGTGCTGGTCGGGGTCCTGCGCGGGGTGGGAATCAGACCGGACGTGACCGGACATCTGGGCGGACGCTTCAGCCGCCGACCCCGCTTCCGCCTGGTGCCGCTTGCAGCCGCACCCTTGGGCGGGCTCCGGAACGGTCGGGCCAGGAAGAGGAGCGGGCGACGTTGTTTCGGCCGCCGTCGCGCACGTGCAGACGCGGATGGGCACTGGCCCCGCCACCGTCAGCACCGCGAGTAGCAGCCGCACGAGCATCCGCGCCTCCGTCGGACCGACGCATTATCCGCTCGGCCGCCCAAGGGTCAAGACTAACGCGGTTGTACGCCGTCCTTGCGCTGTGGCTCGGGCTGGGGGAGCGGCAGACGGGCCGGCCCCGCACCCGGACCAGGAACCGGCGGCGGCGGGCCGGGCCACCACTCCTCAAGCAGCAGGGCCGAGAGGTCGGCCGCCGCCCGCCACGCCTCGCCCAGGGCACGCACCGATTCGAGCCGCGCCTCAGCCACCGCCCGCTGGGCCTGGATCACCCGGAGGTACTCAAACTGCCCGCCCTTAAACGCTTCCCGCGACAGGCGGTAGGTCTCCTCCGCCTTCGGGAGGATGTCGGTCCGGTACTGCTCGGCGAGTTTCAAAGCCGCGGCATACGTGCGGTGTGCGACGGCCACTCGCTCGGCGAGTTCGTTCTCCGTCTTCCCGACCTCCTGAATCGCCATCCCCAGTTCGGCCTTCGCCGCCCGGATGTTCCCCTGGTTCCGGTTCCACGTCGGGACCGGCGCCGAGAGGCCGAAGGAGAAGTCGTTCGACCGGTTCTCGTACTGCTTCACGTACCCGGCCGTGACCGTGACGTTCGGAATCGGCTCGACCTCGGCCCGGCGGATGGCCGCCTGCGCCCGCTCGACACCGACCCGGGCGGAGCGAACCTCCGGGTGCGTCGCGAGGACAACTTCTAGCGTCCGGTCGGGATCGTACGGCGGGAGCACGTCGAACGGCCCGTCGGCCGACCCGATCGCAAGGCGCGGGTCGCCGACGACCGCCGCGAGCCGCTTCTTGGCCCCCGGGAGTTCCCGCCGCGCGGCCTCCGCCTGCGACCGGAACCGGGCGAGTTCGACTTCGAGCTGCACCAGGTCGAGCCGGGCGATCTGCTTGTTGTCGAGGAGCGTCTGCCCGGTCTTCGTCGCCTCGCCGGCGAGCCCGACGAGTTCGTCGAGTGCTGCGACTCGCTTCTCCAAAGCGTAGAGGTCGTAGAACGCGCCGCGGACGGAGCCGATGAGCGAGTACCGCTCGCGCATCAGGCCGAGCGCGGCTTGGTCCACTTCCCGGGACGCGACCGCCTGGGACAGACTGAGCTTCTTTGCGGTGACAATCTCCTGCGTCACCCGGGGGACGTTCAGAATCCCGCCCGGGCCGGTCCGGTCCCCGATTTCGTCCCAGTTCGCGCCGAGGGTCGGGTTCGGATAGAGCCCGGCCTGCACCTGCCGCCCCTGTGCGGCATCAATCGCGAAGGTCGCCCGGGCGAGGCGCGGGTTTCCGCCGACGGCGAGTTGCACGAGGTCGTCCACCCGCACCGGCGGGGCCGCGGCGGCGGGTTGCGCTGCCGGTTGCGCCGCTCCTTTCTCCTTCTCCTTCACCGGCTCCTGGTGGGCCACCGGGAGGACCGGTGAAGACGCCGGACGCTGCGGCGGTGTCGGCAGCATCGCGTACGGGCGAACCACCGACGGGTCATACGCTGGCGGCCCCGCCGCACAACCGATCGTGCCGGCGAGACAGAGGCCGCTCGCGACGCGGCCGAACGGAAATACGCGACGAGCCCACTGGGAACTCAGCATGGTCCTTCTCCGCCGCCCTACCGGGCGCGCCGATGTGGGGGGTGAGCCTTCCGATACCGGCCAGCGTCGGCGTGAGAACTCAGCAGCGGAAGGCGTGGCAGAAGCGGAGGTGCTGACAAGTTGCTGGCGGAGGTGCTGGCGGGTGCGAAGCCGCTACGTAGCCCAGGGTCGACAGCACGAGCGCGAACGTTCCGGCCCCGACCAGGGCGGGCTGCTCGGCGCCCGACTGCGATTCCCCTTGTTCCACTCCCGCAGGGGGCGCCGTGAGATCAATCCCGGGGCCGTGGGGGCAGGGAGCGTGAGGTGGTTCGTGACGGCCTTGGTGCGGCGAGTCGGGGGGAGTCAGCGGCGGGACTTCCGCCTCTTGGTGGGCGCGGCACCGGCATCCGCTGGGTGACGAATCGTCCCCGCTTGGCGGGGCGACCGTCTCGACGCAAGCCGCGCGAATCTGCGGCACCAGCAGGCACGGGCAACGCAGCGGCCCGCCGGTCGTGACCGACAGCACCGCGGCGATGATCGTGGCAAGCGCCCGCATGACTCGGCTTCTCGGATGGACGGCGGCGACCGACCCTCTTGCGTCCCCTCCTTCATCGGCGCCGCACCGACCGCAATAGAAGGAAAAGTTCGATCGGCCCGCGTGACCGGTCCAAGCCGCCCCCCGATTGCCTTGAATTCTCGGCATCGCGGAGGTACGGTTACTGTCGTGATGCGACCCGTGCTGTCACTGGTTCTCTCACTGCTGATGCTGGCGCCGGGCGGCGTCTGCACCTGCGAGGGTGGACCGCGCGCCTGCCCGGATCATCCTGTCTCGGCCCACGAAGGGCACACGGCTGCTTTCGGCGACGATCATGAATCGGGTTGCTGCAACGTAGCGACTGCGACCCGTACGCGGCTCACCGCAGACGATCACCACTGTCCCGCCCCGCTCCCACACGACCCGTCCTGCCTGACTGCGGCTTCGGTGGCACCCGCCGAGCCGACACCCGCGATCGACAGCGATCTCGCTGCCTGTCCGGTTCTGGTTCCGCACCTCCTTCCGTGGTGGCCGGAAGACTCATCGCTTCCCCGATCAAGAGCGGACCGAACGCTAGCTCCGTCTCCCCCACTCTTCGTCCGCCACTGCGCCTTCCTCATTTAGCCGGTTAGCACGTCTCACTCCGCGGCTCTTCGCACCGTGTGTGCGAGCCTGCGGCATTCCCGCCGTCGTTCGTCTCACGAGTGTCTGCAAACCCCGACCGCCTCGGGAAGGCCGCCCCGTCCTCCCGGTCCGGTTCACGCATCCCCACGGGGCCGGAGTACGTCATGCGAGTTGCCACACCATCCGCCTGCGCGGTCCTCACCCTCGCGCTCGCGGCCGGGGCCACCCCCGCGCAGCCCGGCGGGCACCGGTTCGATGCGTCGTTCCACCAGGCCGACCGGAACAAGGACGGCTTCCTCGACGCCGCCGAGCTGGCCCGGGCCTTCCGCGGCCCGAGCGCGAAGGTGATCGACGACAAGGTCGGAGCGAAGGAAACCCACCCCGACCACGCCTTCGTCGACGCCTGGGACGCGAACAAGGACGGAAAGATCAGCCTCGCCGAGTTCGAGCGGTATGAGTCCGCGGCGTTGGCGAGCGCCCGCACCGCCGCGAACCGCGGCCGCACCTACACCCGCGGCGGACGAGCCGGCTACCGGGCTCCGCTCCGCCACCGCGGAGTCGCCGGCCGGGCCTACGGGACGAACCCCTACTCGGCGGGGCTTCGCTACCAGCAGCGCGCCTATCAGCAACAGCGCTCGGCCTACTCGAACCTGCGTCGCTACGGGGTCTACACGCCGGGCGTCCGCGGCGGCTACCGCGGCGCGCTCACCCACCGCGCGCACCGCGGCCGGCGGTAGCCGATCGGCAGTTCGGCGCGGTGACACACAACCAAGAGCGGGCGGGTCGCCATCAACGCTCGCCCGCTCTCCCCTCACCCAAACTTGAGACCCCATGAACCGGACCGCGTGTGCGCTGTTCCTTCTCGCATTCGGCCTCTCCGCCACTGCCCCGCGTGCGCCCGGGGCCGACGCGACCGACGTAAAAGAGCTTCTCGCGAACCTCCGCAAGGCCGACCCCACCGACCGGCGAAAGGCCGCAGAAGCCATCAGCGACATCTGCAAGACGGGAGACGGCGACTTCGTCGCGGCCGTTCCGGCGCTGGTCGAAGCGCTCAAGGACCGCGACGCGATCGTCCGCGGGGAGCTCGCCGAGGCACTCGGGTTCATCGGCCCGGACGCGAAGTCGGCCATCCCCGCCGTCCGCGCACTCCTCCGCGATCCCATCCCGGAGGTAAGGGCGAAGGCCGCGTTCGCGCTCGGCGGTTTCGGCGACGAAGCAAAGGCGACCGTGCCGGACCTCATCGCCCTCCTCAAGGACCGGGACGAACAGGTGCGGGCCTCCGCCGCGGCGGGGCTCGGCGAAATCGGCCCCGCGGCCAAAGCCGCCGTCCCCGGGCTCATCGGGCTGCTCAAAGACACCGACCCCGAGGTGCGGCTAAACGCCGCGGCAACCCTCGGCGTCTTCGGCGGAGACGCGAAGTCCGCCGACCGCGCGATGCTGCCACTCCTCAAGGACCGCGACGAAGGGGTCCGCGGGCAGGCCGCGGAAACCCTCGGCAAGCTCGGGGCCGATCCCAAGCTGGTGGTGCCCGCACTCACCTCCGCCCTCGCTGACAAGCATCCCGGAGTACGGGGTGACGTGGCCCACGCACTCGCCACCTTCAAGGACAAAGCCAAGTCCGCCGTGCCGGCCCTGACCAAGATGCTGAAGGACACCGACCACGGGGTGCGGGTCCACGCCGCCGAAGCGGTTTACGAGATCGACGGCAACACCAAGCTGGTCCTCCCGGTCCTCATCGAAGGGCTCAAGCACGAGGACCCCTTCGTGCGGGGCGACGCGGCGCACACCCTCGGTGAGATCGGCCCACCGGCAAAGGACGCCCTCCCGGCCATCCGAGCGGCGCTCCGGGACGAGAACCCCGGGATCCGCGTTCACGCAGCGGAAGCGCTGGTGAAAGTCGACCGCGCGGCGGTGAAGGACGCACTCCCGGTGCTGGTGGAAGGGCTGAAAAGCACTGACAAGACTCTGCGGAGCGAGGCCGCGGAAGCACTCGGCGGCATCGGCCCGGAAGCGCGGGACGCGGTTCCCGCGCTCACCCCGCTCACGAAGGACAGGAACAAGGACGTGCGGCGGAGTGCGAGCGAGGCGATCCGGCGGATCGAAGGAAAGACGAACCGCTGAGAGGCGAGTCAGCACGTCAGCCCGAGACGGCACGGGGTTGCCGTCTCGGATCTCTGCGAACTTCGCCAGGAATCAGACTTGGTCTTCCGACGATGACCTTCGCCCGAATGCCGCAGTTGTGCATAATGGGAGGAATTCGACCAACCACCCGAGAGGAGCAAGCAGTCGCCCATGCGGATCACGAGCCTGACGATCTCAAACTTCCGCTGTTTTGGTGAGGTGCCGACACGCATCGACCTGGACGCGATGACGACCTTCGTCGGCGGGAATGCCTGCGGGAAGACCGCCGCACTGGGTGCCCTCGCGCGGCTGTTCGGCGTCACTCCCGGTGACCGGGGGATTCGCCGCAGCGACTTCCACCTGCCCCCCGACAAGGATCCCAACACCGTCTCGGAAATGACGCTCTCCATCGAAGCGCGGATCGATTTCCCTGAACTCGACGGCGACACCCCGGCGGATTCGGTTCCCACGTTCTTCCGGCAGATGAAGGTCGATGTACCGAAAGGGCCGCTCCACTGTCGCGTCCGGCTCGACGCGAAGTGGACGAGGACAACCCTCCCCGAGGGGGAGGTCGAAGAAACTCTTTCTTGGGTGAACACCGCGTCAGACGACGTAGCTGAGGAGGACAAGACGAAAGTCACCGGGGACCAGCGGTCGCGGATTCACGTGCTCTATGTGCCCGCGACGAGGGATCCTCTCCGCCAACTCCGGCAAGCCGCCGGCACACTCCTCCACCGCCTCCTCAGCGCCATTCGGTGGTCCGACGAGTTGCGAGAGCAGGTCGAGACGGCCTCGCGCGAATCGAATGCCGCCTTTCGAGAAGAGGCTGGTGTCGCGGTCATCGAGAAGATGATCAACAAGAACTGGGCAGCGCTGCACGACTTCGCGATTCTCAGGAACGTCCACTTCCGTCCGATCAAACCACAGTTCGAAGATCTGCTGCGGCAGGTCGAGATGGTTTTTAGCCCAGGCGAGGGAGACGCGGAGCAACCCGCTGACCGCCTCAGCGACGGTCTCCGCTCGCTCTTCTACCTGACGCTCATCACCGCCGTGTTCCACACTGAGGACCAGGCGGTGAGCGATTCGGGTGACGACTCGCCGCTCCGCGGGGCGGAGCTCGATGTGCCCTCGCTCACGGTGCTCGCCATCGAAGAGCCGGAGAACCACCTCGCGCCGCATTATCTCGGCCGCATCCTAGCGCTGCTCGAAGACATCGCCGGGTCGCCCCGCGCCCAGGTGCTACTGACCAGCCATTCGTCGGCGATTCTGAAGCGAATCGACCCAGGCTCGGTGCGCCACCTGCGGCTGGATTTGAAGACTCACCAGACGATCGTCAAAGCCATCAAGCTACCCGCTACTACCCACGCGGCCCACAAGTACGTGCGCGAAGCAGTGCGGGCCTACCCCGAGCTGTACTTCGCCCGACTCGTCGTTCTCTGCGAAGGCGCGAGCGAAGAGATTGTCTTGCCAAGACTTTGCGAGGAAGCGGACGTTCGCGTGGACCCGAGCTTCGTCTCCATCGTCCCGCTCGGCGGCCGCCACGTGAACCACTTCTGGAAGCTGCTGAACGATCTCTCGATCCCTCACGTCACCCTGATCGATCTGGACCTGGAGCGAGAGTTCGGCGGTTGGTCTCGTGTCCACTACCTGATTAAGCAACTAATCGCCGTCGGAAAGCCGCGCGATACGCTGCTCGCGATCGGCGAGGGCGCAACGGCATCGGTGCTTACAGACGACGAATTCGAAGAGATGAAGGGCTGGCGTCCGGACGACCCAAGCCTCGACGGTTGGCTGAACTTCCTCGAAGGGTACGATGTCTTCGTCTCCCACCCGCTCGACCTCGACTTCGCGATGCTGCGGCATTTCCCGGCCGCCTACAAGAAGGCGAAGTCGGGAACAGGGCCGCGAATCCCGAACAGGAAAACGCATCCCAAACGTTACTCGGCACGAGTGAAAGCGGCGTGCAAGGCCGTTCTGAAAAGTACCAAGGCGACGGGCGCCACTTTCGACGACGACGAGAAACACGCGTTCATCTGGTATCAGCACCTGTTTCTCGGGCGGGGAAAGCCGTCGACGCACATTCTTGCCTTGAACCAGATCCCGAAGGGAGAGTTGTGGAAGCAGGCTCCGGATCGGCTCAAGCGGCTTGTGACGCGCGTTCGGAAGTTGCTCAAGTAAGGAGGACTGCGAATGCCGAAGCTGGTTCCTGCCCCAGACTGGAAGCCGGTCGGAGTCGTCGGACTTGAGCCGAACGCGGACAAGGCGGTGCGCGAGGAGACGAACGGGCTCGTCGTCGCCGGACCGGGCGCCGGGAAAACAGAACTCCTCGCTCAGAGGGCGTGCTTCCTCCTCCAGACAGGTCGCTGCCGCGCGCCCCGCCAAATCCTCGCCATCAGTTTCAAGAAAGATGCCGCGGCCAACCTCCGCGCCCGGGTGGAGAAGCGGTGCGGCGGGGAACTTGCCGGGCGGTTTCACTCGCTCACCTTCGATGCGTTCGCAAAGGGGCTCATCGACAGGTTCGGGCAGGCGCTACCCGACGGGTATCGCCCAACACCCGACTACCAAATCAACTTCGACATCCAGAAGCGAATGCGAGACTTGCTCGACCAGTTGGTCGGGAGCACGACCGGGCTCACGATGGATGACGTCTCTGGCATCAGCGATGGCATCTTCTACAAGCGGGAGTTCCTCGGGCGAGCGCTCCCCATCCCTTCAGCCCAACCCCAGTCCATCCCCGACCGCGCGGCCACAGCGATGTGGAAGAAACTCCTCACCGGCCGCGAACGCTCCCAACTCGACTTCGGGATGATCGGCAGGCTCGCCGAACTGCTGCTCCGCAGCAACCCGCGCCTCATGAAGGCACTCCGGCAGACCTACTCCCACGTCTTCCTCGACGAATTTCAGGACACCACCGCAATCCAGTACGCACTCACCCGGAGCATGTTCCGGAACACTGCCGCGGTCGTGACCGCGGTCGGCGACTCGAAGCAGCGCATCATGACCTGGGCAGGCGCCGTCGAGAACGTCTTCGAGCGATTCAAAGGGGACTTCGGGGCTGAGCAGCACGACCTCGTCATGAACTACCGCTCCGCTCCGAGACTCGTGCAGATCCAGCAGACGCTCATCGCCGCCATCGAGCCCGGAACCCCGCCGCCCACTCCGGCCGACGACGGCACCTCCGGTGAAGGCGACTGCCGCGTACTCCTCTACCCCGACCACGTACGAGAGGCCTCGCACCTGGCAGAATTTGCAGCGGAATGGATCTTCACGGATGGCATTCACCCGCGGGACATCTGCGTGCTGACGCGGAACAAGCCGGACGAATACGCCGGCTTCCTCATCAGGGGGTTGGCGAAACGGGGCATCAAGGCTCGTGCCGAGACTGACCTGCAAGACCTTCTCGTTGAGCCGCTTGTCGAAGTATCGCTCGACATTCTTTCGCTTTCCGTCCGCGATAGCGATCGGGTCGCCTGGACCTCCCTCATGGGGCTGCTGCAACAGCTCAGAGGCTTTGACGAGTCAGACCCACGGCTGCGGCGGGTGGAGGCCGAGCTGAACTCATTCTGCGGCACCATCCGCGATGCAATCGGAGCTGCTGGGAGTACCGTCAACGTGCTCGTCGATCAGCTGTCCAAGTTCTTCGAGTTTCTCGGGCTCGACGCCTTCCGACGGCTTCACCCACAATACCTCCAGGATGACTTTATCAGCGGTCTCTTCACGAAGTTCACGAACGCCCTCTGGAAGTGCTACGAGGAGTGCCATGACTGGCCCCAAGCGATAACAGACCTCGTCGGCAAGGACGCCATCCCGATCATCACCGTCCACAAGAGTAAAGGGCTCGAATACCACTCGGTCGTCTTCATGGGGCTCGAAGACTCTGCCTTGTGGAACTTCGCAAACCAGTCCGACGAGGAGCGGCGGGCGTTCTTCGTCGCCTTCTCCCGCGCGCGGAAGCGTGTGCTCTTCACTTACTGTGCGAAGCGGGAGACGCAGCAGCGATCAGGGGGGCGATCAGCGGCGATGCAGTCTCGAACGAAGATCGGCTCTCTCTACGAACTGCTGGCCGCGGCCGGCGTCGAGGAAGAGATCGTAACGTGAGCAGGGCCATTGCTGACAGCAAGGGCTGGTGCTAGCAGGCAGCTACTCAACACGAGTAGCACGCCCGGGGTGTAAACAGTCGACAGGGAGGGGCACAGTGAGCAGACCAGACGAGATGGCAGCGATCGCAAATCTCATTCAGGTGATGCAGGCGAAGCAGCACCCGTATGTAGCGCAACTCAGTGACCTGATGAGGGCCGTCGGGGACGCCGGAAATCTGGTGGAAGAGATCGGCGCCCGGTGGACACGAGACTTCCTCGTCACGGCCAAGGCTCCGGACAAGGCTAACCCGGCTGGGCAAGACTACGACAGCTACGCCTCGCCTTTGATCGTCGTCGCCGAGATGCTCCGCAAGCAGACCGGCTTCAAGGGACTGGCACACCGCATCTACGCCGTCGCGGTACGCCTGGCCGACAAGCACTGCACCGACACGGGGACGGACCTCCACCGCGGCGCCCTCTACGCCGATCTGGCGATCACCTACTTCGACCAAGGTCAATTCGAGCTCGGTCTCTCGTGGCTGCTCGCGGCAGCGAACGAAGACGTGCGGTTCAACCGCGTTCCGACCATCTACGACAGCTATGCGTTGAGCGACGACGGCATATTCGGCCAGTGGGTGAAGAGCCACCTTCTCCCCTCGATTCCCAACGCAGTGCTCGATTTCGTCAACGCCCAACTCGGGACGACATACGGGTTCCCCGACGTGATGCGTTTCCTCCGCGCACTCGCAGGCCAAGGGGACTTGAATCTCCTGGCCGGGATCATGAACTTCACGCGCTTCGAGGGGCGGAACGACTACGTAGCTCAGTCCGTTCGCTTCACATGCCTCCGCGACCTGGCAACCCTCACCGAGGTGTTTCTCAAACGAGTCGGCTCAAGACACCCGGATGTCGCCGTCCGGAACAAGTTTGCGGACAGTCCGATGCTCGCTAGCGTCGTCCACCACATGCATTACCACCACAGCGCACGGAACGCCGACCTCGCAAAACGTTTGGTCCGAAGCGAGGGTTTGTTCTGGAACGCTCTTCGGAAGGAGAACGATCTCATCACCGGAATCGACGCCGGCTTCGACTCGGTGAAGGATTTTCATTCTGTTTCGATCGCTGACGTCCGCGCCTACCTCGACACGAACACCCTTAATGCGGCTGCCCCGAACGCTGACGCGCTCGCCAAGCGATTCCTGCTTGCCTACAGACTCCGGAACGAGACGTCTCACTCGTTTAACCCGGCGGACGCGGGAATGATCGCCCACGCCGCGGAGTTCCGCACCTGGCTACTCCAGACGATCTTCTATTCGTTCTTCTTCTTCCGGGACACCGGGCAAGCTACGTTCTGATTCCAGTCCAAGGCATTTACCCCCGCTCGCCTTCGCTTACCGGGCAGTCCTCGCGGTTGATCCGAATGCCGCTGGTGCTCGCCCACGACCACGCGCCGAGGCTGAGGACAAGCGAGTAGTTGTCGGGGATCGCCTCGCTCTGCGCGGCACCGACCTGCCGCGAGACAATCAAGTCCTTCGGCGTCGTCCCTTCGTGCATGAACGAGTTGACCGGAACCACGGCGAGTGGCCGCTCATCCTTGCCCGAGTCCGCCCGACCGTAGACGTACGAGGAGGAGTTGCTCCGGTTGCTGAGGACACCGACAGCCGACAACGAAGCCGGGGAGTAGCGGGCTAGGCATTGGAGGATGGGCTTCGCTGAGTATCGCTGGCTGATGGGCGCTTCGAGGAGGATCAGAGAGAAGGCGAACAGCGACACGAAGCAGGCGGCAAACGCCGCGATCAAGTTCGGCTGGGACGCCCCGGGGTTGCTGCGAAGGAGAATCGGAATCGCGAGAAGCGACGCCAGCGGTACGAGCGCGACCGGCGACACGTGCGGATCGTCGCCGAGTGCGAAGTAGGCGGCGGCGACAAGCAGACCCACGGCGGGAGCCCAGCTCACACCGCCCCGCAGCCAGCGTCGCAGCGTGGGAGAAACGTCCGCACTCGACAGGAATGCCGCCGCCAACAACGAGAAGCCCGCGAGGCCTGGAATTGCGTAGGTGACGAGGAGCTGCCGGGCGAAGGTAAAGATCACCAGCGGAGCGGCCGCCCAGAGGAGGACGAAGGTGAACGCGCTCCGGACGTTCATCGAAAGCGGTGTCTTCCCCCGTCGTCTCGCGAGAACCTCTCTCACGACGAGCGGCGTCCACGGCAAGCAACCCAGAGTGTACAGAAGCCAAATCGTGCCGTACGGCTTCCGGTGCCCCAGCCCGTATCTGTCGCCGTAGTCAGAGAAGAGGAAGCGGCCGACGTTCTCCTGGAGGAAGAAGTAGCGAGTGAACCCCGGGTTCACGCGTTCGGAGAGGTAGAACCACGGCAGCGTGAGCACCAGGAACGCAGCCATCCCAGCGACCCACGGCAGCGATCGAATCGGCGTCCAATTCCTGCTTGCGACCGACCAGCCCACCACCGGGATCGCCACGAGGGCGAGCGCGACAGGCCCCTTCGTCATGAACCCCAGCGCGGCCGCGACGAATACCAGCAGTCCATGCAAGAAGGACCGAGACGACCCGCTCTGCACCGAAAAGTGGGCAAAGGCAGTCAGTGACCCGCCGACGCAGGCGGCGAGGGTGAAGTCCACGATGGAGGCCCCGCCGAAGAAGAATCCGAGGATGGTCGAAGAGAAAACCAGCATTGCAACGAGTCCCGCGTCTCGCGAGATGAGCAACCGGGCGACTCGCCACACGCACCAGCAGAGAAACACGAACGAGAGGAAACTCGGCATCCTCGCTGCCCACTCGTCGAACCCGAAGACTGAGAAGAACGCAGCGGTCAGCCAGAAGTGAAACGGCGGCTTCCCCAGATACGGCACGACCTCACCAGAGAGAGACACGTGGGGGGTCAGCCAATTGCGGTCCACGTTCATCTGCTGCGCGATAAACGCGTACCTTCCCTCAGTCGGATCGAGCAGGTCCGGAAAATCGAGCGTCATCCCGCGGAGCACACAGACAACGAGGAGCGCGCCGACTGCCGGCAGGCTGGTGCGAGCAAAGCTCTCCGGAGAAGCGGCCGACCGATGCATCAGCGAGACCTACTCGGCGGATCCCTGTCGAAGAGCACGGACGAGTTGACCCAGTCCCAGAACGAGATCCCCCGCTCCCGACGGACGGCTGCGTAGTCACGGATTGCACGATCGAGCGTCGGGCGTCCTTGGAAGTAGGCTTTCAGATCTCGCTCGGGTTGGAAGAAGCCGTACTTGAGAGTCAACTGCTCGGCAGCTTCCGCAGGTGATCTGCCGGCTTGTTCGATCAGCCAGATAGCAGACGCCACACCGGCGCGGTGGGTGCCGCTTGAGCAGTGAACCAGAATCGGTCCTTTCGCCTCGCGGTATGTCGCCATCAGCGCGAGCAAACTCTCCCGCTGATCCATTCTCGAACTTGAAAACGGGATATGGCGGTACGCCGCCCCGGCCTGCCGTGCGGCGGCTGCTTCGGTAAAGCCGGTCTCGTCCGGGGCGTCGTCATTCAGCCGCAGATCGATCACCGTTTTGATCCCGTGTTTCCGAATCGTGTCGATCAGTTCGTCCCTGGACATCTGTGCCGAGCGGTACAGTCGGCCAGGAACGACCGCATGGAAGTTGTTCCGGAAGATGGCGTTTGCCGCGTAGCTCGTGAAGTACGTTGACTCGGTTCCCATCTGGTAGCCGACAGCACCGAACAGCAGAAGTACCGGAACCAGCCACAGTCGCCAGCTTCGGAATCCCCTCCGCTTCTTGGGGACGGCTGGTTGGAAAACGATTCCCAGGACCGGCGGTGCGAAGTCCCCTTCACTACTCCCAAGTGACGAACCGGCCCGTTTCGCGCCGGCCCACTTCTCCGCTCCGTTCAGCTGAGCGTTTCCCTGAATGACTTTGAACCCATTCTCCTTCACTGCGATTCGAGCTCCCGCTTCTTCCGAATCTCCCTCTCGCTAGCCGTTTCGTTCACTGCGACCGGGGTGCAGAGTGAAAACGTCGGCACGAACATGACGACTATTCCGGGCGGCGGCACTTCCTGGAGAACCGCTTCGAACCGTGGGTGCGAGTGGCTCGTCCGCCGGTGGTTCACGAGCCGAAGCGGAAACCGCCCTACGGATTTTTGCTTCCCGTCGGGGGTTCGAAGCCTGACCTCCACCTCACCCTCGGCCGGTCCGGTAAGCCGTGCCCCTCGGATGAACCCGTCGAGTCGCAACTTCCCTTCCCGCTCGACTGCTGTGGCCGCCACCTCGCAGCCGATGACGCCGGCCGTCTCCATGCGATACACCCCGGCCGAGAACTGGTCGCGGCCGAACAGGACGCAGCCAGCGAGCGAGAGAAGCGCCGCATGGAGCAGCGCCTTGAAGGCGAAAGGAGCTCCCTTCTTCATGCGGGCACCTCCTCGCTCGGTGTCGCTTGCTTGTCCTTCATGATGAGGCGGTAGAGCGCGGGAAGCACGAAGAGCGTGAGCGCGGTCGAAGTCACGATGCCGCCGATGACAACGATCGCGAGCGGCCGCTGCACCTCGGCCCCGGTACCTGTTGCGAGCGCCATCGGGACGAAACCGAGGGCGGCGACAACCGCAGTCATCATCACCGGCCGGAGGCGCGTGAGCGAGCCGTTCACGATCGCCACGTCCCGCCTCACCCCCTGGGCAACCAGGCCGTTGATGAACGAGACCATCACGAGCCCGTTCAGCACCGCGACACCCGAGAGCGCGATGAAGCCCACCGCGGCCGAGATCGAGAACGGCAGCCCGCACGCCCAGAGCGACACGATCCCGCCCGAGAGCGCGAGCGGCACCGCGCTAAAGACCATGAACGCTTGGCGCACCGACCCGAAGGTGCTGAAGAGCAGCAGGAAGATCATGAAGAAGCATACCGGCACCACGATGGTGAGCCGCTTCTTCGCCGCAGTCAGGTTCTCGAACTGCCCTCCCCACGTCATCCAGTACCCGGAGGGGAGCTTCACCTGCGTGTCGATGGCCGCCTGAGCCTCCGCTACGAAGCTTCCAAGATCCCGTCCGCGGACGTTCGCCTGGATCACGATGCGGCGTTTTCCGTTTTCGCGGCTGATCTGGTTGGGGCCGTCGACGAGGCTCAGTTCGGCGACCGACTCCAGCGGGACGAACCCGGGAGGGTGGTCACCGAGTGCGAGCGCACCATCCTCGTCGCTCTGCTCTGATTTCGAGAGCGGGACCGGAAGCCTCTTTAGCTGCTCCAGGTCCGCGCGCAAGGTCTCCGGCAGGCGGACGAGGAGGTTGAAGCGGCGATCGCCCTCGAAAACGAAGCCCGCCTCGCGTCCACCGACCGCGGTCGCCACGACATCCTGTACATCCCTCACGTCGAGCCCGAGTCGGGATGCCTCCTGTCGCTTGACCGCGACGTCGAGCATCGGGAGCCCGGAGACCTGCTCGACCCGCACGTCGTTCGCTCCAGGCACCTTTCGGAGAAGGGTGTAGATCTGCTGCGCCACCGGGAGCATGCTCTCGTAGTCATCTCCGAAGAGCTTGACCGCGACATCGCTGCGGACTCCCGCAATGAGCTCGTTGAACCGCATTTGGATTGGTTGCGTGAACTCGTAGTTGTTCCCCGGAAGTTTTTCCACCTCGGCCTGGATGCGCTTGACGAGATCCGCCTTCGGAAGGTCCGGGGTCGGCCACTCCGCTTGCGGCTTCAGAATGATGAAGGTGTCGGACACGTTCGGTGGCATCGGGTCAGCCGCGAGTTCCGCTGTCCCCGTCTTCGAGAACACAAAGGCTACCTCCGGCTGCCGGCTAACAGCTCGCTCGACGGCGAACTGCATGTCCTGCGATTGCGTGAGCCCGGTACGCGGCATGCGGAGCGCGTGCAGTGCGATGTCCTTCTCGTCCAGCGTCGGGACGAACTCCTGCCCGAGCGTACGGAATAGAAGCAGCGACCCGAGAAACGCAACCGTCGCGACGGCAACAACCGCCCAGGACGCCCTTAGGCTTACACGCAGTGCCGGCTCGTAGCCCCGTTTCAGCACCCGGATGAAGAAGTTCTCTTTCTCCGTGATCTTCCCCGAAAGGCCGAGCGCGACCATTGCGGGGATGAACGTGAGCGAGAGCACAAACGCCCCGCATAGTGCGAGGATGACGGTGATCGCCATCGGCTGGAACATCTTCCCCTCGACCCCGGTGAGGAAGAGGATCGGGATGTAGACCGTGATGATGATCGCCTCCCCGAAGGCCGTCGCCCCGCGCACCTCGCGGCTCGCCTCGTAGACCGTGTCAAGCCGTTCGGCGAGTGTGAGCGTCCGCCCAAGTTCGTGTTGTCGCTCGGCGAGTCGGCGGACGCAGTTCTCGACGATGATCACGGCCCCGTCCACGATGAGCCCGAAGTCGATGGCACCGAGGCTCATCAGGTTCCCGCTCACCCGCCCCTGCACCATCCCGATGGCCGTGAGGAACATCGAGAGAGGAATCGCGAGCGCGGTGATGAGCGCCGCGCGGATATTGCCCAAGAGGGCGAAGAGGACAACGATCACCAGGATCGCCCCCTCCGTCAGGTTCCTCTCGACCGTCTTGATGGTGGCGTCGACCAGCTTGGTGCGGTTCAGAACGGGCTTCGCGCGGACGCCGAACGGAAGCGACTTGTTCACCTGGGCGAGCTTCGCGTCGACCGCCTTCGCGACCGTGCGGCTGTTCTCCCCGATGAGCATGAGCGCGGTGCCGACGACGACCTCTTCGCCGTTCTCGCTCGCCGACCCGGTGCGGAGCTCGGAGCCGAGGACCACGTCGCCCACGTCCCTCACGCGGACTGGAATGCCTTTTCGCTCCTGCACCACCACGCCCCCGATCTCCTCCTCGTTCCGGAGCAGCCCGGAGGAGCGGACCACGTAGGACTCACCCCGTTGCTCGATGTACCCCGCCCCGGTGCTCTGGCTGTTCCGCTCAAGGGCCGTGAGGATGTCGTCGAGGGACACGCCGAACGCCACCAGTTTGGCGGGGTCGGGCTGAACGACGTAGTGCTTGAGGTAGCCGCCGATCGCATCCACCCCGGCAACGCCCGTGACCGTCTTTAGTTGCGGGCGGATGACCCAGTCCTGGAGTTCGCGAAGGTAGGCGGCCTTTTCGAGAGGAGACCGAAGCGTCCGCCCCTCGGGCGTGCGGTAAGATCCGTCCGATTGCGGCCCCACCTCCGGGGCCACACTCCGCTGATCCACCTCGGCGTATTCGACGACCCACATGTAGATCTCGCCGAGCCCCGTGGAGATCGGCCCCATCTTCGGGTCAGCCCCAGGCGGGAGTGCGGCCCGCGCCTCGCTCAGCCGCTCGTTCACCTGCTGCCGCGCGAAGTAGATGTCCACGGCGTCGTCGAACACCGCCGTCACCTGCGAGAAGCCGTTCCGCGACAGCGACCGCGTGTACGAAAGCCCGGGGATGCCCGAGAGCGCGGTCTCGACCGGGAACGTGATCTGCTTCTCGACCTCGGGCGGCGAGAACGCGGGGAACACGGTGTTAATCTGCACCTGGTTGTTCGTGATGTCCGGCACCGCGTCGATGGGCAGCCGGAGCAGGGACTCGACGCCGACGAGCGCGGCACCGACCGTGAGCAGGATGACCAGGAGGCGGTGATGGATTGAGAAGTGAAGGACCCGTTCAAGCATATTTTCTTCGCCTCGCTCAGTGTGCGTGTTCCGCTTCGCCCTTCTCCTTCTCGGCCTGAAGGATGAAGGTGTTCCCAGCCGCGTACCGCTCACCGGCTTTCAGCCCGGAGAGAATCTCCGTGTTGTCCTTGTCTTTTCGCCCAGTGAACACGGCTCGCGTCTCGAAGTGCCCGGGCTCTTCCTCGATGAAGATCGCTGGCTTGCCCTCGTTCGTGCGGAGCGCGGAATTGTCGACCGCGACCGCAGCACTCCTCTCCTCCAGCACGATGTCCCCCGTGACGAACATGCCCGCCTGGTACGCACCAGCGGGGTTTGTCAGGACGGCGCGGACGAAACGAGACTGTGTATCCGTGTCCGTGATCGGTGAAAGGAAAGAGATCGTCGACTCGACCGTGGGCTGCCCTTGAATACGGACGAGCACCCGCTGGCCGAGCCGCACCTTGTTGTGGTCGGCCGGAAAGACGAAGAAGTCGGCGAACAGCTCGCTGTAGTCCGCGATGTCGAACAGGCTCGACGTGTCGCTCACCGATTCTCCGATGATCGCGTGACGACGGACGATGATGCCCGGGATCTGCGACTTCACCTCAAACGGCTGGAGTGTCTGGTTGTTCTCGACGACGACCACCGTTTCCCCGCGAGCAACCGGATCGCCGAGGCGCTTCCTCACCTCCCGGATGACGCCGGGGTAGCGCGAGGTGACATGGGCGACGCGGTCCTCGTGCGGAACGAGCTTTCCGGTCAGGGTGAGCGTGAGGTTTAGTTTCGCAGGAGCCGCGGTGGCGATGCGAATCCCGAACTCCTTCAGTACGTCCTGCGAGAGCTTCAGGGTTTCCTCTTCGTCGCCGTGTCCCTTCTCTTCGCCGCCGCGCTCCTTCTCCGCTCCATGCGCCTTCTCGTCGCCATGATCGTGCCCCTCCTCCCCTTCGCCCTCGTCATGACCATGAGCGTCCTTGGTTGAAGAACACGCCTTCGTGCCGCACTGCGCGTCGGGCTCGGCCACGGCGGTGATGCTCAGCAGTTGCAACTGGGTTGCGAGGAGCGCGACGCAGCCTGCCGCAAGCCACGCTCGAATAGTTGTCCGTTTCATCATTTCCTCCCGTGTGAATTCAGTGGTGTTCCGAGCAACCGCTCGACTTCGGCAACAAGGCGGTGGTACTTCGCGCCGGCTAGCAAATGCTCCCGACGGACCTCGACGAGCGTCCGCTGGGTGTCGAGGAGGTCGAGTTGCGTGTAAATCCCTTGGGCGAATCCGCTCTTTGCAATTCCCATCGCTTCTTCTGCGCGCGGGACGATCTCTCTTGCCATCCCCTCCGTTACGTCCTTCGCTTGGACAATCTCCTGGTAGAGCGCAAAGACTGCCGCCTGAAGGCGGACGTCCACAGTGACGGTCTCCGCCTTCGACTTCTCGACCTGCGCGTCGGAGGCGGCAATGTCGCCTTGTGCGCGGTCGAAAATCTTCAAGGGGAAGCTCACCCCGGCGACCACCGCTTGGTCGTCCCAGTTCCGCCCCGTTCGCCACGCGCCCGATACAGTCACGTCCGAAACCCGCCGCGAGCGGGCGAGCGCCGCTTCTGCCGCACGCACCTTCTCCTCGGCAGACGCCACCCGCCGCTCCGGAGCGGACTCGGCCTGGGCAAGTAACTGATCAAGGGGTGGCAGCGGGTGAGTTGTAAACAGGTCGCCCGAGGCCGACCGCACGCCCGGCCCGCGGCTTCCCCAGTTCGCTGCGAGCTTCTGCTTGGCGGCTTGAAGAGAACGCACCGCCTCGGAGTGAGCGTTCTTCGAGCGGGCCATGACTATCCGCGCTCGCTTCCCCTCAAGCGGCGATCCGATGGTCGCTTTGGTCCGTTGGTCGACGGCCTTTACTAACTCCTCCGCCTGTGCGACGGCGAGCTTCGCGATGCGGACATCCTCCTGAGCCGCCACGAGGTCGATGAAATCGATCGTCGCCGCGCCGAGCACCTCGACCCGTGCCGACTCGTACTCCATCCGCGTCCGGTCCAGGGTGGCTGAAGCGGCCTCCCTCCGGAGCTCCCGCTTGTCACCCAGCTCGACCAGTTGACTCAGTTGCAGCGTGTTCTGGTACTGGACCTGATTCCCGAACGCCCCGGACCCGACGAAGTTCTCGGGGTTGATCGACAGCTCGGGGTTCGGGCGGAGGCCGGCCTGGAGCACCTTCGCGTCGCTCGACCTCACCTCCCACGAGTACGCCCGGAGACGCGGACTGCTTGTTAGCGTCGCCGCGAGCACGTCGCGGAGCGTCACCTCGCCCGAGATGTCCGGCGGCGGTGCAGGCTCCTCGTGGGGCGAGTCGTCGTGCGGCACGTCGGCCGTTGGGTCAGGCTCGCCGGGTTGCGCGTCGTTGGACGTGATTGCGTGGGCTGCTCCTAGCCCAAGGTGGATCGGGAGCAGCAGTCCGAGAAGCAAGAGTCGTGTCTTCATGGCGTACGTTCGATGGTTTCTGGTTAATTGGGCGAACACGCCCGACAGTTATCGGCGCATGGAATCGGAAGCAGGCGGCGAGCCCGCACCGATGAACAGCAGGAAACAACGGGATCAGATGAGGAGAGTCACTGTCTTCCGGATCGCGTTCACGTCAGACAGCATGGACGGCGGGGGAAGCGATCGAGAGTTTTTCACGTACCGCACGAATTCAACAGGGACTTCGCACAAGGCGACCGCCGCATCGAACAGAAGTGTGGGCAGGACGAGCGCGGCTTCGAGGCCGAGAGATGTAGGCTGCACGGAGTCGCGTGACACGCTCACGTCCTCGCAGCCCCCGAGATGCCCGGCGGCCGAAGAGATCGTGGCGCAGCGGTCACTCTCCGGGTGGCTCACCGTCGCCTCGCCTTCCAGGCATCGCCCGGACGCGTCGGCGGCCTCGAACCGGACATTCCCGTCTGACTCAAAGCACAGGACAACACCACGCCCGACTGCCCCGGAGAAGAGCAGCGCGGCGGCACAGAGCCAAGGGAAAATCCTGCGGACGTGAGTCATACGGGGGTCCATACACCAAATGTCTGCTCTCAGCCAAGCAGACCATCCGGCACTTAGACGGCCCAGCTCAGCGGATAATCAGATGCAGGCGGGCTTGTGAAGTACTCATTCTGCCCTCGGGGAAAGACCTAGGCGGGACCAAAATCCTCTGGCCGGGCGAGCACTTCGACGCGAAGAGCGGTAAACGGCGACTTTTTACCCCGAAACGTGATCCCCACCTCTGTGCCGTCCTCTAGCGACTCCGGACGCACCGGCACTCCCCGGTGCGAGAACTTTGTGCCCGCCGACCAGGTGTACACCGACCACTCACCCGTCGAGTCGAAGCGGAGGGTCAGCGTCTGATGCGGCGCGTCAACGACAGTAACCACGCCGTGGCGGTGGTACTGCCGAAGCGAGACCAGCCAGATGATAAACAGGAGCGACACGACGAGAATGCCGAGGCCTCGGGCGAGGAGATCCTGACCCGGCGAGAGGAGCGGCTCCGGAGTTTCCTTCCGCGGCCGCTGCTTCTTTTTCTTCTTCGAAGTACCCACGCTCCAACCTAGCTGGCGTCATCCCGTCGCTTCTCGACCCGGTCTTACACCGATGTCGGGACGAACACTATGCTGGGGTGGACCAGGCCCGCGGAACCGCAGCCGAGGTAAGCGCAAGGTCACCACGCGGTATTGACCCGAGAGCTTTACGAGGCATAATGCTGGTGTTTCGGGGGCTTCGATGCTGCTCCGGCTGCTGCTCGTCGTGCTGCTCGTTACGGGGCAAATCCCCGCAAGGGTTTGCACTTGCGCAGCTTCCGCCGCAGACACGACACCACTCACTCCTCGCGAGTCCGAGCACAGGGCTTCGAGCCACGGCTCTGCTGGACACCACTCGAAGTGTCGTCACGCTATCGTTCATGCAGAAGACTCGG
Source organism: bacterium (assembly GCA_017308215.1). Taxonomy (GTDB): domain Bacteria; phylum Planctomycetota; class Planctomycetia; order Gemmatales; family Gemmataceae; genus Urbifossiella. The sequence goes on along the minus strand of JAFKFQ010000258.1, from coordinate 23,655 downwards.
GCACGGCGCGAAGCGACGCGTGTTTGGACCGCTCTGTTCCCGCCGGTGGTGAGCACGAACAAGACTGCCCGATCGTGAGCCCCTGGGTTACGGGCGGAGATGCCGTTCTCTCCCAGACGAGCAGCGACTCGGTCGCCCCAGACTGCGAAGCCCTGCCCGCGTGCGTTTCGCCTCTCGCCGCCGAGCCGTGTTGCGTGCAGTGCTCGCTGCGCCGGCACAACCCACCGCCTTCCGTCCCCCTCTTCATTTCGTTCTTGAACCTCCGCAACTAAGCGAGCCCTCCGCCGCATGGCCCCCGCAGGAGACTGCGCGGTCCGTCATCGGGGTGTGGCGCACTCGCGTCTGGCGCAGCACCAAACCCCACTGTCCTGAAGTCCATCGACTTACGGCAAACCGACACGCTGCTCGAAGAACGAGTGCAGCACCGTGTCGTGTCGCGGGAGCGGGTGATGCGAACGCTGCTTTTTGTTTACCTCATCGCCGTGAACGTGGCCGGGCCGAGAGTGTGCCCCTGCCTCATCGCGAATGGCGTGATCGGAAGCGGGGAGTGCGCAGCCGCAGGCGCGCTCGCCAGCGATCCCAACCCCCTTCCGTGCGGATGTGTTCCGCACGCCCTTTCGCACCCTGCCGGGCCAACACTCGAAGACTCTTCGCCGAGTGATCCCGGTTCCCGCGACCCCGGCGGGCCGTGCCGTTGTCAGTGCGGAGCCGGTGCAATCGTCGCAACTCGCCCGCCAGCCCGAACCGCCGAGGCGGATGACTACATCGTCATCGCCCCACCGGCACTCGCTTGCAACCCTGTGCCGGATGCTGCGTCTCACGCGAATCTCCGGCCGGTTCGCGGCAGCCCCTTCGTGACTACCGAAGATCTCCTCTACGCATTTCACTTCCTCCGCTGCTGACGCTGTCGCTTCACCTCGCTCTCGACCGAGCGGGGCGCAGAGCCGCGTCGCACGCGGCCGCGCGTCGCCCGGTCCGAGTCCACGAACGTGCCGCTCCGCCCGCCGCAATTCGGCGAAAGAAGGAGCGCCCCACAGCGACCTGAACCGAACACGCAGCGGATGCCTCCGATGACTCCACAGGCTTCGAACCCTAGCTCGGCCGGACACCGGCCGGCTGCCGCCCCGCCGGGCATCCTCGTCGTGGACGACGACGAGGCCCTCCGCACCGTCCTCGGGCGAGAACTCCGCAAACGCGGGTTTGCCGTGTGGCTCGCCCCGGGCGGCCGGGAGGCCGTCGCCATCTACCCGCGGGTCGCCGAGTTCCTCGACCTCGTGCTGATGGACCTGAACATGCCGGGCATGAACGGCCGGGAAACTTTCGCAGCACTCCGCGCGGTGGCACCGGACGTCCGCTGCTGCTTCATGACGGCGGAGCACCGCATCGAAAGGCTCGCGGCGCTGCTCGCTGACGGGGCGATCGAGATCTACCACAAGCCGTTTTCATCCCTCTCCGAGCTCTCCCAGTCGCTCCGCGAGCACGCCCGCCCCGGAGACGCGGCGGTCTCGACCAACCGGGAGGCCGTCCAATGGACAAGCTGATCGCCGGCCTCCGGCACTTCCGAGAGAACGTGTTCTGGGAGCGGAAGGAGGCGTTCGAGCGGAGCGCGAAGGGGCAGCACCCTCTCGCCATGCTCGTCACGTGCTCCGACTCTCGGGTGCTGCCCGACCAGCTCACACAGGCCGATCCCGGGGACTTGTTCGTTCACCGGAACGCCGGGAACCTAGTCCCGCCCCACGGCGCCCCGACCGGAGAGTCGGCCACGATCGAGTATGCCGTCACCGGCCTCGGCGTGACCGACATCGTCGTCTGCGGCCACTACCGCTGCGGGGCGGTCAAGGCCGTGCTCAACCCCAGCGACACCGGCAGCATGCCCGAGGTGCGCGGGTGGCTCACGCACGCCGCCGGCACGAAGGAGGTGATGGACCGGGAGCACGCGGACCTCTCCGGCGAGGATCGCTGGGACCGCGCCGTCGAGGTGAACGTGCTGGTGCAGTTGCAGAACCTCGCGCAACACCCCGTGGTCGCCGCCGGGCTCGCCGCCGGCACCCTTCGGCTTCACGCCTGGGTGCTCCGCTTCGAATCCGGGGATGTGCTCGCCTACGACCCGCACGGCCAGCGATTCACGCCCCTCCTTGAAATGGCCACCGTTCACCCCGTCGCGCCCGTACCGCCAGGCTGTTGCGAGCCGGCACCTGGCGAATCGAGCGAAGCCCCCGCGGAGGCACCGCCTCCTGCCCCACCCGACCGGGGCTGGGGCGACATCCTCCGCCACGACCTCCCGGCCTCGCTCGTGGTCTTTCTCGTCGCGCTCCCCTTCTCCCTCGCCATCGCGAAGGCCACGGGCGCTCCCCCGGAAGCGGGCTTCATCACTGGCATCATCGGGGGAATGCTGGTCGGCGCGCTCGCCGGAAGTCCACTCCAGGTGAGCGGCCCGTCCGTCGGCCTCGTCGTGATCCTCCTCGACGTCGTGCAGCGGCACGGACTCGAACGACTCGGTGTTGTCGTCGCACTTGCAGGCCTGTTCCAAGTTGCGGCGGGGACTCTCCGTCTCGGACAGTGGTTCCGTGCGGCATCCCCCGCGGTCGTGATGGGGATGCTCGCCGGCATCGGTGTCGTGCTCTTCGCCCAGCAGTTTCACGTCATGGTGGACGACCCGCCGGCTCGTGAGCCGTGGCGGAACATCGCCACCATTCCCGCTGCCGTCTGGAACGGCCTCACCGACTCGCACGACGGGCACCCCGAGCATCAAGAGGCGGCCGTCGTTGGCCTCCTCACCTTACTCGTGCTCCTCGTGTGGAAGGTCGTCGTGCCGGCGCGGCTCAGGGTCATCCCGGCAGTTCTCGCCGCGGTCGTTCTCGCCACCGCGGTAACGGCCGCTCTGAACTGGCAGGTCCAGCGAGTCACCTTCTCTGGGCTCGCCTCAGGCATCCCGCTCCCGAACTTAGTGGCCCTGCCGGCGACGCTCACCGACGGCTCGATCTGGCTCGCCGCCGCGGTCGTCGCCCTCGTCGCGAGCGCGGAATCACTCCTCAGTTCGGTCGCGGTCGACCGCATGCATCGCGGGCCGCGCACCCGCTACGACCAGGAGTTGACGGCCCAAGGAATCGGGAACGCAGTCTGCGGCGCGCTGGGCTCGCTCCCACTCGCCGGCGGCATCGTCCGGAGCGTCACGAACGTCCAGGCCGGGGGGAGGACACGCTACGCGACCATCCTCCACGGGCTCTGGGTTCTCGTGTTCGTCCTCTCCGTCCCTGGTGTGCTTCGTCTCATCCCGACCGCTGCCCTCGCGGCAATCATCGCACTCACCGGCGTCAGGCTGGTCGGTGCTCGCGCGATCCGCGCGCTCTGGCGCGAGAGTCGAGCCGAGGCGCTCATCTGTGTTGCCACCGCGGCGGCGGTCGTCTCCATCGACCTCCTCTCGGGCGTAGCCCTCGGCGTCGCGCTATCCGTGGGAAGACTTGTCCACACGTTCTCCCGGCTCCGCGTTCGCAGGCGGCAATCGTCCACGCCGGGGCGGACCACCTTTGTGCTCGAAGGGGCGGCCACGTTTCTTCGGTTACCGAAACTCGCGGCGGCGCTTGAGGCCGTGCCGCCGGGTGAGACGCTCCACCTGGACATCCGCGGGCTCGGCTACATCGACCACGCCTGCATGACCCTGCTCGTTAGCTGGGAGAAGCAGCACCAGGGCAGCGGCGGAAGGTTGGTGCTCGACTGGGAAACCCTCCGGTTGCGGTCACACGGTACCAGACCACGACCGCGACCGGTCGCATGAGATGTTCACGGACTGCGCGGGGACCGCTGAGAGGGGAAACGCGGATGCAGAGTTCAGACGGCGCAACGAATCGGACGGCGTGGGGTTTCGTCCCCCCGCACGTCCTGTTCTTCCTCTCCGGCGTGGCCGCGCTCGCCTACGAGGCGTCGTGGTCCCGGCTGGTCGGGCTCGTGCTCGGGAATACCGCTGAAGCTGCGGCGCTGGTCCTCGCTGGATATTTCGCCGGGCTTGCCGCGGGGCAACTCCTCGGCGGGTTTCTCGCCGAGCGCGTTCGTCCTTTTATCGGTTACGGACTCGCGGAACTCCTCGCCGCGGCATGGGCCGCGCTTGTCCCGACACTCCTGCCGCTTGTCGGAACAGCCGATGGAACTATCCGAGACGCCCCTCCCGCGCTCCGTGCCGCGTGGTGCTTCGCGGTCCTCCTCCCGGCCACGGCCGCACTGGGCTCAACGCTTCCGTTCATGGCCGCTTACGTGACGAGCCGGGGCGGGAGCGGAAGACAGGTAGCACTCGCTTACGGTCTAAACACGGCGGGAGGGCTCGTCGGGCTGGTCGCTGCGACTGCATTTCTTCTCGTTACTGTCGGGGTCAGAACCACGGGGTATTCTGCTGCTGGCGTCTCCGCTGTGTGCGGAGTTGCGGCGTGCGTGCTCGTAGGCTCCAGGCGTTCTCTCCCCGCGGTGAGCACGAAGCCGAACGACGCGATTGAAGGCACGAGACGACTCTGTTACTTCGTCGCCGCCGTCTCTGGTTTCGGCACGCTCGGCCTGGAGGTGCTCTACACCCGACTCTTCGCACTCGTCTTTCACAACAGCTCCTACACGTTCGGCGCGGTCGTCGCCGTCTTCCTTGCCGGGCTCTCAGTCGGTGCGCTACTTGCGTCTGCGCTCGGCTTGCGCGTCTCGCGGCGAAGCAGTGTCGCAGTCATCGCCACTTTGGGCGGGGTGGCTGTTGCCGCCTCAGTTGTTCTCTTTCTCCGACTCACCGGCCTCCGGTATTTTTCCGAAGGAGACACCTTCGGCGACTACCTGACGCATTCGCTGGGCCTTACCACCGCAGTCGTTCTCCCTCCGGCGACGCTTCTGGGCGTGCTTCTCCCTACGGTGCTCTCCGCCGCCGGTGGCAGCGGAAAAGTCGTCGGGCGGATTACCGCCGTAAACACCGCCGCGGCAGTCGCCGGGGCGCTCGCGGCGGGCTTTCTTTTCCCGCAGTGGGTCGGCATCTGGGAATCGTTCGGGCTCTTCGCGCTCGTCTTCGGATTGACGGGAGCAGGACTGCTCTACGCGCGCGGGCGGGTAGTCGTCGCGACCGGAGCCGGAGTCATCACCGCGGTCTCGGTGACGGTCGCCGCCTCCGGACAAGCCTTCGTGCAGCAGCCGCCGGGTGAAGAACTTCTCCGCCGGTGGAACAGCGCGTACGGGTGGATTGATGTCGTTCGGAACTCCAAGACCGACGCGCTCTCCGTCAGACAGAACCTCCACTACCGACACGGCTCGACCGGGAGCAGCGCAGCGAGAGAATACCGGCAGGGGCGACTCCCGCTGCTCCTCCACCCAAACCCGGGCGACGTGGCCTTCCTCGGGCTCGGCACCGGGCTCACCGCGGCTTCAGTCGTCTCAGACCGCGACGTAAAGCGCGCCGTCGTCGTTGAACTCATCCCAGAAGTCGTCGAAGCCTCCCGGCTGCTCACCGCTTCGAACCTCGGCGTCGTTGACAACCCCAAGGTCGAAGTCCGCGTTGACGACGCCCGGCACTACCTCGGCCACACCGAGCGCACCTTCGAGGTCGTCGTCTCCGATCTCTTCGTCCCGTGGGAAAGTCGAGCCGGCTACCTCTACACGGTCGAGTTCTACGAGACGGTTCGGAAGCGGCTCAAGCCCGGAGGGCTCTTCTGCCAGTGGCTCGCCCTCTACCAAGTCGGACCAGCCGACTTCGAACTCATCGCCGACAGCTTCGCCGTTGCGTTCCCCACCGTCTCCCTCTGGTGGGGACAGCTCGACCCGCAGTTCCCGATCGTCGCACTCGTCGGCACGACCGGCCCGCTGGAACTCGACCGCGATCGCCTCTCGGCTCGCGCGGCCGCCCAGGGGGAGAGCCCGCTCGGCATGGACTTTGACCTCGTTGACTGGAGCGACTTGACACACCGCTTCATCGGATGCTGGCCCGCCCGGCCGGGCGTTGTGCTCAACACCGACGAGCACCCGCGGCTCGAATTCCAGGCTCCAGTCAGCCAGCGGTCGGGTCTCGCGCTGCACGGCCCCGCACTTCACGACTACTTCGAGCGCGTCCTCGGAGAGCTCCCGCCGGACGGTGTGCAAGTGCGGGGGTGGCAGCCCGCGGGATGGAGTCCGGCCGCCCGAAGAGTTCGACAGGGATTGAGTCTCCGGGGAGGAGGGCGAGCGCGATGATTACCCACCTCACGGTCAGCATGAGTGCGGCTGAACTGAGTCGGGTCGCAGGTTGGTGCGAACCGGCGAGTGGGGCGTCCAGCCCGACGGGCGCAACTATGCAATCGCACCCGGGAGGCGCAACGCCGCTGCGTCAATTTGCCGCAATGACTTTCGCAGCAGCGAGCGTTATCAGTCCGGCCATGAAACATCCAATTACGTTTGCACTCATTCTCGTTGCCATTCTTCTCCCGCGCCAAGCGCTCGCGAATCACGGCCCTGCCACGAGCGCCGGCGGCGTCACCGTCGAGTCCGCTGAGCCGCTCCCGGAAGGGGAAGTCGCGCTTGTCCTGCGTGAGAATTACACGAGCTACGAGGACCTGACTCGCGCCGAGCTCGAAGCTCGTGCCGCTGCGGCCGGCGGCTTCGACTATCTCGATGAATCTTTTATCACCACGCTCGGCATATTTTACGGCGTGACCGACAACTTCGACCTCTCGGCCTCCATCGGCTGGTACTCCGGGCGGGGGTTCGTCGACGCCGAAGGGGATGAACACGGAGAAGCTGGGGAAGAATCATCCGTAGGAAATCCGACTGGCCTCACCGATCTCAACATGCGCGGGAGGCTACGTGTCGCGACGACCAGCAACAGCAGCTTTGCACTCCTCGGTGGAGTGGTCGCCCCGACCGGCGACCGCAGCGAGCGACTGAGTAACGGGGACACGCTTGACCCGTCGAGTCAGCCGGGCACGGGCAGGTTCGGGCTTCAGGGCGGGGTCGCCTTCACGCACGCATTCATCAGCGACGTGAAACTCGACTCAAGCAGTGTCTACACTCATCGCTTCGAGCGAGACGGTGTTCGCGTAGGAGACCGGCTCGACACTGGATTTTCGCTCGCACTTCAGTTCACGGAGTTCCACGCCGCCCGTGCACGGCTTTCCCTCTTCGGCGAGTTCAATCATATATGGCTCGACAAAGACGAATCGAACGAGGGGCGGAACGGCAACTCGGGGGGCACTTCGATGTTCTTCACCACCGGTCTCAGGCTCGACGTGGCGGACCGTTTGAGTGTCACCGTGGCGCCGTCCCTTCCTCTCTATCAGGACTCGAACGGGGATCAGGTCGAGGTCGATTACAAGCTCACCGGCATGCTGATGGTCCGCCTGTGAGCGCGTAAGGACTTGCCACCGCGGCCCCTCGTATTCGCGAGACAACTTGGAGGCAGCACATGGCCGAGACGAACAACCAGAACCGAAGCTACCGCGTCCGCGGACTCGATTGCGCCGAAGAAGTCGCCGTCCTGAAACGCGAACTCGGCCCGCTCGTCGGCGGCGAGGCGAACCTCGCGTTCGACGTGCTAAACGCGAAGATGATTGTGGCATCCGCTGTTCCCCCCGAGCAGGTGCAAGCGGCGGTCGCAAAGACCGGGATGTCCGCCGAGCCTTGGCAGGACGAGAAATCGGCCCTCGCCGAGGAGAGCTTCTGGGAGCGGAACCGAAGGACCATGCTCACCGCGGCAAGCGGAGTTTTCCTCCTCGCCGGGGGAGGACTTCACGCCGCGCTCTCCGGATTCCGAGCCGCTTTTCTTGAAGAAGGAATCGCTCCACCCGTCTTCTCGATCGGCCTCTACCTGCTCAGCATCTTGGCGGGCGTCTGGACCGTGCTCCCGAAAGCCTGGATCGCCGCCAAACGACTCCGCCCCGACATGAACCTCCTCATGGTGGTTGCCGTCGTTGGCGCGGTCTTCATCGGCCAGTGGCTTGAGGCCGCCACCGTTGCGTTCCTCTTCGCCCTGTCGCTCGCCCTCGAAGCCTGGAGCGTCGGGCGGGCGCGCCGGGCGGTGGCCGCGCTCATGGCCCTCTCCCCGCCGGAAGCCCGACTCATTCACCCGGACGGTCGAGAGGAAAGTGTTTCGCCGGATCAGGTGCCGGTCGGCGGGAAGTTCCGCGTTCGCCCCGGCGACCGCATCCCGCTCGACGGAAAAGTCGTGGACGGCACCGGCGGCGTGGACCAAGCCCCCATCACCGGGGAGAGCGTGCCGGTGCAGAAATCTCCGGGCGACGAGGTCTATGCGGGCACTATCAACGGCGACGGGTCGCTCACCGTCGAGTCCACGAAACCGGTTTCGGAGACGACGCTCGCCCGCATCACGCGGATGGTCGGGGAGGCCCAGTCCCGCCGCGCCCCGTCTGAGCAGTGGGTGGAGACGTTCGCCAAGTACTACACCCCCTCCGTGATGGCCCTCGCGATCCTCTTCCTCCTCGTCCCGCCCCTCTTGTTCGGACAGCCGTGGGCGGCCTGGTTCTACCGGGCGCTCGTCCTCCTCGTCATCGCCTGCCCGTGCGCGCTCGTCATCTCGACACCGGTGAGCATCGTCGCCGCACTCGCCGCGGCCGCGAGAAACGGCGTGCTGATTAAGGGCGGCATCTTCGTAGAAGCCCCGGGCAAACTAAAAGCGATCGCGATGGATAAGACGGGGACGCTCACCCTCGGAAAGCCCGCGGTCGTTCAGGTCGTGCCGCTCAGCGGGCACACCGAGACGGAACTCTTGGAGCGGGTGGCCGCGCTCGAAGAGCACAGCACTCACCCCCTCGCCCACGCGGTGCTCGCTTACGCCAAGGATCGCGGCGTGACTATTCCGTCCGTCGAAGGGTTCAAAAACCTCCCCGGGAAAGGCGCGGAGGGGCGGGTCCGGGGCACACTCTACTGGGTCGGGTCGCACCGCTACCTCGAAGAGCGGAACCAGGAGACGCCGGACGTCCACGAGCAATTAGAGGCCCTTTCGAAGTCGGGCAGGGCTGTCGTCGTGGTCGGAAACGACAAGCACGTCTGCGGCTTCATCGCACTCGCCGACACCGTCCGCCCGGAAGCGAAACAGGCGGTCGCAGACCTCCGCGAAGCCGGAATCGAACACGTGGTCATGCTCACCGGGGACAACCGCGGCACCGCCGAAGCCATCGCCCGGGAGACGGGCGTGGACGAGATCCACTCCGAACTCCTCCCCGGAGACAAGGTGACCAAGGTGGAAGAACTGGTCGGGAAGTACGGCACGGTCGCGATGATCGGCGACGGCGTAAACGACGCGCCGGCGATGGGCAGGGCCACTGTGGCTCTCGCGATGGGAGCTGTCGGCACCGACGCCGCGATCGAAACCGCCGACATCGCGCTCATGTCCGACGACCTCTCGAAACTTCCCTGGCTCGTTCGGCACTCCCGTCACGCCCTCGGCATCATCCGGCAGAACATCGTCTTCGCCCTCGCAGTGAAAGCGGTGTTCGTCGTCCTGACCCTCGTCGGTTACTCGTCGATGTGGGCCGCGGTCGCTGCGGACTCGGGGGCAACCCTCCTGGTCGTCGCAAACGCGCTCCGGTTGCTCCGACGGTAGCCGCTGCCCGGGCTCGTCGGGGCAACGAGCCTCGGCCCGAACAGAACGTCGCATTGCCCCGGCGAAACGTGGTCGGTATCATTCACTCACTCTTGCGGCTCGAACGTCCCGGGAGCCTGATGTTTCGCACGCTGGTGACGGCCCTGGTCTCTCTTCAGCTGCTCATGCCGCCCGGCATGTGTATCTGTCAGGCCGCGCCGCTCCGGAGTGCATTCGCAGCCACGTCGGCTCCCGGTCCTGGGATGCAGGTCGTGTCCGCAAACTCGGGCATTCACCGCGCGTCGTGCCAGTGCGAATCCTGCCGAACCCAAACCGAACGCCCCGACGGGGACGATCCACTGAATTCCGAGGGTACGCCAAGCCCCTCCTCGCCGGGGAAGCACGCCCCGGGGTGTCCGGCCACCCTCGGCGACATGCCGAACAAGCTGCTCGCCCCTTCGGCCGAAGTCCCGTCTGATGTCGCGCAAGCCTTCTGCGACCTGCTCCCGCCGGTATCCTTCTCGATTCCAGCCGCGACACTCCGCGACCGACCGAACGACATTGCAACGTCCCCTCCGCTCTTCATTTCGCACTGCGCCCTTCTGATCTGATCCGCCACCCTCGTTCCACACGCTCGTCGTAGGGCAGCGCGTGCGCTTGCTGCGTCACGCACCTTCCAGCGACCTGCTGCGCTTCTGTCGCAATCGCCCTCGCACGTACGCGCCTTACCGGGGAGTGAGGTCATGGGAACGTCCGCACCAAGCGCTGTCCTTCCGGCGCAACGCGCCGGTTTGGGTAGGCTCGTGACACTCCGCGCTGTCGTGGCGCCACTCGCTCCGCTGGTCGTTCTCGGCGGCCTTGCGTGCGTCGCGTTCTGGGGGCACCGCACGGGCTGGCAGCTACCAGGTGCTGAAACACGCCCGTCCGACGAACCGCGGCCGGCAAGTCGTGCCCCCGTCGTTCGCTTCGCTCCTTCGGCCGTTCAGCCCGGACAGCCGCTGCCCGGTCACGAGGCGCGAATCGAGTTCGAGTCGTCGGCCGCCGTCACCGAGGCGGCCGTAGAAGTTACGCCCGCCTGGCAAGCGAGTCTCACGGAGCAAGTGACCGGAGCGGGTGAGGTCGGCTTCGATCCGACTCGCACGGTCCGCCTGTCCTCACGAGTCGGTGGGACCGCGTACCGGGTCTTTAAGACCACCGGCGATCAAGTGCGAGGCGGAGAACTTCTCGCCCTCGTCTCGTCCGCCGAGGTGGCAAAAGCCAGGTCCGAGTTCCAGCAAGCCCTCGTCCAGTCGCGCCTTCGCGAACGCGTGCGTGACGACCTACATGCAGCGAAGGCCGTGGCCTCTCCGGCCCAACTCCGCGAGGCCGAAGCCGCTGCGAAGGACGCGAACGTGCGGGCACTCTCGGCCGCACAAGCCCTCACCAACCTCGGCCTTCCCGTCCGGCGCGAGGACTACCAAAAGTTGTCCCCTTCCGAGTCTGCGGCACGCCTCCGCCTCGTCGGACTCGAAGACGTTCCGGAAGCGGAGCGGAAAGCGCTCCCGGCGAATCTGCTTCCGGTCCGCGCCCCGTTCCCAGGGGTGGTGCTCGCCGCGGAAGTCGTCGCCGGAGAAGTCGTCGAGGGCGGGAAGACCCTCTTCGAGGTGGTCGACCCGAGGCAGGTGGTTCTCACGATCCACGTCGCGAGTGTGGACGCGGGGCGTCTCGCCGTGTCGCAGAAGGCCTGGTTCCGCCCGGACGGGGGCGGAGACGAACACGCGGGAACGGTGACCTCGGTCGGAACGGCGGCTGAGGAGAGCACGAGGACGGTCCCCGTCCGCGTCGCGGCGAGTAATGCTCTCGGCACGCTTCGCGCCTCGACGCTCGGCCGCGGCCGGGTTGTTCTCCGCGAGACGACGAAGTCGCTTCTCATCCCGCACGGGGCAGTTCACTCCTTCCGCGGGCAATCGATCGTGTTCGTCCGCGACCCGGCGTTTCTCACGCCGAACGGAGCGAAGGCCTTTTCTGCCCGCGTCATCCAGACCGGCGGACGGGACGAGGCGAACACCGAAGTGCTTTCCGGGCTCGTCGCCGGGGACATCGTTTCGACCAAGGGGAGCGCGTTCCTCCTCGGCGCCCTCACACGCGCGGCCGCTGGCCGCTGACCGAACCACAGGCGACACGAACGGAGCCTCCATGTCCACACTCCTCGACCCGAGTCCGGCGGTACACGGCACGATGCCGCCGGGCGACTCGCTCGCACGGGCCAAGGCCCAGGCGTCGCTTCGCTCACTCTTCGGCCGGGGCCTCCGGCATCTTTTCGCGGTGGCCCTCGCCGCGGCCTGCGTCGCGGGCTTCGTCGCGCTCGCCCAGGCCACGGGGTGGAAACTCCCGAGAGCGTCTGCCGTCCTCGGGCATCCGCCCGCCGAGGAAGAAGACTGGTGCAAGGAGCACGGGGTGCCGCTGTCCGGCTGCGTCGAGTGCCGCCCGGATCGCTTTCCGCGAAGCGTCGGCTACTCACGGAACGGGCGGCAGAACGACTGGTGCGAGGAACACGGCGTCCACGACTGCCCGCTCTGTCGGCCGGATGTCGCGCAACTCCCCGCACGCCGCGCGGCGACACCGGCGGAACTTGTCGTCGCGGCAAACGCGCTCGCGTTCTCCGCTCGCGTCGGGAACGAGCCGGAGTGCAAGCTCCACCTCCGCCGCGTGCAGCTCGGCTCGGACGAACTCGCCGACCGCCTCGGTCTCGGCTTCGTGCCCGCCTGGCGCGGCCCGGTGCGTGAAGTCGTCACGGCACCCGCGGAAGTCGCTTACGACCAGACCCGGGTCGGGCGGGTCACCGCCCGCGCGAGCGGCACCGTCTCCCGGGTCGAGAAGCAACTCGGCGACAAGGTCCGGAAGGGCGAACTCCTCGCCGTGATCGACTCGGCCGAGGTCGGGCGGGCGAAGGCGGAGTTCCAGCAGGCCCTCGTTCAACTCGATCTCCGCCGCGAGACGCTCGCGAAGCTCCGGCCGATGGCGGGCGCGACCGTGGCGGAAAAGGACGTCCAAGCCGTCGAGGCCGCGGCCGAGGAAGCCGAAGTCCGGCTCGTCGCCGCGGAGGAGTTGCTTTCAACGCTGGGTCTCCCGATCCAGGCCGCGGAGGTCCGCGCGCTGTCGGCTGCTCAACTCGCCGAGCGGCTTCAATCCCTCGGGCTCCCCGAGTCCCTCAAGCGAGACCTCGCGGGGCGGTCCGAGTCGAGCACGTTCCTCCCCGTCTACGCCCCGCACGACGGCGAGGTCGTGGCTCGGTCGGCCGTTCCGGGCGAAGCCACCGACCCGACGCGGCCCCTCTTCGTCATCGCCGACACCGGCCGCATGAGGCTCTCCATCCGCGTCCGGCCCGAGGACGCGAACCGGGTCAGGCCCGGACAACCCGTGCGCTTCCGCCACGCCGGACACCGAGGCCCCACCGCATGGGACTCGGCCCGCGTCACCTGGGTGAGCCCTGCCGCGGACGAACGATCGCGCACGGTGCCGGTCCTCGCCGAGTTCCTGAGCCCGTCCGACCGCCACCACGCAAACACCTTCGGCGCTGCCGAGGTGGTGCTCCGCGAGGAGGCGAACACGGTCCTCGTACCCGCGAGCGCCGTCCACTGGGAGGGGTGCTGCCACGTGGTCTTCGTGCGCGACGTGAACTACGAGCGGCCCGGGGCGCCCAAAGTGTTCCACGTCCGCACGGTCCGCCCCGGCGCGCGGAGCGACTCGCCCGCGGGGCCGCTCGTCGAGATCGCGGCCGGGCTTCTACCGGGCGAAGTCGTTGCTGCGGCCGGAAGCGGCGCGCTCCGCTCGGAGCTCCTCAAGAACAACCTCGGCGAAGGCTGCGCGTGCTGCGCGGGGAAGTAACGCAGCCAACCGTTTCCAAAGCTGACGCAGGAGTTCTCCCTTGCTGAATTGGGTCATCGAGACCGCGCTCAAGAACCGGCTCCTCGTGGTCCTCGGCGCAGTCGCGTTCGCGGTAGCCGGCGTCTTCGCGCTCTCCGCACTCGACGTCGACGCGTTCCCGGACACGACCCCGGCCCAGGTCCAGATCAACACCACGGCCCCCTCGCTCGGGGCCGAGGAGGTCGAGAAACAGCTCACCTTCCCCGTCGAACAGGCGCTCTCCGGCCTGCCCCGCGTACACGCACTCCGCTCCGTCTCCAAGTTCGGTCTCTCCCAAGTCGTCGCCACCTTCGCCGACGGCACCGACATCTACTTGGCCCGCCAACTCGTCACCGAGCGGCTGAACTCCGTCGAGCTCCCGGCCGGGGTCGAGCGGCCACGGCTCGGGCCGGTCTCGACGGGACTCGGCGAGGTGCTCCACTACATCGTGAACGTCCGCGGCTGGGACGCCGGAGCCGCGACCGACGCCGAGAAGCAGGAAAAGCTCACCCACCTCCGGTCCGTCCACGACTACGTGATCCGGCCCGCGCTCCGGACGGTGCCCGGTGTGGCCGAGGTGAACTCCTGGGGCGGCTACGAGAAGCAGTACCAGGTCCGCATCGACCCCGATCACGTGCTCAAGCACGGCCTCACCTTCGCGGAGGTGGTCGAGGCGCTGGAGCAGAACAACCAGAACGTAGGCGGCGGTGGGATCCGGCAGAACAACCAGTTCGTCATCGTCCACGGCATCGGCCGCACGGTGAACGTCGAGCAGATCCGGGGCGTGGTCGTCGCCACGAAAGACGGCGTGCCGGTGCGCGTGGGCGACGTGGCCGATGTCGAAATCGGACACGAGATCCCGCGCGGGGCCGTCACCGCCGAGGGCCGCGGGGAGGCCGTCCTCGGACTCTGCTTCATGACGATGGGGGAGAACAGCAAGGTCGTCACCGCGGCGCTCAAGCGGAAGCTCGACGCGGTCCGGCCGACCCTCCCGCCCGACGTCGAGGTGACCGTCGTCTACGACCGGACTGAACTCGTCGACGTGGTGGTCAACACCGCCCGGACGAATCTGTTCGAGGGAGGGCTACTCGTCGTCGCCGTCCTCTTCGGGTTTCTCGGCAACCTGCGGGCGACCGCGATCGTCGCCCTCGCCATCCCCCTCTCGATGCTCTTTGCCTTCTCCGGCATGTGGCGCTTCGGCATCGCCGCGAGCCTCCTCTCGCTCGGCGCCATCGACTTCGGGATGGTCGTCGACAGTTCGGTCGTGATGGTCGAGAACTGCGTCCGGCACATCGCCCACGGCGACCTCCGCCACCGGTCCAAGATCGACGTCGTCCGGGAGGCGGCCGTCGAGGTGAGAAAGCCGACGCTCTTCGGCGAGCTCATCATCATGATCGTCTACCTCCCCATCCTCACGCTCGAAGGGATCGAGGGGAAGCTGTTCCGGCCGATGGCCCTCACCGTCATCTTCGCCCTCCTCGGCTCGATGGTGCTCTCCCTCACCCTCATGCCGGTCCTCGCGAGCCTCGCCCTCCCGCGGCGGATTTCGGAACGCGAGCCCCTCCTCATGCGGCTCGCCCTCGCCGCGTACCGGCCGGTGCTCCGCTTCAGCATGGCCTACCCCCTCCCGGTCGTCGCGTTCGCCCTCTGTTCGCTCGCACTCGCGTTCGGGCTCATCGCCCCGCACCTCGGCTCGGAGTTCGTGCCGAAACTCTCCGAGGGGGCCATCACCGTAAACGTCATCCGCCTCGCCGGGACTGACCTCGGGGAGTCGAACGCCGGGAACACGGCGATCGAGCGGATGCTGCTCGACAAATTCCCGGATGAGGTGAAGCACGTCTGGAGCCGGGTCGGTACGGCGGAGGTGGCTACCGACCCGATGGGGATCGAACTCACCGACCTCTTCATCACCCTCCACCCGCGGGAGCGCTGGACCAAGGCCCGCTCGCAGGCCGAACTCACCGCCCTCCTCGACCGGGAGATGCGGCGGTTCCCCGGGCAGAAGCTCGCCTTCTCCCAGCCCATCGAGATGCGCATCAACGAGATGGTGTCCGGGGTCCGCTCGGACGTCGCGGTCAAGCTCTACGGGGACGAGTTCGACGTCCTCGTCAAAGAAGGCTCGAAAATCGAGTCGGCGCTGAAGGCCACCGCCGGGAGCGCGGACGTGACCGCCGAGCAAGTCACCGGCCAGCCGGTGCTCCAGATCCACGTCCGCCAGGACGAGATTGCGAGATACGGCGTGCCGGCACGGACCGTCCTCGACCTCGTCCGGGCCGTCGGCACGCTCGGGGTGGGTGAGATCACGGAGGGGCAACTCCGCTTCCCGCTCGTCGTCCGACTGCCCGAGCGGTGGCGTGCGAACCCGGAGGCAATAGGCGCCATCCTCGTCTCCACGCCGGCGGGCGAGCGGGTTCCCCTCTCCCGCCTCGCCGACATCCGCCTCGCGGAAGGCCCGAGCACCATCACCCGCGAGTGGGGGCAGCGGCGACTCACCGTCACCTCGAACATCCGCGGCCGCGACATGGGGACGTTCGTCGCCGAAGTGAAGGACCGGCTCCACGCCGTCGAAGCGGGGCTTCCGAAGGGGAGATACCGCATTGAGATCGGCGGCCAGTTCGAGAACTACGAGCGGGCCAGGCGGCGGCTCTCGATCGTCGTGCCGGTGGCGGTCGCGATGATCTTCGTTCTCCTTTACTTCACCTACCACAACGTGGTCGACGCCCTCCGCGTGTTCACCGGAGTCCCCTTCGGCTGGGTCGGGGGGATCATCGCCCTCTGGCTCCGGGACATGCCGCTTTCGATTTCGGCCATCATCGGGTTCATCGCGCTCTCGGGCGTTGCCGTGCTCGATGACATGATCCTCGTCTCCTACGTCCGGCAACTCCGGCAGCGCGGCGTCCCGGTCCGGGACGCCATCCGCGAGGCCTCCCTCACCCGCCTCCGGCCGGTGCTCATGACGACGCTCGTCGCGAGCCTCGGGTTCCTCCCGATGGCCTTCTCGAACGGCCAGGGGGCCGAGGTCCAGCGGCCGCTCGCCACGGTCGTCATCGGCGGGGTGGTCGGCGCGATGGCGATGTCCCTCCTTGTCCTCCGGGTGCTCTACGTGTTCTTCGACGCGCTCGCGCGCGCCACCCACTGGATCCTCACCCGGGTGCTCCGGGTAGGCGACGAGACGGCCCGGGCACTCCTCGGGCTCGACGCGGAAGTCCTCGGCGACGAGGCAGACGGAGACGACGCGCGGAACGGGTCCGCGCGCGAACCAGCCCCCCTTTCCACGGTGTAACGAATGACGACGCAGAGGACCTGTCTGACGCGGTGCGGCCCCCTCTTCTCCTTCCTCGCCGGGCTCGTGGTGCTCGCCGGCTGCGGGAAGGCGCCCGAGGTCGCGAAAGATACCGGCAAGGGGCCGACGGAGGTCGCGCAGGGGAACGGGAAGACCGAACCCGCCGAGGACCACAGCGGGTGGTGGTGCAACGAGCACGGGCTCCCGGAGGAGGTGTGCGACCTGTGCAGCAAGAAGTACCGAAACGCCGAGAAGGCCAAGGGCAACTGGTGCGAGCACAACCGGGTGAAGACGAGCTGCTTCAAGTGCAACCCGGGGGTGCGGGAGAAGTACGCGGCCGAGTACCGGACGAAGTTCGGCAAGGAGCCGCCCGCGATCGAAGGCCAGAAGTAGTAGCCGTCCGCCCCACTTCGGGGCAGACGAACCTCCCATCACGAGCAAGGAGCAGGCGATGCGGATGACGATGACCCGGCCGGCGGCCGCGGCCGTGCTGACGGCCCTCTTGGTGCTGTCGGCCCAGGGGCAGCCGGCCCCGGCCCCCTCGTCGGTGACCACCATTACGGTGCCGGACATGGACTGCCCGAGCTGCGCGAAGGGCGTGGCGACGAAGGTGGCGGCGGTGCCGGGCGTGGCGAAGGTGGAGACGAACGTGAAGGAGCGGCTGGTCCGGGTGACGCCGAAGGACCGGGTGGTGGTGTCGCCGAAGGCGCTGTGGGCGGCGGTCGAGGCGGGTGGCCAAGACCCGGCCAAGCTGGTGGGGCCGAGCGGCACCTTCACCAAGATGCCGGCGAACTGAGGCTAAAACCGCGTGGCGGGCACCCACCCGCCACGCGCCACGGGAGTGCCAAGTCGAGCCACACTCGCGATGTGCGTCACGGCTAACGAAAACAATTAGCCTCGACTAATCACCTGGTAGCTTTCTTCCCGATGAGTGTTGCGAGGGCATCGCGTGAGCGATCCCGTCTCGCATCGCGCGCCGGGGGAAAACGAGAATGGGGCGTTTGGGCAGATGCGCGGTGCTGCTACTCCTCGGCCTCTCTCCGGGCTGCACGAGCTCCCGCGAGAATCTGGCCGAGGCGCCGAAGACGCTGCTCGCTTGGTCTCTGGCAGAACGCCGGGCACCACAGGAGCCAGAGCAACCCGAGGAAGATGCCCCTCCTCGTGAAGAAGAGCCGCTCGCGAGCGACCGCCCGGACTTTACCGAGGCAAGTTCCACTGTCGGGCGAGGGCGCGTCCAGTTGGAGGCAGGCTACACCATCGTCCGCGACCGTGCGGGCGGGGTGACCACGACCTCCCACTCCTACCCGGAGGCCCTCCTCCGCGTCGGAGCCCTCGCGAACTGGTTGGAGTTCCGAGTCGGACAGAACCTGGGGAACGTCCGCGCGGGCTCGGCCGACGGCGCGCGGGAATGTCCGCGCCCAGTCCCCGCGGGTGACCCAGTCTCCGCGGGTCACCCAGTCCCCTCGGGTCACATCGTCAGCAGCCCCGCGGCCGCCGAACAGGCCGCCCCGCGCAGCGCGTCCGCCCGATCGTGACAGCGAAGCGGCCCGGCGCGTGCGCAGGATCGAGCCCGTGAAGCCGCCCGACCCAACGGGAGCCCTCCTGGCGCGGCCGTGATCGCGCACGCCTGCATGCAACCGGAACGCCGAACGCGAGTTGCCCCCAATGCGCGCCCGTGCGGGGGCGTCGTGCATGGGCCGGGCTTGCGCGGTTCGGACACGTTGTCTACGCAAGCGGCAGTTGGATGGATAGGCACCACGCATGAGCCATACCTTGGAGCAACGCCAAGGGGGGCGGGGGCAGCGCGACGCCTCTCCCGTTGCGGCACTCGATGCCGACGCGGTCCGCGCCGCATATAAGCGCTGGGCGGGGGTGTACGACACGCTGTTCGGCGGCGTGTCCTCCTTCGGCCGGCGCCGCGCCGTCTCTCTCGTGAACCGGCTTCCCGGCCGCGATGTGCTCGAGGTCGGAGTCGGCACCGGACTCGCCCTGCCGCATTACCGCCCCGACGCTCGGATCACCGGAATCGACCTCTCGGCCGAAATGCTCGAGCAGGCGCGCAAGCGCGTCGCCGAGAGCGGGCTGCGCAACGTCGAGGCCCTGCTCGAGGTCGACGCGGAGGCGACGGAATTCGCCGACGCCTCCTTCGACGTCGCGGTGGCCATGTTCGTGGCCTCGGTCGTGCCGAACCCGCGCCGCCTGCTGGCGGAGATGCGGCGGGTGGTGCGGCCCGGCGGCAACATCCTGTTCGTCAATCACTTCGCGGCCGATCGCGGCCCGCGCTGGTGGGTGGAGCGGGCCATGGCCCCGGCCTCGCGTGCCCTGGGCTGGCATCCCGATTTCTCGATGGAAGCGATCTTCGCGCCCGAGGACATGGCGCGCGCCGAGGGCGAGCCGGTGCCCCCGTTCGGCATCTTTACCCTGGTGCGCCTGCCCAACTGACCGGCAGCCCTGCCACCGTCCGGCAGGAAAGTTCGCCGAGAGCGACATGGGGCCGGGGCGGGCCTTGATCTCGCTCAAAGGGTCCGGTAGGCGGACTATCCTGTGAGCCTGGCGACCGGGACCGTCTCGGCCGGCCGGGATGGACGAACGGGGTGGACGGTCGATGCAGCATCTTCGGCGGCTTTGTGCCGCAATGACCCGGACTTCGCGAGGCGCAGTGGCGTCCCCATGGCGGGGCACGGCGTCGCGTTGGGCGAGCCTGCTGGGGGGCTTGCAGCCCGCTTTCAGCCCGGTAAAGCAGCGCATCATCGAGCTGCACGACCTGGTGCTGGTGATCATCACCTTGATGACGCTGTTCGTCGGCGCGCTTCTGGTGTGGGTGGTGGTGCGCTACAATGCGCAACGGAACCCGACGCCCAGCCGCGTCTCGCACAACACGGTCCTGGAGATCGCCTGGACGGTGATCCCGGTGCTGATTCTGGTGATCATCGCGATCCCGTCCTTCCGGCTGATCTACTACCAGGACCGCACGCCCAACCCGGACATGACCGTCAAGGTGACGGCGCACCAGTGGTACTGGGAGTATTCCTACCCGGACAACGGCAACCTCGATATCGAGAGCCGCTACGTCCACGACGAGGACCTGAAGCCGGGCCAGCTGCGGCTGCTGTCCGTCGACAACCAGATGGTCGTGCCGGTCGGCAAGAACATCCGGATCCTGACGACCAGCACCGACGTGATCCACAGCTTCTTCATCCCCGCCCTGGGCGTGCAGCGCTACGCCATTCCGGGCCGGACGATCGAGACATGGCTGCGCGCCGACAAGCCGGGCGTGTATTATGGGCAGTGCAACCAGATCTGCGGGCAGGACCACAGCCGCATGCCGATCGCGGTGAAGGCGGTGACCCCGCAGGAGTTCGCGGCCTGGGTCGAGCAGACCAAGAAGTCTGCCGAGGCGACGCCGGCGGCGGCTCCTCGGTTGCAGACGGCGGCGGTCGAGGCCCCGTCCAAGGAGATCCGCGAGTGAGTTCGGCCTCGGCCCCGTTTATCGGCGCGTAAGGAGACAGACGACATGTCGGCGACGACACACGATCACGCGCATGACCATCACGACCACAAGCCGGGCTTCATCGCCCGGTGGCTGTTCAGCACGAACCACAAGGACATCGGGACGCTCTACCTGATCTTCGCCGTCTGCGCGGGCGTGATCGGTGGCATCCTGTCGATGATCATGCGTGCGCAGCTGAACGTGCCGCACAACACGATCGTCACCTCCGGGCAGGAGTGGAACACGATCGTCACGGCGCACGGCCTGATCATGATCTTCTTCACGGTCATGCCGGCGCTGATCGGCGGGTTCGGCAACTGGTTCATCCCGCTGATGATCGGCGCGCCGGACATGGCGTTCCCGCGGCTGAACAACATCAGCTTCTGGCTGCTGCCGCCGGCCTTCATCCTGATCATGACCGGGCTGTTCCTGGGTGAGTCGGGCTCCGGCTGGACGCTGTATCCGCCGCTGTCGCTGTCGCAATACGAGCCGGGCATCGGCATGGACTGCACGCTGTTCGCGCTGCACCTGGCCGGCATCAGCTCGCTGCTGGGGGCGATGAACTTCATCACCACCATCTTCAACATGCGCGCGCCCGGCATGACGATGCACAAGCTGCCGCTGTTCATCTGGGCGGAGCTGGTGACGGCGTTCCTGCTGCTGCTGTCGGTGCCGGTGCTGGCGGGCGCGATCACCATGCTGATCTGCGACCGCAATTTCGGCACGGCGTTCTTCGACCCGGCCGGCGGCGGTGACCCGGTGCTGTTCCAGCACCTGTTCTGGTTCTTCGGCCACCCCGAAGTGTACATCATGATCCTGCCGGCCTTCGGCATCGTCAGCCACGTGGTCTCGACGTTCAGCCGCAAGCCGGTGTTCGGCTACCTGGGCATGGTCTACGCGATGGTCGGGATCGGCGCCGTCGGCTTCGTCGTGTGGGCGCACCACATGTTCGTCTCCGGCATCGACGTCGACACCCGCGCCTACTTCATGGCCGCGACGATGGTCATCGCGGTGCCGACGGGCATCAAGATCTTCTCCTGGATCGCGACGATGTGGGGCGGCTCGATCGAGCTGAAGACGCCCATGCTGTGGGCGATCGGGTTCATCTTCGTGTTCACCATCGGCGGCGTCACCGGCGTCGTGCTGTCGAACGCGGGCATCGACCAGATCGTGCACAACACCTACTACGTGATCGCGCACTTCCACTACGTGCTGTCGCTGGGTGCGGTGTTCGGCATCTTCTGCGGGTTCTACTACTGGATCGGCAAGATGTCGGGTCACCAGTATCCGGAGTTCTGGGGCAAGGTGCATTTCTGGATGACGTTCGCCGGTGTGAACCTCACCTTCTTCCCGCAGCATTTCCTGGGCCTGTCCGGCATGCCGCGGCGCTATCCGGATTACCCGAACGCCTTCGCCGGCTGGAACTTCGTCTCCTCGATCGGGGCCTACATCTCCGGGGCCTCGGTGCTGGTGTTCCTGTATGTCTGCTACCGCACCTTCACCTCGAAGGAGCACGTGGCCGACAACTACTGGGGTGAGGGCGCGACGACTCTGGAATGGACCCAGACCTCGCCGCCGGCCTTCCATACCTACCCGGAACTCCCACTGATCCGGTGAGGCCGTGAGCGATCTGACCGCACGCGCGATCGACGGTGAGCAGGGTGGCGACGCCGCCCTGCCGCTGACCGGAGCCCCGAACCCCGCCTTCGTGCAGGAGGCGGAGGTTCGGGACTGGATCGCCCTCCTCAAGCCCCGGGTGATGACGCTGGTCGTCTTCACGGGCCTGATCGGGATGATCGTCGCGCCGGGGCACCTGCACCCGGTCCTGGGTTTCACCGCGATCCTGTGCATCGCGGTGGCGGCCGGCGCGTGTGGCGCGATCAACATGTGGTACGACCGGGACATCGATGCGGTGATGCGGCGCACCCGCAACCGCCCGATCCCCGCCGGCCGCATCCAGCCGGGCGCCGCGCTTGGCTACGGCATCACGCTCGCCGCGGCGTCGGTCGTGGTGATGGGGCTGACGGTGAACGTCGCCGCCGCCTCGGTGCTCGCGCTGTCGATCGGCTTCTACGTCTTCGTCTACACGATGTGGCTCAAGCGCCGCACGCCGCAGAACATCGTCATCGGCGGTGCCGCCGGGGCGTTCCCGCCGGTGATCGGCTGGGCCGCTGTGACCGGATCGGTGGACCTGATCCCGCTGGTGCTCTTCGCCATCGTGTTCATCTGGACGCCGCCGCATTTCTGGTCGCTCGCCCTCTGGGCGAACGAGGACTATCGCCGCGCCGGGGTGCCGATGCTGCCGGTGGTCGCCGGCGCGAAGGAAACCCGCAAGCAGATCGTCCTCTACACGCTGCTGCTGGTGCCGCTGTCGCTGGCGCCCTGGATGCTGGGCTTCTCCGGCATGATCTACGCCGCCTCCGCGGCGGTGCTGGGCGCGGGCTTCCTGGCCGCGGTGTGGCGGGTGGCGACCGACCGGCAGGATGCGGCTGGCGTGAGCCTGACCAACGACGCACCCGCACGGGCCGCCTTCAAGTTCTCGATCCTGTACCTGTTCGCCCTGTTCGCTGCCCTGGCGGTCGATCGGCTGGCGGGCTAGACGAGCGCGCATGGCAATCACTCCACCGCGTCCGTCAACACGCGAAGCCGAAGAGATCCGTCGCCGCCGGCGCGGCCGAAACTTGGCAATGATGCTGGCGTTGTTTGCGCTGGTGGCGTTGTTCTATGCGATTACCATCGTCAAGATGACGAAGTCCTGAGAATGTCCGCCGCACCTCCTCCCAACAACGCACGTCGCAACGGGCTGTTCGCCGTTGTCTGCGTGACCGTCGTGTTCGGTATGGTGGGGATGTCGTTTGCCGCCATCCCGCTGTACCGGCTGTTCTGCTCGGTGACCGGCTTCGGCGGCACGCCGAAGATCGGGCTCGAAGCGTCGCCGGGCGTGGTCGACAAGACCATCCGCGTGCGGTTCAACGCCGATACCAACCCCGCGCTGCCGTGGAAGTTCGCGCCCGACGTGAACGAGGTCACCGTCAAGCTGGGCGACGAGCAGATCGCCTTCTACAACGCCACGAACCTGGCGAAGGCGCCGGTCACGGGGATGGCGCTCTACAACGTCACGCCGGAAAAGGCGGGCAAGTATTTCCACAAGACCGCCTGCTTCTGCTTCAACCAGCAGACCCTGGCCGCCGGCCAGAAGATGGAATTCCCGGTCAGCTTCTGGGTCGATCCCGAGATCGCCCGCGACCCGAGCACCGCCGACGTGCAGGTGATCACGCTGGCCTACACGTTCGTCCGTTCGCAGGACGATGCCGCCAAGACCGGCGCGCTCGCCAAGGCCGGCCCGCATGTCGGCCCGATCTCGGCAGCGGAGGAAAAGGCACTCGAGGCGAAGAATGCCCGCACGAACTGAGCGTGCGGCGAACGACACGGTTCGGGGCGCGGTCCTCGACCGGGCCGCGGGCGCGCCTC
>JAFKFQ010000744.1 GCA_017308215.1 bacterium | reverse complement strand
GGTTCGCTTGATCCGGACAGTCGGCACGGGTATGGTTCAAGATGACGCCCGTCACCGAAACCGACCACGGCGCAGGCACATGACTCACCGACCCGACCGCCGGCGGTTCCTGGCCGCAGCCCTCGCCGGCGCCGCGGCGCCGAGCGTGCTCGCACAGGAGGCGCGCGGCCTCCAGCCCGGCGAACGCGCCGTGGACCCCGCTGACCTGCCGCTCGACCGGGCCGGCGTGTGGACGCTCCACTTCCGCTACAAGCCGCCGCGAATCATGCAGGTGGACGGGTTCGACGGCCGCGGCAACCCGGCGCGGCAGACCGTCTGGTACCTCTGGTATCAGGTCTACAACCGCTCGGGCGAGCCGGTCTACTTCACGCCCGAGTTCGAACTGGTCACGCGCAACCCGCCGACAACCCACCTCGACGAGCCGCAGCCGTACATCTTCGACCAGATCAAGCGGTTCGAGGACCGGTTCGTCTCGGCCGAGCGGCCGAACGGCGAGTACAACCTGATGTCCTCGATCCAGATCAGCCGCCGACCGATCCCGCCGAGCCTGCCGGACGCCCTGCCCCGGGTCGTGTCCGGCCTCGCCATCTGGACGAACATGGCCGAGCGGGCGCCGCGGGCGGCGCAGTTCTCGATCTACGTCACCGGCCTGTCGAACGGCGTGGCGACGGAGCAGTCGCGGCCGCTCCCGCAGAACAATGAGGTTATCACGCTCATCAAGCGGAAGACGCTGCAGCTCAACTTCATCCGCCCGACCGACGACAACCGCCCCGAGCCGACCGACATCCGCCCCGACACCGCGAACGGCCCGGCCGAGACGTGGGTGTACCGCGCGACGACGCGCCTCCAGCCGAAGGGGCCGGCCAAGGAACCGGTCGAATAGTGGTGTCTTGGCTGATCGGTCGGGCCTCGAAGACTCGGCCCGACCGATGGAGGCCGCCGGTAGCCTGTAGCCGCAGGCTAAAGCCTGCGGCTACCGCCCTGGGGCCACGCTGCCGAAACGACGCTAGGCCGTACTGATTGAAGTCGGGTCGCTTGGGAAAGCTACGCAAGCATGATGGCGATGGACGCGACCCAGACGAACCCCAGGACGTTCGCGGCCTTCTTCTCGTACCGGATGGCCACCCGGCGGTACTGCTTGACCCGGGCGAAGAAC
>JAFKFQ010000617.1 GCA_017308215.1 bacterium | reverse complement strand
CGGCTGCGGGCCGACGTGTACGCCGGGAGTGCGTCCTTCGCCAGCCCCAGCGCCTCCCGGGCCACGGCCCGTGGCGACTTGGTCATCGGGGTTGGGGTCTTCATGCAACATTGGAGGCCGTTGCCCGCCTGAAGGATTCAACAGAGCAACCGCCCGACACACGGTCATTTCCTGCCGGGGGCCAGTCGGTCGCCGAGCCGTTCGGCCACGGGCCGCATCTCCTCCTCGGCCACACCCAACGGGAGACCTCTCGCAGCGGCGAACGCAGCACACTACTGACGTTGACTCGCATCGCTCGCGTGTATCTTGTCGAGTTGATCGATCTTGTTCATCATCTGCACGCCGTGGACCAACGTGATCCCGGCTGACATCGCACTGGCGACATGCACGGCCTCACTCATCTCTGCCTCGCCGACATTCATCTTGTGAAGGGACGAGGTGTAGTTGTCGATGCAATATGGACACTTCAACGCATGAGACACTGCCAGGGCGATCAGGGCTTTCTCGCGCCGGGTCAAGTTCCCGTCCGCCATGACTTGACCGTAATAAGCGAAGAAGCCTTCCGCCAACCGCGGGTTGGTGCGAGCGATTTCGCTGAAACGTCCCAGATCTTGCGGCTGGTAATATCCCGCCCCGGTACCCGCCGGAACGGGCTGGGCGGCAGAGCGTGCGGCGGATTCTCCCGCCGCTTCGCCCCCGCAGCAGGAGATGGACGCCGGGTCCGTCTTGGCGGGATTGGCCGGTCGCAAATCGCAACCTGATTTGTCCGGATTCACCTTCAGCGCGCCGTAAGCGAACTCCAGGGGAATGCCCGGCTTGTCCTCATCCGGCGGGTACAGCCAGTGCTTCTTCGCGACCTCGACGTGACAGCAATAGACGGGGCGCCCCGATCCGCCCTGCGAGGCGTGCGCCCAATTGAGGGCCGCTGCAATGCCCGGCAGCGAGTCGAAGACCTGACGCACCGCATCCGTTTCGTCTCGCAAATCAACGCCGACGTGATCGAGGAACGGGCGCGGGCGGCGGTTGTCCTGTGTCTCGGTCAGCTCGTCCTGCGAAACTCGGATGTGGGAAAAGATCGCGTTGACGTTGCCGGGAAACCGGTACTTGACGAATCCGTCTTTCTGGTGGTCCAGGCGTGCCCCCGCCTCAAAAAACTCATTAACCGGCAGTTGATGCGTGTCGTCCACCTTGATGTGCAGGTGCACCGTTTCCGCCAGCGAGAGGGCCGGGCGGAACAGGCCGTCGGGCTCGTTCAGCCGATCGAGGGCCTCGAGCTCGTGGCCCTTGAGCAGGCCACATTCTTGCAGCACCTTGAGGCTGGCGGCCGCCTTGTCACTGTTCAGTGGCTTCATCGTTCGCTCCTCGGGATGCCAACGGGTGGCGATATCCAGGGCCCGGCAAGACCGACTCACGCCTGGCCCGGCGGCCCCACATTTTCTTTTTCGGGGCATCCACATGCTGATCATAGAAAAACCGCACAGCCCGCGTCGTGCGGAACGAGCGGCTTGCCGGATCCCGTTCGCTCGCTTTACTGTTGCTCCTCGATCACAAAATCTGCGAGTACATTCGCCCGCTTGTTTTCTATCGTCACTTTGAGCGGCGACTTCTTGGGATCTCGATACTTCGCCGGTGGCAGCCTCAACGGCTTGGATCCGTCTGGCCGGGGCGCTTCGCGAAACGTGACCACGTACTCACCGGGTGGGGCGCCGTCCGCCAGTTCATAGCAGGTGATGGCAAAGCTGCCGTCCTCCTGAACGAACCCCGTGGGTTGCACCGGCGTCTTCTGGGGCGACCCATCGGCCGGGTGCAAGACCACCAATAGTCCCTGAACGGGGTGGTTGGCCCAGACCACCTTGCCAGACGTCTTGGCCAGTTCCGCCCGCGGGTAGGGGTCGCGGCTGGCGCATCCCGAAGCCGCAAGCACGACGACGAGCCAGCTTGCGAGAAGAGTCGTGCGCGACACGTGAGCGATTCCTCGTTTAGTTTGGCAGGCTGGTGATTTCGTCGTACGCCCGGGTGAGCAAGTCCACGATGACACCCGAGGGCGTGTTCTCGTTCAAGAAGTGCACGCTGCCATCGGCCATCAGGAAGTTGGCCCCGCCGGGGTGATAGCTGAAGAAGTTATGGTCGTTGTTGCGGTTGATGGCGAACGGGCCCGGTTGCTGAGTGTTGTCGTGCGTGGAGCCGTAGAGCTGAATCGCCGAGGTGTTATCGCCCCAACCGCCCCCGTGGCTGACGTACATCCCCACGCCGTTGCCGCTCGGCCCCGGCGGGTACGGATCGGGACTGGTCGGCGTCGGGTTGCCCGGGGTGCCGATATTGCCAGGGCGATCGGGGTCGCTCGTGCGATCCTTGCCGTTGAGAATGTAGTACGGCTTCCCCGAGCCTTCGCCGATGAGGATCGTGTTGGAGGTTCCGTCGGTGACGTCCGTTACCCTCGTCTTGCTGTTGATCTGCAGGGCGCAGATGCGGACGTAAAGGTCGGGGTTGGACGCGTTGCCGTCGAGGAACGTGGCCTCCGAGGACGCCGGCGATTTGCCGACCAAGTCCCACAGCGTGGTATGGATGCCCTGGCAGGGGTGGTAGTCCGCGACCGCCGCCCGGTACGTCGGCACGGGAACCGATGCGGGTAGCGCCGACCAGTTGTACTGATACACATCCGGCGAAACCCCGTTCGAAGGGCACCGCCACGCCGGAATCTTATTCTGAATGAGGGTCGCGTTCGGCTCTTCGGCCAGGTCCAAGTCCAGGCGATACTGGCGAGCCAGCGACTCTTGTTCACAGTAAGCCAGAATGTAGACGCCCCAGCCGGTACGTCTCGTCGTCGGGGTGCCGCCGTAGGCGCCGGACACATAGGTCGAAGCTTCGGACGCGGGCGGGAACGCCCCGTTGGTCGATTCGTAGTTGTGGTACGCCAGACCGATCTGCTTCAGGTTGTTCGTGCACTTGGCACGACTGGCTGCCTCTCGCACTTTTTGAACGGCCGGGAGCAGTAGGCCGATCAGAACGGCAACGATCGCGATGACGACCAACAATTCGATGAGCGTGAAGCCACGGGCGCGTCTGAAACAGGCCACCAGAGACTCCTCTCGGAAATACTCGGAGTGGTGCATCATGAGGCCTCACTCTTTGAAGCGAACCGAGCCGGGTGCCCGGCTTGCGGCCCGAATGGCATCAACCGGCAGCCGTGTCGGGCCAGGCATCGAGCATTCTATCGACACCATGTCGCAAGGGCAGGTATCAAGCCGTTTGGCGGCAAAGTTCTTGGCCGCTTCGAGCACCGCCTGGCAAGGCCTGGCAAGGCGGCGCGGCCCAGTCGCCGGTGGCTTGTTATCCTTGAAGGCCGCGCGAGTGAACCGGAGCCCGACACGTTGACACCACAAACCATTTCGTTGAATTGTTCCGCAAACTTGAAACTTGAAGCGGCCACGCCCGCCGACAAGCGCTTGGCCGCTCTTCTTCTTCACAGCCCCGAAGTCGCCTGCCGTAGAGTGGCATTCGAGAGCTTTGTTCGCAACGGCGAGGCGGAATAATATCGTGACTGCTAGATCGCCTGGGCTGCGCTGGGTAGCCGGAGGTCAGCAAGCAGACGCGAGAACCAGCGGGAGAGACCATGATCCGATGGCCGTGGCGAAGGGCGGTGCCGCTGGTCCTGGTGGCTCTTGCCGGATGCTCGTCGGCAAACGCCCCATCCGGTTCGCCGACGCCGTCGGGCGAATCGCAACTGGAAATGTTGAAGGTCGGCTTCGCGCCGTACTTCCCGACACAGGGCGAGAACCGGCAACAGTTCCAACCGCTGGCCGACGAACTGGGCAAAGCGGCCGGGGTGCCGGTAGAACTCGTCTTGGCCGACGACTGGATCGGCATCTCCGAGGCGCTCCGGGCGGGCACCCTCGACGTTGCCATGCTCGGCGCGTGGGGTTACGTGCTCGCCCACCACAACGATCCGAAGTTGCAAGCCATCGCCACGCTAAAATACAAGGGCAAGCCCACCTATCACGCCCTGCTTCTCGCCCGCGCCGACGCCCCGTTTCACACGCTCGACGAGGCCATCGCCCTCAGTGAGAAGGGGCCGAAACTCAGGCTCAGTCTCGCCGACGTCGGCTCCACGTCCGGCTGGCTCATCCCGCAAGCGGAGTTCAAACGCCGCACACTCGATCCCAAGTTCGTATTTCAGTACCACGAGGGCTCCCTGCACGCGGCCCAAGCCATCAGCCTGATCAACGGCCAAGCCGATCTCGCCTCGGACTACGACCAGAACCTTGACGTTCTCGTTTCGACCGGCAAACTCGACCGCGACAAGATCAAGATCATCTGGACGTCTGATCCGCTGCCCAATTCCGTCATCGCCGTGCGCGGCGGCTTTCCCGAGTCGGCCAAAAGCAAGCTCCAGAAATGGCTCGCGGACATCACGCCGGAAGAGGCCGAGAAACTGTTGCCGAAGGGCCAGACCGGTTTCATTCCCACCGACGGTAGCAACTACAGCACGATCGAGGCCGCCGGGATGCTGGTCGGAAAGCTGAAATGACCGGCGCGAGCGATTACGAAGCGATCCTGCGCGACCTCGATCGCCGCGGCCGGTGGAGGCGCCGGGCGGGGCGGGGGTGCGGGCTGATCCTGCTGGTGGCCGTTCTGGGGGCAAGTCTGATCAAGGCGAAGGTGGCGCCGCGGGATTTTTGGAGACACCTGCCCAAACTCGGCGAGTGGCTGGCGCGGTTCTGGCCGCCGGACTTCACCGAACTGCACTCCTCGTTCCTGCCGGCCCTTTGGGAGACGCTGGCCATCGCCATCTCCGGAACCGCGCTGGCGGTCGTGGTCGCGCTCCCTCTGTCCGTGTGCGTCGCTCGCAACACGGCACCGTCGCCGTGGCTGGCCGTTCCGCTCCGGGCGCTCCTCAACGTGCTGCGGGCCATCGACGCGGCCATCTTCGCCCTGCTGTTCGTCGCCGTCGTGGGCCTGGGGCCGTTCGCGGGAGTGCTGGGCGTGGCGCTTCACACGACCGGGTCGATGGCGAAGTTGTTCGTCGAGACCCTGGAGTCGGTACCGACGGAGACGCGGGAGGCGGTGGAAGCCACCGGAGCCGGGCGGCTGCGAACATTTGCCTTTGCCGTCCTGCCGGAGGCGCTGCCGGGGCTGGTCGCGATCGCTTTGTACCTGTGGGAGTACAACGTGCGGGCCTCGGTGATACTCGGCGTGGTGGGGGCGGGCGGCATCGGCTACGAACTCATGGTGAGCATCAAGCTGTTCGACTTCTCCCGGCTGTCGGCCATACTGCTCATCGTGCTGACGGCCGTCGTCCTGATCGACGCCGCCAGCATCTGGCTGCGCCGCGCGCTGAGGTGATCGTTGATGTTGCGTGTGCAGGGGCTGAGCCAATCGTATTCCCCCGGCGTGCCCGTTCTCCGCGACATGAGCTTCGCTCTGGGGCCGTACACGTTCACCGCGATTCTCGGGCCCAGCGGGGCGGGGAAATCGACCCTGGTGCGTTGCATCCCGCGCCTGGTGCGACCGTCCGCGGGTCACGCGTGGTTCGACGGCCAGGACTTGGCGTGCTGTTCTTCCGCGGCGCTCTCCGCCGCGCGGGCCGCGATCTCGCTGGTGAGCCAGAACGTGACGCTGGTCGGCCGGCGGACGGCGCTGGTGAACTGTCTGGCGGGGCGGCTGCGCGAGTTGCCGCTCTGGCGGATCGCGCTGGGCCGGTACCCGCGACCGCTGTTGGCGGAAGCGATGGCGGCGCTGGACCGTGTGCGGCTCCTCGACGAGGCGTTCCGCCGCGCCGACCGCCTCTCCGGCGGCCAGCAGCAGCGCGTTGCGATCGCCCGCGCGTTGACCCAACGCGCCCGGTTGTTACTCGCGGACGAGCCGGTGGCGAGCCTCGACCCGGAGAACGCGACGTTGGTCCTCGATCTGCTGCGCGGGCTGTGCCGGGAGCGGCAGCTGACCGTCCTGTGCAACCTCCATCAGGTCGATCTCGCCCGCCGGTTCGCCGACCGGATCCTCGGCCTGCGCGAGGGCCGTGTGGTCTTTGACGGCCCGGTCGCCTCGTTTGATGCCAACGCCGAGAGACGAATTTACCGTGACGAACCGGCCGGGGCGGACGAGGGAGCGGCCTCGGAGCCAGTCCTCCCAGGAATGCCATCCTGATAAGATGCCCCCCCCCCGGAGCCAGCGAGTAGTATTCTCTACGTGGCCAGCAATGATGGACTATCGAAAGTTTGAAATTTGCGAGCGGATCACGTGGCGACCGGTCGGGGCCGGTGGTCGGCGTCGGAGGTACGCGCCGCACGCCGCCGACGGGTCGGTCAACTGGGGCGGCCGACGACTCGACTCAAGAGAAGTTCCTGGGGCGGCCGCCCATCCGTTCGATAGTTCCGAATCCGTTAAACCCTCGTTCTGCGATCTCTGCCAGGATCTGAGTCGTGGTCCGCCCGGGGAAGTGGTGGAACTCCTCGATCCACTTGTACGCGACGACTACGCCCCAAGTGTCCGGCGGGCCGAGCTGCCACCAGTGAAAGGTCACCCAGTCCGGCATCGAGCCCCACTGGAACAGCCCGCCATCCTCGGGGAAAACTGGGAACGGGATCGGCGAACGGACATCCGCCACCACCTTACCAGCTTGCCTAGCGTACACTCGCTCATCTTCAAGCAGGTCGTCACGGAGGCAGCGAAGGTACGTTGTCCCCTCGATTGCTTCCAATCGCCCCTCCGGGCGGAGGAAATCGAACCAACCGAAGAAGGGGGCGGTCCCGGTGTAGGTGGCGAGAAGGGTCTTGTAATCCCTCGGCAGGCCGGTTCCCAGTTCCATCTCGATGCCGGCCCATTCCTCGACCCCGACGTGACGCGGTGCCAAAGGCGGGTGCAACCCCACCAGGTGCCGGAGTGCGTCATCCATTCCAGCCAGTCCTCCGGCAGCCGAACATCAAGCTCACCTGCCGCCGGGCCACCAATCACCGACGGTGAAACAGGTGCAGCGGAAAAGTACAGACGCGCTGGCGGTCAGGTGCAGCGACCGGTTCGGCCTCAAGGCTGACGGAACTTGCTCTCGTACGGCTCGTGCCCG
>JAFKFQ010000743.1 GCA_017308215.1 bacterium | reverse complement strand
TAAGATGGGCGGCGGCGGTGGACCCGCGGGAACCCGAGGAGGGGTAGGAATGTGCCGTCCGACCGGGTCGGTTCTGGCGGCGGTGGTCGCCGCCGCGGGGCTGGCCGGCGGGTGCTCGCCCGGCGGGGCGCAGCCGCCGGCGACCAAGAAGTCCGGGTTCGCGGAGGACGCCGTGCCGAAGGCCGTCGAATTGCCGTTCGATCAGGCGCGGGCCGTCGGGTACGTCAAGCAGCTGTGCGACCTCGGCCCGCGGGTCAGCGGCACCGACGGGATGGCGAAGCAGATCGAGCTCGTCGAGAAGCACTTCAAGGCGCACGGGGCGGCGGTGACGCGGCAGGAGTTCAAGGCCCGCCAGGCGAGCCGTCGCGAGCCGACGCCGTTCACCAACCTGATCGTGTCGTGGCACCCCGAGAAGGCCAAGCGGGTGCTGTTCTGCGCCCACTACGACACCCGCCCGATCGCCGACCAGGAGCCCGACCGGAGCAGCTGGACGCGGCCGTTCCTCAGCGCCAACGACGGCACCGGCGGGCTGGCGCTGTTCATGGAACTGGCACACCACATGAAGGGCGTGAGGAGCGAGGTCGGGATCGACTTCGTCCTGTTCGACGGCGAGGAGTACGTGTTCGAGACGCGCCAGTTCGGCGGCGGCGACCGCTACTTCATCGGCTCCGACCACTTCGCCGACGAGTACCAGCGGACCCGTGACACCCGCAAGCACACATACAGCGGCGGCGTCCTGCTCGACCTGTGTACGGCGAAGGGCGCGACGCTGAAGGTGGAACTCAACTCGTTCACGCTGGCCCCGGACCTGGTGAAGCAGGTGTGGGCGGTGGCCGGGGCGACCGGCGCGAAGTCGTTCAAAATGGAGCCCGGCCACGAGGTCCAGGACGACCACCTGGCGCTGAACCGCGTCGGCATCCCGTGCGTGGACATCATCGACTTCGACTACCCGCACTGGCACAAGCTGAGCGACACGCCGGACAAGATTTCCGGCGAGCAGATGGCTGAGGTCGCGCGGGTGCTGATCTCGTGGGCCGGCGTGGCGCGGTAACGGCCGGAAGACAGGAGAATGGACAGGATAACAGGATGAACCGGATCCCGAGCCAAAGACAAGGAATGGGCTCGGGATCCGGTTCATCCTGTTATCCTGTCCATTCT
>JAFKFQ010000616.1 GCA_017308215.1 bacterium | reverse complement strand
CGCGGTAACGGATCCCGCCTGACCCCCACCCCTACAGGCCGGCGGCCCCGGGTTTCACCCGGGGCCGGTTTCGTTTACAGGCCCAGCCGCGCCTTCGCGTCGTCCAGGATCGCCTTCGTCGCCGTCGCCCCGACGCGCGTGACGCCGACCTCGCGCACCGCCATCAGCGTGTCGAACGACCGCACCCCGCCCGCCGCCTTCACCTGCACGTGCGGCGGGCTGAACGTCCGCATCAGCTTCAAGTCGTCGATCGTGGCGCCGCTCTCGGCGTAGCCGGTGCTCGTCTTCACCCAGTCGGCGCCGGCGTCGCCGCAGATCTTGCAGAGTTCTTTCTTGTGGTCGTCCTTCAGCAGGGCGTTCTCGAAGATCACCTTCACCTTGGCCCGGCGGGCGTGGGCGGTGTCGAGCACCGCCGTCACGTCGGCGGCGACGGCGGCCCAGTCGCCCGAGAGCACCTTGCCGATGTTCACCACCATGTCCAGCTCTACGGCCCCGTCGTCGATCGCCGCCGCGCTCTCGAACACCTTCACCTTCGTGAGGTGCCCGCCGTGCGGGAAGCCGATCGTGGTGCTGACGAGTACGCCGGTGCCGGCGAGGAGCTTCGCCGCGAGCGGCACCGCGTAGGGCTTGATGCACACCGACGCGACCTGGTACTCGGCGGCGAGGGCGCACCCCTTCTCGAGGTCGGCGTCGGTCAGGTGCGGTTGCAGTAGCGAGTGGTCGAACATCTTCGCCAGTTCGGCCAGGGTCGGGGTCGGCATCGGGCACCGGGGGAAGCGGGACGGGGGGACAGGGGGACTATGGGACTTTGGGACCGTAGGGCAAGGGGATGGAACGTCGCTCCGTGCGGGCGGCGCGCCAGTCGCGTCGACCGATTTCCCGGTCCCGCGGTCTCGCCTTGATTCCCCAAACTCCCCCGCGTATGCCCCGGCCACGCTTGCGGTCCCGCGCCCCGTGGAGGAGAGCATGCGCCCCGCCGCCCTGGCCGGGTTCGTCCTGGTCGTCCTGCCGGCCACCGGCCTGGCCCAGACGTTTCCGTACCGCGCCGTCGTCGCCGACCCGGAGGTCGTACTCCGGGCCGGGCCGAGCGACCGGTTCCCGGAGACCGGCACGCTCGCCCGCGGCACCGAACTCGTCGTCCACGAGGACGCCGGCAACGGCTGGGTCGCGGTGCAGGCGCCGCGGTCGGTCAGCTGGGTACAGATCACGATGGTGGACTTCGACACGGCACGGAAGACGCCGCAGGACGTGATGACCCACGCGGAGGCCACGCTCGCGCCCGGCAAGGTCGGGCTCGCTCAGCCGCTCGTCGAGGTCCGCCGCGTCACCGTGCCGGCCGGCACGATCCTGACCGTGGTCGGCGAGAAGGCGAAGTTTGACGGGAAGTCGTGGTACCCGGTGATGACGGTGCCCGGCGACTACCGCTACCTGCCGAGGACGAGCGTCCACCCCGCCGGACCGGCGAATACCAGCTTCGTCGTCCGCGACGCGGTGCCGCCCGGCCTGCCGCCGGTTTCGCCGGCGCCGCCGAACGGCGTGCTTCCCGCGGCGGCGGTCGGCGCGGAGCCGGCGACGAAGGCTGCGGTGAGCAACCACCCGCTCTTTGCCCGGGCCGAGGAGGCCGAGAAGGCCGGCCGGTTCGAGGACGCGGAGCGGCTGTACTTCCAGCTCGCCGCCGACATGAACCGCGACCCGGTGGGCGACCACGACCTGGCGAACCTCTGCTACTCGCGCATCCACGCCATCCGCGAGCGGAAACGTGGCGGCAACACCGGCGTCGTCGCCCCGCTTGCGTCGGTCCCGAGCCGTACCGGCGACCTCCCGCCGCGCGACGACCGGGCCACGCTCCTCCCGCCGCGCTCCAACGACAAGACCGCCACCCCGCCGCCCGCCACGCCCGTGAGCCGCGATCCGGCCTCGCCGGCCGCCGACGGCACCCCGCGCTGGACCGGCGTCGGGATGCTGACCCGGTCGGCGCTGGCGCTCGACGGCCGGCGGACGTACGCGCTGGAGACGGCGCCGGGCGTGGTGCGGATGTACGTGGTCGGCGGGACGGGGGTGGACCTCGAGCGCTACGCCAACCGCCGCGTGGACCTGTACGGCACCACACAGACGCGCCGCGACCTGTCGAAGCCGTATCTGGTGGCGACGGATGTGAACCCGAACCCGTAGTGCGGGCAGGAGTGAAGACGAAGCAAGAAGGCCCGGGGGAATCCCCCGGGCCTTCCGGTTTTTCGGCCCATACCCGCCGGGCGTCAGTGGTTAATCATGAACTCGTTCGTGTTGAGCAGCGCCCAGAGCACGTCACGGTAGAACACCGGGTCGTTCGGCGCGGCCCCGGGGGCGTAGACCACCGTCCCGCTCGTCTTCGGTGCCGGCCCCTTCCCCTTCGCCGGCGGGGTCGGCGCGCCGAGCGAGACCGTCGCCTTGCCGGTCCGCACTTCCTCCAGCCGAGCGTGTTCGGCCGACGTCGGGTGGCGGCTCAGGGTCATCAGGAACAGCGCGTCGTACATCTTCCCCGGCGTGGGGTTCTCCTTCATCAGTTGCGGGACGATGTCGCCCTGGACGGCGTTGCGGCCGACGCCGATCTCCTTGTTCAGCTCGTCGCCGTTCATCATCAGCAGCGCCTGCACGATCGTGCCGTTGAAGCTCAGCTCGTTCCCCTCGTCGTCGCCGAACTGGCGGACCAGCTTCCGCATCCAGGCGTCGCGGGCGTCCAGGCGGTCGTTCTTCTGCTTCGCGGTCAGCTTCCTGGGGCTGGTCGCGGTCATCAACGACTCGAACAG
The DNA here is from genome assembly GCA_017308215.1 of bacterium. GTDB lineage: Bacteria > Planctomycetota > Planctomycetia > Gemmatales > Gemmataceae > Urbifossiella. The sequence goes on along the minus strand of JAFKFQ010000616.1, from coordinate 5,430 downwards.
CACCTCCGGCGACATCGCCTTCAGCGGCATCCGGGCGAAGAACGGGTCGTACTTGATGTCCGTGTACTCCTTCCGGGCGACGTGGCTCAGCGAGTACACGTCGCTCGTGCAGATCCACTCCATCAGCGCCTTCTGGTTGTACCCGTACTTCGTGAACTCGTCGCCGAGGTACTGGAGCAGCTCGGGGTGGACGATCTCGTTGTTGCTCCCGAAGTCGTCGGCCGCCGGCTCCTTGTTCAGCCCGCGGCCGAAGAAGTGTGCCCACATCTTGTTGGCGTACGCCTTGCCGAAGTTGTCGTGCGCCGTCACCCACTCGGCGAGCTGCGCCCGGCGCGTCTTTCCGGCCGGCGGGGCGGCGAGCATCTTCGTGGACTTCTCGCCGTTGATGGCCTTGTCGTAGTCCTTGAGCATGACCGGGTACGAGCCGATCTTCCGCCCGTCGCGCCGCTCGTAGAGGGCGATCAGGGTCGGGTTGAGCTCGGAGTCGTCGGTCAGCGTCACCGGCGTGGCGTTGGCCATCTTCTGGTTGTTGCCGACCGGGTTGCCGCTCGGGGTGGCGCTGCGGACGGTCTGGCGGAAGAAGGCGTTCACGCCCCAGAAGTCGGCCTGCACCCACTCCTTGTTGAACGGGTGGTCGTGGCACTGGGTGCACTGCGTCTGGAGGCCGAGGAACAGTTTGGTGGTGCGCGACGTGATCGGCACGGCGTCGAACGCCCCGTCCCGCAGCCGCTCGTTCACGTCGCCGCTTTCCCTGTCGTCCTTCACCGGGTCGCCGAGGTGGTGGACGATGAAGTTGGCGGCGTACGACTCCTTGAACGCCCAGCCCCTGTCGGTGGTCGGCTTCGTCCCGCCGACCTGTCCGGTCGCGGTGAGGAGACGGGTGACCATCTCCTTGTGGTTGGTGTCCCTGTAGAATTTCTCGAACAGCCAGACGCGCATCTGGTCGCGGTAGTCCTGGTGCCCGCTCCGGGTCATCAGCCACACGGTCCACACTTCCGACCAGTGCTCGGCGTACAGTTCCCGGTAGTTGAACGACAGCGCCTTCTTCGTCTTCTTGCCGGTGCCGTCGTCCGACTCGATCATGAACGGCGTGCCGTTGAGATTCTTCGGCACGTAGCCGTCGTCGTGCATCAGCCGGCGGACGAGCTTCACCCGCTTGTCGGAGCTCTTGTCGCGCTCGAAGTCGACGACTTCCTCGATGGTCGGAATGCGGCCGATCAGGTCGATGAACACCCGGCGGAGGAACTCGTGGTCGGTGGCCTTGTCCGCCGGCCGCTTGATCCCGGCCGACTCGTACCCCTTCTGGACGAGTTCGTTGATCTTCAGCACCTGCAGCGCGACCGGGCCGGTCGGAACGGCTTCCTTCCCGGCCGGCGGCTGGGCGGTGGAGGTGGCCGCCGCGACGGCCCAGACGAGCCCGCCCGCGAGGGCGGCGCGGACGAGTGAGAGGCGGATCATCCGGTGTACCCCCGTGTGGTTCAGGCCGGCGGCAGGGGACCGAGGCCGGCCCGGGAAGGGCGTGAGTGGGTGTGTCTGTCAGTGTAGAGCATGCCGAGACGGTCGGGCTACGGTTTTCCGGCACGCGGGACCGTCGGCACGGGCGATCTCGTGGGTGGGACGCACGGGGTGACTGAAAGTTCCCGAAACGGGCACGGACGGCCGAGTGTGGTGCGACACTCCGTGCCGCCACCCGTCGGAAACCCTCGACAGTGGTCCGAAAGTTTCCTCGCCGCCGCGGCACCGAGTGCCGCACCACACTCGGTTTCACCCGCCCTTCACGGCGGCGGGGTGGACGGCGATCGGGGCGACGCTAGGATAGTAAATTGACCCGTTCCGCCCGGCACACCGAACCGTTACGCCCACCGGAACCCTCTATCCCCTGCTGCCGGAGACCCCGACCCGGGGCGGCAGCGACTCCCGGGCCGCGTGGTGCCGGGGGTGATCGACTTCCCCGTATCAGGAGCCGGCGGCCACCGACCGGCCGACACAGATGCTCGACAAAGTACGCAACATCGGGATCATGGCGCACGTGGACGCGGGTAAAACCACGACGACGGAGCGGATCCTGTACTACAGCGGGACCAAGCACAAGGTCGGCGACGTGGACGACGGGGACACCACCACCGACTTCGACCCGCTCGAGCGGCAGAAGGGGATCACGATCAACTCGGCGGCCGTGTCCATCGACTGGGCCGACCGGGCCGGCAGCGACATCGCCATCAACATCATCGACACCCCCGGCCACGTGGACTTCACGGCCGAGGTCGAGCGGTCGCTGCGCGTCCTCGACGGCGCCGTCGGCGTGTTCTGCGCCAAGGGCGGCGTGGAGGTGCAGAGCGAGACCGTGTGGCGCCAGGCCACCAAGTACAAGGTGCCGCGCCTCGCCTACGTCAACAAGCTCGACCGCATGGGCGCCGACTTCTGGGGCTGCGTCGAGCAGATGAAGACGAAGCTCCACGCCAACCCGGTCGTGGTCACGATCCCCGCCGGCCAGGACGACGCGCTCGAGGGCATCGTCGACCTGATCGAGATGAAGCTCATTACCCGCGACCTGACCGACACGACGAACCGGAAGTTCTTCACGGTGGACGTGCCGGAGAAGTACCGGGCCGAGGCCCAGAAGCGGCGCGAGCAGATGCTCGACGGCGTCTCCGCCGCGTCCGACGAGATCACGGAGCTGATTCTGGACGGTAAGGACGTCCCGGTCCCGATGATCCGCGCCGCGCTCCGCAAGGGGACGCTGGAGAACATCTTCACGCCCGTTCACTGCGGCAGCAGCAAGAAGTTCCACGGCGTCCAGCACCTGCTCGACCTCGTGGTGGACTGCCTGCCGAGCCCGCTCGACCGGCCGCCGGTGGACGGCGTGCACCCGAAGACGAAGGAGCCGCTGAAGCGGGCGCCGGACGCGAAGGAGCCGATGAGCGCGCTGGCGTTCAAGACGGTCGCCGAGACCAACGGCGACCTGGTGTACATCCGCGTCTACAGCGGCGAGATGAAGCCGGGCGAGACGTACACGAACGTCATTAACGGCAAGAAGGAGCGCATCGCCCGGTTCTACCGGATGATGGGCGACAAGCGGATCTCGCTGGAGAAGGCCGGCCCGGGCGACATCGTGGCGGCGATGGGGCTGGCGGAAACGTACACGGGGAACACGCTGTGCGACCCGGACCAGCCGATCGCCCTGGAGGCCATCCAGTTCCCGAAGCCGGTGATCTCGCAGGCGCTGACGTTCGCCAAGACGCTCGACGCCGGCAAGGTCGGCGAGGCGCTGAACCGGCTGGTGCGTGACGACCCCACGCTGAAGACGCACACCGATGACGAGACGAAGGACACGATCATCAGCGGGATGGGCGAGCTCCACCTGGAGATCTCGATCGAGAAACTGAAGCGCGCCGTCGGGGTGGCCCAGGAGGACACGAAGCAGATCACCCTCGGGCGGCCGCGGGTGGCGTACCGGCAGTGCCTCGCTCGGCTGGTGGACTTCCAGTACAAGTTCGCCAAGCAGACTGGTGGCCGCGGCAAGTTCGCCGTCATCGACGTGAAGTTCACGCCGCTGACGCCCGAGCAGGTCGAGGAGAAGGTGCGCGAGATCGAGGAACTCAACGACCCGAAGGTGAAGCCGGACCCGAACAACGTGTACTTCGTGAACAGCATCACCCAGGGGGCGATCCCGAAGGAGTACATCCCGAGCGTCGAGGAGGGGCTCCGGGAGGCGGCGAAGAAGGGGTACAAGTACCCGTTCCCGTTCGTCGACCTGGAATTCGACCTCCACTTCGGGAAGTACCACGACGTGGACTCGTCGCAGGACGCGTTCTACCTGTGCGCCCTGGAGTGCTTCCGCGAGGCGGAGAGCAAGGCGGGCATCCAGCTCCTGGAGCCGATCATGAAGGTGGTGGTGGTGTCGCCGAAGGACTACCAGGGCCAGATCAGCGGCAACATCGCCTCGAAGCGCGGGATCATCGAGGAGACGAGCGAGGACAAGGGCGTGGCGCAGGTGATGGCGAAGATCCCGCTGGCGAACCTGTTCGGGTACACCAGCGACCTGCGCAGCGCGACGAAGGGGCAGGCGAGCTTCAGCATGGAGTTCAGCCACTACGCCCCGGTGTCCGTCGAACTCGCCGACCTGCCGAAGCCCGACGCGAAGAAGTAACCCGAGGGGCAACCCCGCCCTCTTCTGCCTGCTCGTCGTCGGCATCACCGCCACCACGGCCGCTGCCCAGAACGGCGGCAACCCGATCGTCGTCATCGACACCAACCACGGGGCGGTGAAGGTCGAGCTCTTCCAGGACAAGGCGCCGCTCACCGTCAAGAACTTCCTCGACTACGTCGACGCCAAGCACTACGACGGCACCGTCTTCCACCGGGTCATCGGCAAGGAGAACAGCGACGACGGCCGCGACTTCATGATCCAAGGCGGCGGGTTCGACGGGGCGACCAAGAAGGAGAAGTCGACCAAGGCAGCGGTGAAGAACGAGGCCGGCAACGGCCTGCCGAACGCCCGCGGCACCCTCGCCATGGCCCGCACCGGCAACCCGGATTCGGCGACGGCGCAGTTCTACATCAACGTCGGCGACAACAACTTCCTCGACCGCAAAAACGCCCGCGACGGGTTCGGGTACACCGTGTTCGGCCGCGTCATCGAGGGGATGGACGTGGTGGACCGGATCAAGGCGGTGCGGACCGGCACCACCGAGTTCGAGTCGAGCGACGGGAAGGGCGGGTACGAGAAGGGCCGGCTTCCGAACGTGCCGGTCGATTCGGTGACGATCAAGTCGATCCGCCGCGCGACCAACAAGTGAGCCGGAAGCGCGGGTAGAATAGGGGTGTGTGGCGGCCGCCCGGCCGTCGCCGTCACGTACCCGGCGGTCAGGCGTAACCTCATGGCGAAAAAGAAGTCGCGGAAGAAGGCCGAGCCGAAGCTGAGCGGCATCCTCGGCGTCGGCCTCGACAACACAGATGGCCACAAGCGGATCACCAAAACCGAAGAGATGGTGCTGGTCGGCGGGTCGGAGGAAACGCACGAGCGGATGCAGGAGACGGCGATCCGGTTCTCCGAGGGGCTGGAGAAGCGCGGCAAGGCGCTCCCGCAGACGAGCGTCCGCGAGGCGATGGACCTGCTGCGCGAGGCGATCGAGCGGACGGGGCGGTGACGACGCGGGCCGGCTCACGCCGGCCGGTCGGTGGGCTTGGTCTTGAGCCCCGAAGGGGCAGCCGTGCCTCGCCCGGGGTTGCGTGGGCAGGCAACGGGGCGGGTAGACTGGGGTTGAGGTGTCGGGTGTGGCCCCACCGTCCCTGTTGTCGGCCCGGACCGCGGCAGGAGTTTCGGACTCGGCGCACACACCCGGACTGTGTCTTCCTCCCCAGTCCGTTTGCCGCGCGGGGTGCACTGTCATGGTGCGCCCGCGGGGGCGGTCGTCCGGGCGACCGAGC
>JAFKFQ010000615.1 GCA_017308215.1 bacterium | reverse complement strand
CCGGGGTTGGAAACCCCGACGAAAAGCACGGGACCGCGTTCCTTCCGTGCGAGAAGTTGCGCTCGGCGGTCCCGACCACGAGGTCGTATCGCCGTTCGCCTCGAACGGCCGGATGACCTGCAGGTCCGGGGTGAGCTGGAACCACGGCGCGATCCGGGCGACGGGGACGACAACCACACACGAGACCACGGCGAACCGGTTTCCAACGTAAACCCGCAGTGCCAGTTGCCGGCCCCAGTAGCGAGCGGACTCCGTGGCCCCAACCTCGGTCGAACGCTTTCGCTGCTACGATTTTTCGGACACCTCGACGCACCGCGAGGCCGGCCCCATAGCAGACACTCGATCTCGGGCGTGGCCAGTTTTGATCGCACGAAGGCGTGATTTATATAGCCGTCCGGGTCAGACGATACGATCATTCTGCGTACTCCCCACGATGGCATCACCGGAGCGATCCCTTGCACCAAACCGCGTCTGTGCCCAGAACGGGGCTGTCGATCAAAACCATTCTTCCCCTCGGCGTATTCCTGTTCTGCCTGGCACTGTGGACCCACGAACTGTTGGCCGAGAACCCGGTTCCCGATTCGGTGAAGCAGCGGATCCCAGTCGAATGGAGGTTCTGGTTGGCGAAGGGACTTCACGTCGGTGCGTACGCGTTTCTGACGGTCCTCGCGGGGTGGCTACCAGTCCCCGGCAAGCTCTTCTGGGGGGTCATTGTCCTTCTTGTGCTCCACGGGGTCGCGGGCGAGATTGGTCAGACATTCGTTGACGGCCGACACGGTTCGACGCGGGACGTGCTTCTGGACTGGGCAGGAATCGTGATCGGCCTGGTTGTGCTCCAATGCGGACGGTGGGCATTCCGGCGCAGAGCAACCACAGACACTCAGTGACCGAGGATCGTTCGCAACACGGCAGACCGGAATCGCGCATCAGAACTTGACCAGCATGCTCGTGACCGAAGCCCGGAAGAAGACTGGCAGAGAAAGGGAGAGAACTCACCGCTCTCGACTCCCTCCCGAACCCGGCTACGATCTCCGCCTACTTCCGTTGGCGATCGTAGGACGCAACCTGCCCGCTAGGCAGGGGCAGACCCACCGAACAATAGCGGAACAAATGGCTGCCCGCAGGGGCCGAAACCGGCCTACCGCTGCCCATCTGTGCCTAACCGGCGGTGAAACCTAAGCCGGTAAATTGCAGCTGTTTGCGACAAAAAATGCCGTGAATTGCAGAGAAGCTACGAAAACGTTCTTTAAGATTTTGGTACTCTTTGTCCTGGTTCGAATCCAGGCCGGGTAACTCAGTGCAAGTCGGTGCGGGCCGGCGCAGAACAGCGCCAGCCCCTTGCATTTCAAGGACATTCTAGTTTGCGATAGTGCTCGCCCCAACAGGCTTATTGTTGCCGAACGATGCCGATTGATGCGGCCCGGCGTACCCGGTTGGTACGCCCGGCGGTACGCCCAAGCGCCCCCCGTTGTCCGCTTTACCGTTATCGGTGCCGGTGAGGCGAAGGGGAATGTCGCCCACGGTCGGCCCTGATGGCGGCGGCACGAGATTCGGGAGCTTATCCACGGCGCCCGCCAGGTCGTACAGTCGGCGGTGCGAGTACCGAGCGGTCAGGATCGACGTCGAGTGCCCGGCGAGTTCCTGGGCCGTGCGCAGGTCTACCCCATGTCGCCCCAACAGGGTCAGGTAGGTATGCCGGAGCGCGTGGAAGTCGGCGTACTCGGGGCCGTCCGGACCGTCCACCGCATAGGGGATGCCGACAGTCTCAAGGTCACGCCGGAGCATCTCCGCCCCCGTACACCCGCTCGCCCAGATCCCACCCTAGATATGATTACCCCGAGGCGCGCGATACTATGACCTGGTTCGCGCTGGCGAAAGCAGCCTCAAAATTCTCACTCCAGTATCGCCGACACCGCGTGCCCGTGGACGTCGGTGAGGCGGCGGTCGATGCCGTTGTGGCGGACTGTCAGCCGTTCGTGGTCGATGCCGAGGAGGTGGAGGAGCGTCGCGTACAGGTCATGGGCGGTGGTGCAGTTCTCGGCGGCGAGGTACGAGAACTCGTCGCTCGCGCCGTGGGCGGTGCCGCCCTTCACCCCGGCACCCGCCAGCCACGTCACCGACGTGCCGCCGTTGTGGTCGCGGCCGACGCCGCTCTGGGTGAACGGCATTCGCCCGAACTCGGTCGTGAACACCACCACCGTGTCCGCCCACAGCCCGCGCGCCTTCAGGTCGGCCAGCAGCGCCGCGACGGGCTGATCGACCTGCCGGGCGATCGGTGGGAGTTCGGTCGGGATGCTGGTGTGGTTGTCCCAGTTGTTCGTCGGCCCGCCGGCACCGCTCCACACCTGCACGAACCGCACCCCGCGCTCGACCAGCCGCCGCGCCAGGAGGCAGTTCCGCGCGAAGGCGCCGTCGGCACCCGGACGGTCGGTGCCGTAGCGGTCGCGCAGGCGGGCGGTTTCGCGCGACAGGTCGAACGCCTCCGGCGCCGACAGCTGCATCCGCGCCGCCAGCTCGTAGCCCTCGACCCGTGCTGACAATCGACTGTCACCGGGCCGCTCGGCGGCGTAGCGGGCGTTCATGTCGCGGAGCAGTGCCAGCCCGTCGGTGCCGGCCTCGGGAGTGGCGAAGCGGGCGGACGCGGGCGGCGCCAGGTCGGGGATCGGCGTCGGCCCGCCGGGGCGGACGACGGTGCCCTGGTGGACCGCCGGGAGGAACCCGGCGGAGAAGTTGCCCATGCCGTTGTACGGCAGCCCGCGCGCGTCCGGCAGCGCGACGAACGTGGGGAGGTCGTCGGTGAGGCGGCCGAGGGCGTAGCCTACCCACGCGCCGGCGGCGGGGAACCCGGGCGTGAGGAAGCCGGTGGTTTGCAGGTAGCTCGCCGGCCCGTGGACGTTCGACCGCGACGCCAGCGCCATCATGAACGCGAGGTCGTCCACGCAGGCGGCGAGGTGCGGGAACACGTCCGTCACCCACCGCCCGCAGCGGCCGTGCTGCTTCCACTTGAACGGCGACTTCATGACCGGCCCGGGCGTGCCGGTAGCGGTCGCCTTCAGCCCGACATCGACAGTCTGCCCGTGCCGGCGTTCGACTTCGGGCTTGAAGTCGAACGTGTCGAGCTGACTCATCCCGCCGTTGAGGAACACCTGAATGACTCGCCGCGCCTTCGCCGGGTGGTGGAGTCCGCCGTTGAGGGCGACGCCGGGGCGCGGCTCGTCGGCGTGCGCGGCGAGGTGCGCGAGGGCGAGCTGACCGAACCCGGAGAGGAGGAACGCGCGGCGGGAGGGGGTCATGGTGCGCTCCGTGACAGCAATCAGACACCGTGAAGCCGGTCCGCGGCGCCGCGCCCGGGGCAACGCCCCGGGCGGCGTCCGCGGTGTCACGAACGCGGAGACCCGCGCGAACCGCCGTCCCTCAGTCCACGAACAGGAACTCGCTGCTGTTGAGCAGCACCCGCGCGAGGTTCGCCGCGCCGTGCTTGCGCGTGTACTCGCCCCACGCGGCGGCCTCGGCCGGCGTCGGGTCGCGGGCGAGCACGCGGCGTGCGACCCCGCGCACCGGGTCGGCGCCGGCCGCGGCGGCGAGGTGCTCGGCGTGGCGGAGCAGGAACTTGTTGTTCCACAGCACCAGAGCCTGCGGCGCGCCTACCGACACCCCGCGCACCGGCGCCGACTGCGACGCGTCCGGGCAGTCCAGCGCCTCGAGCAGCGGGTCGGGGCGGGTGCGGAAGATGAAGCGGTACACGCTGCGGCGGCGGGCGGCCGGGGCGTCCACGTCGAAGGCGTCGTAGTCGGCCTCGGGCGTGACGTGGATGCCCGGCCGGCTGACGAAGTGCGGCACCGGGGGACCGTACATCGCCAGGTCGAGCCGGCCGCTCGCCAGCAGCACCGCATCGCGCACCGTCTCGGCGTCGAGCTTCGCACGATTCATTCGCCACAGCAGACGGTTGTCGGCGTCTTTCGTCGCCGCGGCCGAGTCGGCCCGCACCGCCTGGCGGTATGTCGCGCTCGTGAGGATGAGGCGGTGTAGCGCCTTGAGCGAGCCGCCGGTGTCGCGGAACTCGGCGGCGAGCCAGTCGAGGAGCTCGGGATGGCTCGGCACGCCGCCCATCGCGCCAAGGTCGTTCGGTGTGTCCACGATGCCGCGGCCGACGTGGTAGTGCCACACGCGGTTGACCGCCACGCGCCACGTCAGCGGGTTGCGGGGGTCGGTCAGCCAGTCGGCGAGTGCGGCGCGGCGCTGGCCCTCGTCCTCCGGGTCGGCGAGCGCGAAGCGTGCCGGTAGTGTGCTGATCACCTCGACGGCGCCGGGCTGCGCCTGGTCGCCGGGGCGCGTCACCTCGCCGCGCTTCAGCACGTGGACGGGCCGCGGCGTCGGCGCCGGGCGGAAGCTGCCGTCCGAGGCGAAGCGGTTCGTGCCGCAATACACCTTCGCCTGCGCCGGCAGTGCCGCGAGGTCGGCGGCGAGCTTGCGTTCCCACGCCCAGCGCGCCAGCTCGGCGGACTGCCCTGCGGTGCGCGGCGCCGCGGCCAGCGCGGCGGCGATCGACGTGGGAATGGGGCGGACCGCCTCGCCGGGAGCCGCGGCCGTCGTGACGGCGAGGCGGAAGCGGCCGATCAAGTGGCCGCCGCCGTGCAGCTGATCGAGTTCGACCGCGATCGTCGTTCCTGCCTCGAAGCCGACCGGCTTCTCGAACTCGAACACGGCGCGGTGCGGCGTTCCGACTGCCGGGTGGATGCCCCACGCGGTCGCCGCGTTACCGTCAATCGCCCGCGCCACGCCCCAGCCGGTCTGGTCGAAGTCGGCGGTCGCGGCCCGTAGCTTCACCGCCTCGGCTTTCGCCGACTCGCCCGGCGGGTGGACCTTCACGCGCACCTCGGACAGGTGCAGGTTGCCGTTGTGGCAGCGGCCCGGCCCCTTGTGCGGCAGCGAGTCGTCGCACAGCACCTCGACGCGCAGCGCCGTCAGCCCCTTCTGCGGCACCGTGACCGTCGCCGTGTACGTGTCGCGCTCCGGGGTCGGCCCGCCGGACAGCACCGAGCGGTCCGGGAGGACGGTCAGCGCCGAACCCTGCTTCGCCCTCAGCCCCTGCGGTTCGGGGACGAGCCAGTGACCTTCCGCCGCGCGCCACGTCTTCTCGAACGCCGTGACGGCGGCCTGCCGCTCGGGTGCGAGCAGCGCGCGGTCGGCCGCGTTCGTCGCGCGGACCAGCGCCAGCTCGGCGGCGAGCGTGGCGCGGCGGCGCCCCACCGCGGGGTCAGCGTCGTAGGCACGCTCGGCCTTGTCGATGCCGGCGAACACCGCCTGGAGCGCGTAGTAGTCGGCCTGCGTCACCGGGTCGAACTTGTGGTCGTGGCAGCGGGCGCAGTGGACCGTCAGGCCGGCGAACGTGGTCATCGTGCTGGTCACCACGTCGTCGCGGTCGAGGTAGCGGGCGACCTGTCGGTCGAGCGAGTTCTCGTTGATGTCGCGCAGCCCGCTCTCGTCCCACGGGCCGGCGGCGAGGAACCCGGTGGCGACGAGTGCGTCCGGGTTCCCCGGGAACAGCACGTCGCCGGCGACCTGCTCGCGCACGAAGCGGGCGTAGGGCGTGTCGGCGTTGAACTCGCGGATGAGGTAGTCGCGGTACGGCCACGCGTTCGGTCTAAACCGATCTTGGTCCTGTCCGTGCGAGTCGGCGTAGTGCGCCACGTCGAGCCAGTGCCGCGCCCACCGCTCGCCGTATCGCGGCGACGCGAGGAGACGGTCGATCAGCTTCTCGTAGGCGTCCGGCGCCGGGTCGGCGACGAACGCGTCGAGCTCGTCCGCGGTCGGCGGCAGGCCGGTGAGCGTGACGAACACGCGTCGCGCCAGCGTGCGACGATCGGCTTCCGGTGACGGTTTCAAGCCGTTCGCGGTCAGTTTCGCCAGCACGAAATGATCGATCGGGTTGCGCACCCAGCCTACGGGGGCGGCCGGCACCGCGGGTTTCACGATCGGGCGGAACGCCCAGCCGGGGGCCGGTGCTTTCGTGGCGGTTTCGGCGGGCGCGGCGGCGGGGAGCGGCGCCTTCTGTTCGACCCAGCGGCGGAGGGTGTCGATCTGCGCGGCGGTGAGCGGGTCGCCCTCGGCGGGCATCCGCGCCGCGCCGCCGGTCCCGGTAACGTGGCGAATCAGCGGGCTCGTGCCGGGGTTTCCCGGGACGATAATAGCGCCCGACGACCCGCCGGCGCGGATACCCGCCGGTGTGTCGAGGCGCAGCCCGCCGCGCTGCCGCGTCGCGCCGTGGCAGCTGATGCAGCGGCTCTCGAAGATCGGCCTCACGTCGCGGGCGAAGTCGGCCGGTGCCGGCGGCTGCGCGGCACCGGGCGGCAGCGCGAGGGCCGCCGCGACGAGAACGCCGACCGTCCATCGCGTCGTCATCGGCGTCCCGGTTCGGAGGGTTCGGTGATCCGGTCGGCCGCGGTGTCCCACCGCGGGTGCCATCGGCGTTTGAAGAATGACACCCACTCTACCCGCGGAACCCGGCCGTGCAACCCTCCCCTGTTGCCGGCGGGGCGAGAAGCGGGGATGATCGAAGTCTCCGCCCCGGACGCCGCTCATGTCGCTGCCACTTCGCTGCCCCTGTGGGGAACCGTACCGTGCCTCCGGCCGGCGGACGCACTGCCGGGCGTGTGGCCGTGTGCTGCGGCGCCCCCGCCGCCGGTGGTGGGCGGTCGCCGCCCTCGTGACCGCGACCGCGGCGTCGGCCGCACTGGGCGGGTACACCCAGCGGATGCGGTCCCGCCTGGCCGCCGCCGCGCCTGCCCCCGCACCCGCCGCCGCATCGCCCGCCACTCCGGTACCCCGGGCACCGGTCGAAGACCCGCCGCCGCCGGCCGTGGTCATCCCGCCCGATCCCGCGCCGCCCGCGTCCCCGGAACCGCCGCAACCCGTCCCCGCCGCGCGGCCCGCGACGGGCATTCTGGCGCCCGAGAGTCCGGGGCGGTACCGGGTGGGCGAGGTGGTCGGCCAGGAGGTCGCCGTCTCCCGCCGGTCGGTGTTCCGCGTCCTCGGGGCCGGCGCGCCGCGGACCGCGGGGTACACGTTCACCTCGCGGCTC
>JAFKFQ010000614.1 GCA_017308215.1 bacterium | reverse complement strand
GTCGTCCGGTCGTTCCCGGTCGACGGCGTGACGGTCCAGGAGGGCACGCCGGGCTTCGTGTCCGTCCGGGGGGCCGACGGTGTCGTTCGGACCTACCCCGTCGCCCCCAGCTCGACGGCGGTCTCGGGGGCGCTGGGGGCGGCGCCGGTCGCGGCGCCGGTCGCGGCGCCCCACTGCCGTTAAGACGTGAACCGGTCCGGCGGCCGCCACGAATGCGGCCGCCGGACCGGTCGGTTGTCGAGGGTGCAGACTGGGCCCGCACCTACCTCCGGGTGCGGAACTCAATCCGGGTGACCGTCTTCCCGTCCGGGGCGAGGACCATGCGGGTGACCGAGGCGGTCGACGGCACATCCCGGTAACGGCAGCTCCGGTCGTCCAGGAACACTTCCGTCTCGGGAGTGAGTTCGACCTGGGCCGGGGTCGGGACTTCCGTGGTGTCGCGGGGCAGGAGGCCCTTCCCGAGTGCGAGTCGAGGCTTGTCCGTCAGGCCTGTGGACCTCGGCCGATCGAGGCTGGCCGCAGCGGCGCCGGTGACAAGCAACAGGGCAGCGACGGCCCCGCTCATTCGGGTCATGGAAGAGGTCTCGGTGGTGAGCAGCGGTTCGGGAAGAACTCGCCCGGAATTGGCAAGCTCTGTACCGGCCGACGCGGACTGCCCTGAAACGTCGGAAGTCGCGGCCGGGCCATGTCTTGAGCATTCCCTCCGGCCGTCGCCACCGCCGAGACCTTGGTCCTCCTGCCACAAAACTAGGCACAGGCTGCACGAAAAGGAGCAAGTGAGGTCTCCAGTCCGGTTGGAGTGCTGCCGAGGTGGTTGAGCGGCCCGACCAGGAGACGTTGGCCGCGTTCGTGACCGATCACACGGCCGGCGGGGCGGCCATTTACACAGATGAGTGGTCGGGTTACGCCCGGCTGGCGACGGCCGGGCGGGGGCGTGCGACGGCGGCCCACTCCCCGAAGACCCGGGAGTGGGCGCGGGACGACGACGGGAACGGGGTCCGGGAGACCCACGACAACACCCCGGAGGGGCTGCGGGCGGCCCTGCGGACGTTCCTCCGCCCATTCGCGGGGTGAGCAAGCACACGCTGGGGCAATCTGCGGCCGTGTTCCAGTGGGGCCACAACCGGAAAGTCGCAACCAGCTCCCGCAGGGCCCACGGCCGCGGCCGCGGCCGCGGGTGTCGTCCTCGGTGTCGTGTGGGCGCGGCCGAAGTTGAGCCACGCGAAGTGCGGCGCCGTGCTCGCCCGGATGATCCCGAAGGCGGTCGTGTTCGGCTCGGGGAGTTTCGGTTCGCGTGAGCGGTCTGGCGTACACTGGGCGTACCTGCCGATTCGCGGCGGGGCAAGGGGCGAGAGCGATGACCGAGGCACAAGGCTACGTCGAAAGGCTGTCGCAGTTTCTCGCCGAATACCGAAGTGATCCCGAGAAGTGCGAGGCGATCATGCGGTTGGACCTTGCAGGCGGGGGCGGCCTGTTGCATCTGCTCATTGACTGGTACGCCGCGGACCACCCCGACCGGGTGACTGTCACCCACGGCGTCATCGAATCGGTGGACAGTGTGGACGTGGTGTGCCGTGTCCGGGCGGGCAAGCCGCCTGCCCCCGATCAACACTGAACTACGCCACGACCGGCACCTGGAACGCTCCGCCGCGGCACGTCGTCGCCTGCAACTTCGTCACCCGTCACGCGCCGCCGCGGGTGCCGCCGGCGCTCAAGGCCGGGGTGACGGGCCGGGTGTGGGCGGGTGAGGAACTGGTCGAGCGGACCGACACCACCCAGCCGGAAGGCGTGCGGCCGGCAACCCGACGGGGGGCGGTGTGGGGATCGTAATCGCCATCTTTCTCGCGGTGGGGTTCACCTTCCTACTGTTCCCGCGGGTCATCCAGCGGGCGCAACTGGACGCCACGCCCGACGGCGAGTCGTGGTCGTGGTTGCGCCAGATCTACGAGACGGACGACTGCTTGGTGTGGATTCGGCTGACGGGCCTGCTGCTGCTCGGGTTCACGGGTGTAGTGATTTGGAAGATCGCATAATTTTTGCTAGCCCGCAGGGTGAACGCATCTTCGACCGTTGCGTGGGCTGGGGTTTACGGTTCGGACAGGCGCCACGGGCGACGGGAGCCTGGCAATCCGAGGCGCTAGTGGTGCAACCCCTCGCGGGCGGATCGCCAGTCCTCCGGGATGCCGCCCGGCCCCACCGCCAGGGCGATGATCCCACCGACAATGGCCGCGTTCGTGTCGATATCGCCGCCGGCCCGGATCGCGGTCACGAGCGCCGCCTGGTAGTCGTCCAGGTGCCGGGCCGCCACCCACAGGCATAACGGCACCGTGTCCTGGGACGAAATCCGGCTCCCGTTCCCCACCGCCCGGACGAGTGGCTCGACCGACACGTCGAACGGGATCGTCGTGGCCCCGTAATCGAGTAGCCGGATGGTCGGCTCGGCCGGCGCGTCGAAGACGAATCCGGCCGCCCGCTCGATCCCGTCCCGGACCTCACCGGCCGGGGTGTGGGTGAGCACGGCCTCGAACAGCCCGTGCTTCACGCCCGCGTCCCCCCGCCGGGCGCGGTTGACCCACGCGTACGCCCCGGCGACCGCCGCCGCGATCCCGCCGGCAATTCCCTCCGGGTGGGCGTGGGTCACCGCGGCCGACAGTGCGGCCTGCTCGGCCACCCGCTCCAACCCGTCCTCGGCGAAGTACGCGGCGAGAGGGGCAACCCGCATCGCCGACCCGTTCCCGTATGACCCGCCGCCGAACAGCCCCCCGGCCGCGGCCCGCCAATCGATCCCGCCGATGATCTGGGAGAGTACCCGCTTCGCCCCGGCCCCGTAGCCCCGCCACGGGGCCGCCTGCCAGCGGGACGCGAACCGCCGGGCGAGGTCGTCCTGGTCGATCCGCCCGTGCCGATCCAGCACCTCCAGGAGGCCCAGGGCCATGGCGGTATCGTCCGTCCACGGCCACGGGGCACGGGCCGTCGCCCGCGGGTCGTCGAGGAGGGCACCGAAGTTGTCCGGGTGGAAGCACGTCTCGCCCAGCGCATCGCCCACGGACAGGCCGTCGAGGGCGAGCCGGGCGCGGGCCATCCGGGCGTCGTGGTCCGGGGGGAGGACGACCGCGGCCATGATTGGTTCAGATCCTCCTGGTGACGCCGCGTGCCGCATGCCACACGGATCGGGGGTTCCTGTCATCGCCCGGGCCAACTGGCGTAACGCTAGTGTGCCGGCCGCGGGTGCTTCGAGCAACCCCTACGCGACCCGGTTGAGAGTGCCGGGTGTGGTGGGGCCGGCGTCCCGCCGGCCGGGGTAGGTGGATGTGCGGTATCCGAAGCTGAACCAGACCATGTGGATTCCGTTCACGACCGACCTCGAAGACGAGCCGCCGGCTATCCCTCCGACTGCTTCTTCGCCCACCGTGCTGCCGCCGCCTTCCTCGCAATCTCCGCCCGCTGCTCCGGGGTGAGCTTCGCGGCGCGAGCCTTCCCGCCCTTCAACCCGCCGAGTTTCCCCAACGCCTGAGCGTGAGGGTTCTTGGCGGGTTGCTCCGTTTCCGGTGCCGGTTTCTTCTTGCGTGCCATTCCGTCGGTGTACACGACCGCTCAAGCACCGCGGTGGCCCGTCGCGGCGCCGACCCAGAGGCGGTATGCTGCGGGGAACCGGTCACGGAGGTGCGCGATGTCGCGGACGGTACTTCGCGTGGTCGGCTTACTGCTCGGTGGCGCCGGGCTTCTCGCCGCGGTCGCGGCCGGGACGATGTTCCGCTTCGAGAACGCTGGCGACCTGGACGCCCTTCAGACGATGGATCAGGCGATCGGATGCGTCCTCGCACTGGCCGTCGTCCTCATCTTAACCCCGCCGCCTGACTGGGCGACGGGGTGGTGGTTCGCCGCGTCGCTAACCATCGCTGTGATTGTCGGCGCCACGGCTTATTCGACGTTGAATCAGATTCACTTGGATGCCGACGAGGCCTACTTGCGTCAGATCGGAGTGCTCGCACCGTAAGACGACGCTGGGGCATTTCTGAGGCAGATCGGCGAATTTAGAGGCAGAGCACGTTAAAAGGGCAAAACCGGGTAAAGTTGACTATTATCTGATTACGTCTAGCCCGTCGCACTGAGACACCGCCGAACCGCACCCGGCTTTGACAGCCGGCCGGCGGTTCGTTATGCTCATTTTCAGACCAACATCACCCAGGCCGTGTGGCCCGCGTGAGCCGCGCGCGGGCGCCGAACCCGTGTTCGGAGACCTATGGCCCCGCAACTCGTCGGCCAACGATGTACGCACTGCGACGAGCGGATCAGCTCTGACCTGGACGGCCGGTATTGTCGGACGTGCGGGTGCCCGGCTCACACGGAATGCGCCCGCGACGCCGCACCCGCGGCAGACGCTTGCACCGCTTGCCGAACCCCGGCCGCCGTCCTCCGCGACCGCGAGGCCCAGCGGCAGGCGGTACTCGCCCGCCTCCCGGCCGACCGGCCGCCGCCCCGCCCAAGCAAGGCCGTCGCCCCGTGGCCCGGTGGGGCGTGCCCGCGGTGCCGGCTGGTCAACCCACCCGCGGCGCAGCGTTGCGACTGTGGGTACGACTTCCTCACCCAGACCGTCGAGCAGTCTTACCTCACCCGACTGGCGTCGGCCGGGCCGGATGCCGGGTCGCGGGTCGCGGGGTACGGGTGCCTGTTGCTCACCCCGTTCCTGCTGCTCAGTGGCGTCCTGTCGGCCGTGAAGGCGGTCGGAGCCGGCGGGGACTCGGCCGGTGCCCTCGGGTACGCCTGCGGTTCGATCCTCCCCGGGGTCGGCGCGCTGTGCCTGGCGGCATACCTGCTCCGGCCCGGGCCGCGGGGACGCGGGTAGCTCGCCGAGCCCCCGCGCGACAGGAGACCGTGGCCCAGAGGTGGTGACTAACCCGTAGCTCGGTCGGCCGTGGCCGCCGGGCTCGTTGTTCGTTCGGCAACGGAAACGACATGAGTTGGGATTCGATCGAATCGAGCCGGCTGCGGGCGAGCGTGGTGGGGGAGTGGGAGCCGGTCCTCATTGGCCCCACTCTCCGGCACCTCCAGCGGCCGCACCGCGCCGCGCGGGCCAGGCTGATTCTCCGGGACGATGGGACGGCGGACGATGGCGTGCCGGTACACCCGTCGGCCCCCTTCCCGAGGACGTGGCAGCTATCCGACGGGTGGGTGTTGACCATCGCCACTCCGGTGCCCCCGATGCCGGAGTACGACCAACCGGACTGGGTCCGGGATACGGAGGACTTCCGAGTACTGGAGGCGAGCGGGGACACCCTGGCCTGGACCCGCGGCGACCTGTTCACGGTCTTCCGCCGCGTCCGCGACGAGGAGTACGAGCGGTGGTGGGCGGCCGGCGCGGGAACCGGCACCGAGGCTTCCGAATCCGCCCCCGACCCTCGCCGGCGGGGCACGCGGCGCAAGTAGTCGTTACGGGGGTCGTCGCCTCGGGCTGCTGCCCATCGCTGAGCCCCCGCGCGGCAGGAGACCGTGGCCCATAAGCGATGACTGACCCGTCGCTCGGTCGGCCGCGGCCGCCGGGCTCATCGTTCGGCCCCGAGGGTGTTCCGATGCGACGACCGTTCGGGCGTCTGGGACTCATTGCGGTGGTGCTGGCGGCCGGGTGCGATCGAGGCGGCCGGGAGGGACCGCCCGTGCCCGTACCCGTGGTCGCCGTGGCCCCGCCCGTGCCCGTGCCCGTGCCGGCCGGACCGCCGGGGCTGCCGGTGGCGCCCGCACCCCGGCCGGTGGTCCGGCCGGCGACCCCGCCGGTCTATTACTTCCCGACCGCCGTCGGCGCCAGGTGGGTGTACGAAGAACGGGCCGACGGCAAACCGGTCGGGGAGTACACCGAGGTGGTCACCCGGGTGGAGCACGTCGGGGCGGGCGCGGTCGTGACCGTCGGCCGGGTCGGGGAAGACGGGACGGCCGCCCCGGTCGCCCGGGTGGTGGTGGCGGACCGCCGGCTGGAGTTGCTGTCGGGCGAGGGGGCCGGGCGGGTGGTGTCGATCGTGATGGACCGGGTGGACCTGGTGACCGACCTCGGCGACCGGTCCGACATCCCGGCCCTGGTCGGTCGCCTCAACCAGGAGCGGGAAGCCGCGGCGGCGGCGGCCGCGGCGCGCGCCCAGGCGATTCGGGACCGATTCGACCCTCGGGCTCGGGCCGACCGCCTTCACAATGACCCCGGGGTCGTCGCGTGGGCGGGTCGCGCGGAGCGGGTCACCGTCCCGGGCGGGGTGTTCACCGCCGTCCCGGTGACCGTGGCCCCGCGGGGCGGGGACCCGATGCACCTGGTCATTCAGTACGAGGGGCGGGTCTGGTACGCCCCGGGCGTCGGCATGGTCCGGCGGACGGTCGGGTCGGACGAGGTGGTCTTGAAGTCGTTCACCCCGGGTCGGATGTGACACGGGCCGAGGGCCGCACCCGACTTTGACAGCCGGCCGGCGGTCCGTTACGCTCACTCCCAAACCAGCGTCACCCGGGCCGCACGTTCGGCGCGCGGAGGAGGAGCGCGTGTCGAACCGCCGACGCCCGACGTCCCCGGTGTGGTGTTCCTCGTGGTTCCAACCTCCAGGGTGGAGCGGGAACGCGAGTCGGGAAGGCCGGCGGGAACGCCAGACCCGGGCGACCGGTGCGACCGGCAGGGCGTCCCAGCACCGACCGCGGCCGACGTTCCCGCCGGCAGTCCCGGTCGCGTTCCCGAGTGTACCCTGGAGGTGGGGACCGCTGGGAACGCGAAAACAGGAACGCCAAGGGCCGGACCGAGCGGCCCGAGTCTTCCGCAGGGCGGGGCGGGTCTGCGAGACCCGACACTACACCGCGGCGGTCGCGGGGCCGGATGCGGGGGCGTCAGTCCGCGTGAGCTCGCGAAAAAGGTGACGCTTTATGACACCCCCCGCACCCCGCCATCCGCAGGTGTCACGACCATGACCCTCAGTGACGCGCTCGGGCGGCTCGAGGCGCTCGGCAACGCGACGACCCGGAAGCACAACACCAAGTGGGGCGCCGGCGACAACCAGTTCGGCGTCAAGCACGGCGACATCCGGGCGCTGGCGAAGACGCTCCCGCCCGACCCCGCGCTCGCCCTGTCCCTGTGGGAGACCGGGAAC
>JAFKFQ010000742.1 GCA_017308215.1 bacterium | reverse complement strand
CCCCGTAGTAGTCGGCGTCCCGCTCGGCGGCAGTGCGGCCGGGGGCGAAGAAGCGGTCGCCGAGCTCGCGGTAGTGGGCGGTGAGGTCGGCGAGCCGGGCGACGAGTTCGGCCTCGCCGGGCTCGGTGAGGTTGGTCCGCTCGAAGTCGAGGTGCCGCCGGTACGCCGCCCACCACCGGTCGTACTCGTGCCGCGCCCCCGGCCGCCCGGCGAGGGCGAACTGGAACGCCGAGTCGATGCGCTCGGCGGCCTCGTTCAGCCCGGCCATCGCGTCGACGCTGCGGTAGTTCTCGCGGAGGATGCCGTCGATTCGGTCGCCGACGACGCCGAGCGCGTACACCGCCCCGGCCCCGAGCGCGGCGAGCAGCGCGAGGAGCGGGGCGAACGACAGCCAGAGCCGATACCGAAGAGACATCGCAGGTGGTTCCCCGCCCCGAGCCTACCGATCGGACCACCCTCTTCACCCCGAAGGGGTGGGATTCGACAGCCCGGGGCAACGCCCCGGGGAGCCACGCGGACGGGGTTCGTGGGGCCATTGCCCCCGTGACCCCGCCGCCGCTACCCGGGGCATTGCCCCGGGCTATCGAATCTCAGGCCGTTGGCCTGAAGACGGTCGGCCGTCACAGTCCATATTTCTTCCGCTTGCGGTACAGCGTGCTCGGGTCGATGCCGAGCGTCCGTGCCGCGTCCTCCAGCGTCGGGCTCGTCGCCAGCACGCGGCGGATGTGCTCGACCTCCACCGCGTCGATCGGCACGTCCGCGCCGACCGTCACCCTCGCCGCCGGGGCCGCCGTCACCGGCGCCGGCAGGTCGGCCGCGTCGATCTCCGTTCCCTTGCACAGTAGCACGGCGCGCTCGATGGCGTTCCGCAGCTCGCGGACGTTCCCCGGCCAGCGGTGGCGCCCGATCGCCTCGCGGGCCGCGGCGGTGAAGCCGGTCACCGGCTTGTACGACCGGCCGGCGAACTGCGCGAGCAGGTGGTCGGCCAGCGGTTGCACGTCGGCGCGGCGGTCGCGCAGCGGCGGCACCGTCACCTCGATCACGTTCAGCCGGTAGAGCAGGTCTTCGCGGAAGCGGCCCGCCGCGACCTCCGCCTCCAGGGCGCGGTTCGTCGCCGCGACGATGCGCACGTCCGCGGTGCGCACGGCCGCCTCGCCGACGCGCTCGTA
>JAFKFQ010000756.1 GCA_017308215.1 bacterium | reverse complement strand
CTAGTGGAGTCTCATTCGGTTCCTTGGTAATGGGTGGTTGGTCCCGAATAATGGGTCATGAAACCACCCCTGTTCGTTCGCGACTTCACCGACCCGGAGCGCCAGGCGATCCGCGCCGGACTCCGGAGTCGAGAAGCGTTCACGCTCCGACGCGCCCAGATCCTCCTGGCCAGTGCCGAAGGCCAACGACCGTCCCGGATCGCCGCACACGTCGGCTGTGCCATCGGGACCGTTCACAACACCCTCCACGCCTTCGACAAGGAGGGCGCGGGCTGTCTGACCGAGAAGAAGCGCGGACCCAAGGACGCGCAGCCGGTCCTTGACGAGGGCAAGGCCGACCCACTCAAGGGCATCCTCCACCAGTCCCCGCGACACTTCGGCAAGGCCCGGAGTACCTGGACGCTGGACCTGTTGGCCGACGTCGCCTTTGAGCAGGGACTGGCCTCGCGACGGCTGTCCCACGAGGCCGTTCGCCAGGCGGTCAAGCGGTTGGGCCACGGGTGGAAGCGGGCCAAGCAGTGGATCACCAGCCCCGACCCGGCGTACGCGCGTAAAAAAAGCGCGGGACCGGCTGATCCGGTTGGCCGAGTCGCACCCGGAGTGGGCGTTGGGGTATCAAGACGAGACGTGGTGGAGTCGGCTGGCCCTTCCGGCGATGCACGCCTGGACGATCGAGAGCCGACCGCTGCGCCTGGTGGAGCAAACGGTTCCGAAGGGCGATACGGACCCCAAGGCGCTGTCGTGCTACGGGCTGTTGCGCGCGGACAGTGGTCGGATGATGCTGCGGTTCGTGACGGGCCGTCCGGTTTCCCAGGTGACCGAGGACTACCTGTCGTGGGTGTGCGAGCGATTGCAGACAGAGGGGAAGAAGGCGCTCCTGTTGGTGTGGGACAACGCGGCGTGGCACGTCAGTAAGCGGGTACGGGCGTGGATCAAGTCCCAGAACAAGAAGGCGCGTGCGGAGGGCGGGGTTCGGATCGTCGCGTGCTTCTTGCCGGTGAAGAGCCCGTGGCTCAACCCGATCGAGCCCAAGTGGGCGCACGGCAAGAAGGCCGTCGTCGAACCGGAGCGGCTACTCGCGGCCAACGAGGTCCGAACCCGCGTGTGCGACTACTACGGCTGCGAACACCTGGAGCCTCTCGCGCAACTATCCGCCTGAAACCGCACTAGG
>JAFKFQ010000124.1 GCA_017308215.1 bacterium | reverse complement strand
CGCCGCCGCCGAGGCCGCGGTCGCCGACCGCCGGCCGGGTGTGGCGATCGTGCTGCCGGCCGGCTTCGAGCAGGTCGCGGAGTGGGCCGGCGGTGAGCGGCCGCCGGTCGAGATCCTGCACCACCCGACGACCGCGGCGGAGCGGCAGTGGGCCGAAGGGGTGCTGACCGAAACCGTAATGCGGAAGTTGGCGCACGACCGCTTCGGGGTCGGCGCCGCGGCACTCGCGCCGCCGTTCCGTGCCGAGGCAACGGCGGTCGCCGGTGCTGCGGGCGGGTTCGACTCGTACACGCACAGCTTCTGCGGGATGACGCTGCAATACCTGCTGTTCTGGGGTATGGAGAGCGGGCTGGTCTTCCTGCGCGAGCGCCGCCGCGGGGCGTGGGTGCGGGTGCGGGCGGCGCCGGTGCCGCTGTCGGCGGTCCTCGCCGGAAAGGCGCTCGCCACCGCCGCCGTCGCGCTGCTGATGGTGTGCGGCACGTTCGCCGTCGGCCGCGTGGCGTTCGGCGTGACGGCGGCGGGGTCGTGGGCCGGGTTCGCACTGCTGGCGCTGGCCGGCTGTGGGCTCGCGGCGGCGACGGGCCTGCTCGTCGCGGCGGTCGGCGGCACCGAGGCGCGGGCGCGGAGCGTGAGCATCCTGGTGATCCTCGGGGTGAGTATGCTCGGCGGGCTGTGGGTGCCGGCGTTCCTCCTCCCCGAGTGGGTGCGCGACGCGGCGCTCGCACTGCCGACGACGTGGGCGATGCGTGGCCTCGACCGCGTGACGTGGCAGGGCCGCGGGCTGTTCGACGCACTGCCGTACGTGGGCGCCGTGACGGCGTTCGCGGCGGCGTTCCTGGCGCTGGCCGTGTGGCGCCTGAAGGCCGACGAGCGCCGCCGCGCCGCGGGCGCGGTCGTCTGATCCTTGTTGTCGGAGCCCGGAGCGTGAGCGACGGAGTGGGCCACCCCGTCGTTGTCGAATCGAGGCGATGGGCCCGCCTACCCCGTCGCTCACGCTCCGGGCTCCGACGAACCCGCGTCTCCCACCGGAGCCAGCCGTGACCCGCACACCCCTCGCCGCCATCTACTTCGCACTCGGCCTCGCCGGCGTGTCGGTCGCACAGCCGCCGGCGCCGGAACCCGCCGCGCTCGTCCTCGAAGACCAGTTCGACCGCAAAGCGGATCTCGGCGCGTACAGCGGCGCCGTCGTCATCCTCGTCTACGGCGACCGGCGCGGTACGGACGCCTGCAAGGCGCTCGGCGAGCAATTGCACGTGTGCTGGCATCCGGACGCGAAGGGGCAGCCGGCGGCGAAGGCGCAGGCGGCGCCGGTCGTCGGGCTCGACGGCCTCCCGCCCGGGAAGGCGGCGCCGGACGTGAAGGTCATCCCGGTCGCGTGCTGCGGGAAGCTCCCGGCGCCGGTCCGCGGCATCATCCGCACGCAGATCGCGAAAGGCGCGCCGGACGTGCCCGTGTGGCTCGACTTCGCCGACACCATGAAGTCGAACTTCGGAATGACCGCCGGCGAGCCGAACGTGGTCGTGTTCGACGCCGCCGGCCGCCCGCGCGGCAAGGTGAACGGGACGCCCGACGCGGCGACGCTCGACAACCTCGTCCGCACCGTGCAGGCGCTCCGCGCCGAAGCCGTGCGCTGACCGCGGCGCCGCGTTCCCTATGCTCTCCCTATGGCCGCCGCGTCCGAGTGCCCGTTCTGCGCCAAGCTCGCCGCCCCCGACGGGTGGCCCGCCGCGGACGTGGTGTGGCGGTTCCCGCACTCCGTCGCCGTGCTCGGCCCGTGGCAGTTCTACCCGGGCTACTGCGTCCTCGTGAGCCGCGAGCACGCCTCGGAGCTCAGTCAACTCGGCGAACGCCGCGCGGCGTTCCTCGGTGAGATGGCAGTGCTCGCCGAGGCCATCGAGCACGCCTTCCGCCCGCACAAGCTGAACTACGAGCTGCTCGGGAACCAGGTGCCGCACCTGCACTGGCACCTGTTCCCGCGCTCGGCCGCCGACCCCGACCGGCTCCGCCCGGTGTGGTTCGCGCTCGACCGCGCCGACGCCGACCCGGCCGAGAAGGCGCGGCTCGAAGCCGGCCCCGTCCCCCGTCCCGAGGCCGTCGCCCGGCTGCGGGACGCCCTCCACGCCCGGAACGCGCCTTCGGCATGAACGCTCCGCTCCGCCTCGGCACCCGCGGCAGCCCGCTCGCCCTGTGGCAGGCGAACCACGTCGCCGACCGCCTCCGCCCGGTCGCCGCGCCGCGGCCGGTCGAGCTCGTCCTGATCGAGACGCACGGCGACCGCGACCGCGCCACCCCGCTTGCCGCGATGGGCGGGTTCGGCGTGTTCACGAAGGCCATCCAGACGGCGCTGCGCGACGGCCGCGCCGATGCCGCCGTCCACAGCCTCAAAGACCTGCCGACCATCCCCGAGCCCGGCCTCGAACTCGTCGCCGTGCCGCCGCGTGGGCCGACGGGGGATGCGTTCGTGTCACTCAAGCACCGCCGCTTCGACGCGCTGCCGCCCGGCGCCGTGGTCGGCACGAGCAGCCTGCGCCGCCGGGCGATGCTGGCGAACCGCCGCCCCGACCTGACACTCCTCGACCTGCGCGGGAACGTCGAGACCCGCCTGCGGAAGCTGGCGGAGAATGACCTCGACGCCATCATCCTCGCGGAGGCCGGGCTGGTGCGCCTCGGCCTGGCCGACCGCATCACGGAAGTGCTCGATCCGAGCTGGATGCTGCCGGCGGTCGGGCAGGGCGCCATCGGCATCGAGTGCCGCGCCGACGACGCCGACACGATCGACGCCGTGACGGCGCTGAGCGACGCCGACACGTTCGCGCGCGTGACCGCCGAGCGGGCGATGCTGGCCGCGCTCGGCGGCGGCTGCCTCGTGCCGATCGGCACGACGTCGCAGATCGACGGCGGTCGGCTGACGGTGCGCGGGATGGTGCTGACGCCGGACGGCCGGCGGAAGGTGTCGGCGACGCACACCGGCCCGGCCGACGCCCCACTGGCGACCGGCCAGGAGCTCGCCGCGATGCTGCTGGCCGAGGGCGCCGGCGAGCTGCTCGGTACCTAGCGGCCGGCTTGCCGCCCCTTTCTCACCTTCAAACCACGGCCGGCAAGCCGGCCGCTATCTACCGGAATGACCGACACCGTCTTCGCGCTCGACCGCGCCACGATCGCCCGCCCCGGCGGGCCGACCGTTCTGTCCGACTTCTCCTGGACCGTCCGCGAGGGCGAGACGTGGGCCGTCACCGGCCCGGTCGGGAGTGGTAAATCGACGCTCGCCGACGCGCTACTCGGGCGCCTCCACCTGCGCGGCGGCGACCTCACGTGGCCGCTCCTCGACCGCCTCCGCGCCGCCGGCCGCGAGGCGAAGTACGTCTCCGACATCGCCCGCCACGTGCCGTTCCAGGAGAACTCGCGGCTGTTCAGTTACGCCGGGCACTACTACCAGCAGCGCTTCGAGTTCGGCGACGCCGAGGAGCCGCTGGCGCTCGACACGTTCCTCCGTTCCGGCAGCCCGGCGACGGCCGACGAGGTGGCGGCGGTGGCGGCGCGGCTCGGCCTCGCGGACCGGCTCGGACAGGCGTTCATGACGCTGTCGAACGGCCAGACGCGCCGCGCCCGCATTGCCCGCGCACTGCTCGGCCACCCCGAGCTCCTCGTGCTCGACGACCCGTTCCTCGGCGTGGACGCGGCGGGGCGCGAGGAGGTGTCGGACTTCCTCGGCCGGCTCGTGAAGGAGGGGCTGCGGCTGGTGCTGGTGTGCGCCCCCGAGGCGGTGCCGGCGTGGGTGACAAATCGTCTCGCTCTGCCTGCGGGGGAGGAGCAAGAAGACATTGGACAGGATAACAGGATGGACAGGATGCCGAGCCCAAGCAGTGTCTTGGTTCGGCATCCTGTCCATCCTGTTATCCTGTCCAATAATTCTGCCGACCCCATCGTCGAGCTCCGCGACGTGACCGTGCGCCACGGCGGGAAGACGCTCCTCGACGGCGTGACGTGGACGGTCCGCGCCGGCGAGCGGTGGGCGGTCGTCGGGCCGAACGGGAGCGGCAAGACGACGCTCCTCAGCCTGCTGTGCGGCGACCACCCGCAGGCGTTCTCGAACGACGTTCGGCTGTTCGGCCGTCGCCGCGGCACCGGCGAGCGCATCTGGGACGTGAAGCGCCCCGTCGGCCTCACGTCGCCCGAGTTCCACCTGTATTTCACCGGGTCGCTCACCGCCGGGCGCGCCGCCGCGACCGGCTTTTTCGACGGCGTGACCGACCAGCCCACCACGCCGGAGCAGGACGGCATGGTCGCCGGGCTGTTCGGCGACTTCGGCCTGACCGCGCTCGCCAAGCGCCCGTTCCGCCAGCTCTCGACCGGCGAGCAGAAACTCGTGCTGCTGGCGCGGGCGCTGGTGAAGCGGCCGCGGCTGCTCATCCTCGACGAGCCGTTCCAGTCGTTCGACGCCGGGACGGTGGAGCACTGCCGCGACTGGCTCGACGCGAATTTGGGTGAAGATCAGGCGCTGCTGTTCGTATCGCACCACCCGCCGGAACTGCCGCGCACGGTGACGCGCACGCTGCGCCTCGACCGCGGGCGGGCGACGGTGGATTGATGACGTGGTGGGGCCGGCGTCTCGCCGGTCCACCAGGACAAGGCGCAGCCCTACTGTTGGCCCCGCCCGTCGCCCCGGGTATCCTGTCCGAACCCCTCTCCGCACCCGGAGCCAGCCATGCGCGCCTTCCGCCTCGCCGCGGTCGCCGCGGTCGCCGCCCTCGGCGGCCCCGCGCCCGCCGCCGACAAGCGGCCGATGACGGTCGAAGACCTCTACGCCTTCAAGCGCGTCGCCGCCCCACAGATCAGCCCCGACGGCAAGTCCGTCGTCTACCAGGTCGCCACCGTCAGCCTCGACGCGAACAAGAGCACGACGGCGCTGTGGGCCGCGGCGACCGACGGGAAGACGCCGCCGAAGGCGCTCATCGACCCGAAGGGGAAGCGCGACGCCGCCCCGCGCTGGAGCCCGGACGGGAAGACGGTCCTGTTCGAGTCGAACCGGTCCGGCACGTCGCAGTTGTGGACCGTCCCCGCCGCCGGCGGCGAGCCGACGCAGGTCACCAGCGTCAGCACCGGCGCCGCGACCGGCGTCTGGTCGCCGGACGGCACGCACGTCGCGTTCGTGTCGGCGGTATTCCCGGAGTTCAGCACGCTCCCGTTCGCCGAGAGCGACGCGAAGAACAAGGCGAAGGACGAGGAACTCGAAAAGAACCCGGTGAAGGCGAAGGTGTTCACCAAACTCTTCTACCGCCACTGGGACGAGTACGTCGGCGACAAGCGGCAGCACCTGTTCGTGCAGCGCGTGGCGTACCTCCCGCACGAGTCGCCTGGCGGCCCGGAGTCGTTCAAGCCGCGCGACGTGACGCCCGGCGACCGCGACGCCAACCCGACGAGCATGACGTTTTCGAGCGGCGACGACTTCTCGTTTACGCCGGACGGCAAGCACCTCGTCTTCACCGCCGTCCCGGCGAAGAACGAGGCGTGGAGCACCAACTACGACCTGTGCCGCATCGGCATCCACAACACAAAGACCGAGTGGGAGACGCTGACGAAGGCTAACCCCGCCGCCGACACCGGCCCGAAGTTCAGCCCGGACGGCAAGAAGCTGGCGTGGCGGGCGCAGAAGAAGCCGGGGTCGGAGGCCGACCGGTGGGACATCATGGTGGCCGACGCCAACTGGGACGGGACGCTCGCCGGCCCGGCCAAGAGCTGGCTCGGCAAGGCCGACCGCTCGGCCAACGAGTTCACCTGGATCGGCTGGAACGACATCATCTTCACCGCCGACTATCAAGGGGAGACGCCCCTCTTCCTGGCTCATCCGACTACCGGTGCGTTCGGTCCCGTCTCGCCGTTCGCCGGCGGGAATAACACCAGCATCAGCTGGGGCAAGAACACCATCGCCTTTACCCGGTCCAGGATGGATGCCCCGGCAGAGGTATTCGTCGGGTTAACCTCATCCACTGCGGAGACCGGCTTCAAGCTGCCTGATCCGGCGAACGTCAGCAAGGCGAACGACGCGCTGCTCGCCAAGCTCGACCGCCCGCGGCCCGAATCGGTCGAGGTGCCGATCGAGGGCGGGAAGATGCAGATGTGGGTGCTCAAGCCGCCGGGGTTCGACCCGAACAAGAAGTGGCCGGTGGTGTACCTCGTCCACGGCGGGCCGCAGGGGGCGTGGGAGGACGGCTGGAGCTTCCGCTGGAACCCGTCGCTGTGGGCGGCGCAGGGGTATGTGGTGGTGATGCCGAACCCGCGAGGCTCGACCGGGTTCGGCCAGAAGTTCGTGGAGGAGATCAGCGGCGACTGGGGCGGGAAGTGCTACCGCGACCTCGTCGCCGGCCTCGACTGGGTCGAGAAGCAGCCCTACGCGGACAAGGACCGCATGGCGACGGCCGGGGCGAGCTTCGGCGGGTACATGATGAACTGGTTCGCGGTGAACGACATCGCCAAGCGGTTCAAGTGCCTCGTCACGCACTGCTCGGTGTGGAACTTCGAGAGCATGTGGGGCACGACGGACGAGCTCTGGTTCGACGAGCACGAGCACGGCGGGCTGCCGTGGGAGGTGCCCGGGAAGTACCGCGAGTTCAGCCCACACATCCGCGCCGGCGAGCTGGCGAAGAACAAGACGCCGATGCTGGTGATCCACAACGACCTGGACTTCCGCTGCCCGATCGGCCAGGGGCACGAGCTCTTCAGCGCCTTGCAGCGGCAGGGCGTGCCGTCGCGGTTCGTGAACTTCCCCGACGAGGGCCACTGGGTTCTGAAGCCGCGGAACGGCGCCTACTGGCACCGCGAGGTGTTCGGCTGGCTGGCCCACTATGCCCCGCCGGGCGGGCGGTGAGTTACGCTGCGCCCGTCGTTCGGGCGTGCTCCCGGACCGCGAGGGTGCGGAGGAGGTCGTTGGCAGGAATGTTGGTCCTGAGTGGGGCGGTTCGGGGCTCGCACCCATGTCGACACCTCCGCACGCGGCCGAGTCACCCCGCCAGGCGCTCGTCCGTGGCCAGCCACTCCTCGATCTTGCGTCCGAAACGCCCACGTGGCGGCCGTCGGCCGTGCATTGCTACACGGACCGGCGGTCGCCGGTGGGCGGGTGTCGGGTTCCGGCGCGGTGCCCCAGCCGGCCGCTCGT
>JAFKFQ010000123.1 GCA_017308215.1 bacterium | reverse complement strand
GCACCAGCACCGCCTGCACGACCTGTTCGGGGTCGATGCCGCCGAGCAGGAGGAACAGCGCGAGTACGGGCGCCGTGACGAGCAACTGCACGCTGATCGGCAGGAGCGCGCCCAAGAGCTTCCCGAGCACGATCTCGTAGTCGCGCATGTCGGTGATGAGGAGCAGCACGAACGTACGCCGGTCCTTCTCCTGCGACACGGCGCTGGCCGCCGACAGGGCCGCGAAAAAGAGCGTCAGCAGGAGTTGCACGAACGCGACGATCTGGAACAGGAGGAGCCCGAACGCCGCCGTCTCGCCGAGGGTGGCGTCGCGGTCGAACCCGACGGTCGCCTGCCACGTCGTGATGCCGAGGATGCCGAGCAGCCCGACCACCGCCGCCCGGGCGCCGTAGTGGCCGGACCGGCGCGGGACGGTGACCAGTTCCCGGTTGAAGATCGGGCCGAGCAAGGGGCGTCCTTTCGGGGGGGCGGGTCGGGTTAGCGTATCTCCCGCCGCCGCGGCGGCGACCCGGTAGAATCGCAAGGCATGAACACGATCGTGATCGCCGCCCGTGGCTTCCCGGCCGGGTGGGTCGGCGCCTATGGGAACGAGTGGGTCGGCACCCCGCACCTCGACCGCCTCGCGGCCGAGGGCGTCGTATTCGACCGCCACTTCTCTGACCGCCCCGACCCAGACGCCGCCGGCCGAGCGTGGTTGACCGGGCGCCACCAATTCGCGCCCGCTGCCGAAGCGCCGCCGGTCCTTCTCGACGGGCTGAAGGCGGCCGGGGTGCGGACCGTGCTGGTGCGGGCGAACCACCCGGACACGGATATCGCCCCCTCCTTCTACGCCGGCTGGGCGGAAGTGTTCGACGCCCGTCCCGAGGCCGACGATGCTTCCCCGCTCGATGCCGTCTTGCGAGCCCTGCCCGGTCTGCTCGACCGGCTGATGACCGAACCGCGCTGGCTGCTCTGGGTCGAAACGGACCGCCTCGTGCCGCCGTGGGACGTGCCGCAGGAGGTGTTCGAGGCGTACCTCGACGACGGCGACGAAGAGGGCGAGAAGACAGCGGACGTGGAGCCGGTACCGCCGTTCGCTGACCCGCCGACCGGCCCGTTCGACCGGACCGACCCCGCCGCCCTCGACTTCCTCCACCGCACCTTCGCCGCGGTCGTGACGACGTTCGACGCCGAACTCGGCCGCGCGTTCGAGCAGTTCCGCGCCCGCGGGCTCGACCGCTCGGCGGCGTGGCTGGTCACGTCCGACCGCGGCTACCCGCTCGGCGAACATGGCCAGGTCGGCCCGTACCGGCCGTGGTTGCACCAGGCTGTCGTGCAGGTGCCGCTGCTGCTGCGCCTGCCGGACGCGGTGGAGGCGGGACGACGGGTGTCGGCGCTGACGCAGCCGGCCGACCTGGCGCGAACGCTGCTCGCGCTGTGCGGTGCGGGTGCCGACGGAGGCGAGGGGTTCGACTTGTTGCCGCTTGTGCGTGGTGCGGTTGAGACGGTGCGCGAGTTCGCGTGCTCGGCGTGGGACATCGACGGCGTGACCGAAGCGGCGATCCACACGCCGACGCGCACGCTGCTCGTGCCGGGGTCGCAGCCGGCCGACGAGGCGCGGGCAGTGCAGCTGTACGAGAAGCCGGAGGACCGCTGGGAGGTGAACGACCTGCGGCCGCGGGCGGTGGAGGAGGCGGACGAACTGGAACAGCAACTGCGAGTTGGCGTCGGCGACCGGCCGGCGTGAGCCGGCTGGTCGTTGGGAGAGGTACTCAAGCGGATAACGCGGGTGACCGATCGCCGCCCCAGGCACCTGGCGCAACGACCAGCCGGCTCACGCCGGCCGGTCGCCAACACGCTCGGCCCCCGCGTACACGTTGAACCGCTCGCCGCGCAAGAAGCCCGCCAGCGTCATCCCGAACCGAGCTGCCGCTTCCACCGCGAGGCTCGACGGCGCTCCCACGGCCGCCAGAAACCCGATCCCGGCCCGTCCGGCCTTCTGGATCAGCTCGAAACTTGCGCGGCCGGACACGAGCAGTACCCCCGGTCCCGCCGGCAGTTGCCCGCTCAGCAGCAGCGCCCCGATGAGTTTGTCCACGGCGTTGTGCCGGCCCACGTCCTCGCGCACGAGGCGCAAGCGGCCGTCCGGGTGGAACAGCCCCGCGGCGTGCAGCCCGCCGGTTCGCGCGAACACGCCCTGTGCTTCGGCCATCGCCGGCGGCATCGTCACGAGCACGCCGGGCGACACGACGAAGCCGCCGGCGACGGGCGGGATGCGGCGGGCGATGCGGTCGATGGTGCGACTGCCGCACAGGCCGCACGAGCTGGACAGGTACAGGTCGCGGCGGGCCTTCGTGCGCTGCTCCAACCAGCTGGCGTGGGCGGCGCCGGCGAGCGCCACGTTCACCACGTTCCCGTAGTCGGCCTCGGTGCAGGGCTCGGCGCGCTCGAGCTCGTCGGGGTCGTCGATCACGCCCTCGGTGAGGCAGAAGCCGGCGGCGAGTTCGGCGTCGTGGCCGGGTGTGCGCATGGTCACGGCGAGCGGGTCGCCGTCCACACGGATTTCGAGCGGCTCCTCCGCCGCGAGGTGATCCAGGTCTGACGTGCCGGTCGGGTAGCGGACCACCCGCGCGTCGGTGACTTCGCCCACGGTCAGCCCCCGGCCGCGGGCGTGACCGTGATCGGGATGAACTTCGACAACGGCGTGCGGCTGCGGTGCGCGAAGCTGTCCTTCGACACGAGCCCGTTCGTCTCGGGGAAGTACGCCGCGGCGCAACCGGGCGGGATGTCGTAGGCGACGGCGCGGAACCCGCGGGCGGTGCGCGTCAGCCCGTCCTCGGGCGTGTGGCTGTGCAGGTCGATGGCGTCGCCGTCGTTCAGCCCGCGCGCCGCGAGGTCGGCGGGGTGGAGGAACACGACCATCCGCGTGCCGTGGACGCCGCGGTAGCGGTCGTGCAGGTCGTAAACCGTCGTGTTGTACTGGTCGTGACTGCGCACCGTCATCAGCCGTAATTGCCCGGGCGGCAGGACGTGCGGGTGAATCGGGTGCGCCAGGAACCGAGCCTTCCCGGTCGCCGTCTTCCAGGTGCGGTCGTGGGCCGGGTTGCCCAGGTAGAACCCGCCGCGGTGGTCGACCTTCGTCTCGTAGTCGGCGAACAGGTGGGGCAGGGTGGCAGTGATCTTTTCGCGGATGCGGCGGTAGTCGGTGCGGAACTCGGCCCAGTCGATGTCGCCGTCCGGCAGCGTCGCCTCGGCAATGCCGCACACGATCGCGACTTCCGACAGCAGGTGCTCCGACGCCGGCGGGTTCGACCCGACCGAGGCGTGAACCATGCTCATCGAGTCCTCGACGGTCACGCGCTGGGGGCCGGTGGCCTGCACGTCGCGCTCGCTGCGGCCGAGGCACGGCAGGATCAGCGCATCCCGGCCGGGGCAGAGGTGGCTGCGGTTCAGCTTCGTGCTGACGTGGACCGTCAGGGCGCACTTCTGGAGAGCTGCCTCGGTGAACTCCGTGTCGGGCGTCGCGGCCGCGAAGTTGCCGCCCATGCCAATGAACACCGACGCCGACCCGTCGGCCATCGCGTTGATGGCGCCGACGACGTCGTGACCGTGGTGGCGCGGCGGGTCGAAGCCGAACGCGGACTTGAGGCCGTCGAGGAACGCCTGCGGCGGGCGCTCGTTGATGCCCATCGTCCGGTCACCCTGGACGTTCGAGTGCCCGCGGACCGGACACGCCCCCGCGCCCGGCTTGCCGACGTTCCCGCGGAGCAGCAGTAGGTTCACGACCATCTGAATCGTCGCGACCGCGTGCTTGTGCTGCGTCAGCCCCATCGCCCAGCAGGCGATCACGCCCTTCGCCGTGCGGTACACCTCCGCCGCCTCAAGGAGTTGATCGCGGGTGAGGCCCGACTCGCGCTCGATCGTCGGCCAGTCGGCCGCGGCCACCTGCGCGGCGAAGGCGTCGAACCCGTCGGTGTGCGCGTCGATGAACGGGCGGTCGAGCACCTTCCCGGAGTCGGCCGCTTCCATCTCCAACAGGTGTTTGCACAGCCCGGTGAGCGCCGCGAGGTCGCCACCGATGAGGACCTGGTAGTAGTGCGTCGAGATCGCCGTGCCGCGGCCGAGGAGCGTGCGCAGCGGGTGCTTGGGGTGCGTGAAACTCACCAAGCCCGGCTCGCGGAGCGGGTTGAACGTGACGATCTTCGCCCCGCGCTCCGCCGCCCGTTGTAACTCCGAAAGCATCCGCGGGTGGTTCGTGCCGGGGTTCTGGCCGATCACGAAGATCGCGTCGGCGTGGTCGAAGTCTTCGAGCGTCACCGTCCCCTTGCCGACGCCGATCTGCTCGGTCAGTGCTGTGCCGCTCGACTCGTGGCACATGTTCGAGCAGTCGGGCAGGTTGTTCGTGCCGAACCGACGGGCGAGCAACTGGTAGAGGAACGCCGCCTCGTTGCTCGTGCGGCCGGACGTGTAGAAGAGCGCCTGGTTCGGATCGTCGAGGGCGCGGAGCGTCATGCCGATGAGCGCGAGGGCTTCTTCCCACGAGACCGGCTCGTAGCGGTCGGCGACGCGGTTGTAGCGCATTGGGTGCGTGAGACGGCCCTGGTTTTCGAGCCAGTGGTGCGTCTGCCCGCGGAGCCAACCGACGGTGTGGCGGGCGAAGAAGTCGGGCGTGACGCGTTTCGCCGTCGTCTCGAACGTGACCGCCTTCACCCCGTTTTCGCAGTACTCGCCGACGCGCGACGTATCCTTCGGCTCCGGCCACGCGCACCCGGGGCAGTCGAACCCGTCCGGCTGGTTGACGCGGAACAGCGAGCGCAGGTTGCGGACGACGCCGCGGTTCTGGACGACGTGTTTCAGGCTCGACACGAGCGCCCCCATGCCCGCGGCGGGCGTGGGGTGGGGCGTCTTTGGGGCGGGGGTGGGGTCGCTCATGCGTCGGCGGCCGGCGGGGGAGGGTGGGGCATTCCCATCGTAGCCCGTCCGGGCGCGGCCGGGTACACTCGTCGTGTCGCGTGAGGATTGCCGATGGTCGGGCTGCTGCGCCGGGCGTGGGACCGGTGGTTCGCCGCGCCGCTGCGCCGCGTCGAGGCCGACTCGCTGGCGTTCCGCCAGTCGCCGGCCGGGCGGCGGTTCGACGGCAAGACGGTGACGGTCGTCCTCACCGCGGCCGTCAGTCTGACACTCCAGAACTACTTCGGCAGCCCGTCGTCCGTGGTCCCGCTGCTGAAGTGGGCGGCGGCCCTGGCAGGGCGCGCCGACGCCGTCACGGAAGCGGTCGCGACGCTGACTCGCTGGGGGACGGACCAACAGGCGCGACTGCTGTGGTTCGCGCTATCGGCGTTCGTGCTGTACGCCGTGGTGCCGGGGCTGATCGTACTGCTGGCCTTCCGCGAACGGCTGACCGACTACGGTGTCGGCGTCCGCGGTGTGGCCGCCGACTGGCCGGTGTATCTCGCGTTCGCCCTGGTGATGACGCCGCTTGTCTACCTCTGCTCCGGGGTGCAGCGGTTCCAGGACGTGTACCCGTTCTACCGCGTGAGCTCGCCCGACGAGGTCGATTCCGGGTTCGTCCGCTGGGAACTCGTATACGCGCTCCAGTTCGTCGGGCTGGAATTCTTCTTCCGCGGCTTCCTGGTCCACGGCACGAAACACCGGTTCGGCGCGTACGCGGTGTTCCTGATGGTCGTCCCGTACTGCATGATCCACTTCCACAAGCCGATCGCCGAGTGTTTCGGGTCGATCCTCGCCGGCGTCGGGCTGGGCGTGGTCAGCCTGGTGACGCGCTCGGTGTGGCCGGGCGCGGCGCTGCACGTCCTCGTCGCCTGGGGGATGGACGCCTCCGTCCTCGCCCGCCGCGGGCTGATCGGGTAGGGCCGGCGTACCTCTTTCGCGCACGGCGCTTGACCGGCGGGGTATCGCGTCGCAAGGTTCTTCCGCCCGAATTGGTTGTGAAGGAACTCGTTGTGACAGCCGAAAACCACGCCCCGGCCGCAACGCTCGATCTCAAGCGGACGTCGCCCACCCGGCGCGACCTTGTTCTGGCGAAGGTGCTCGACCCGGACCGGCTGCCTACCCCGCCGGCGGTCGCGCTCCAGGTGGTGAACGCCGCCAGCCGCCCGGACTGCAAGCCCGCCGACC
This sequence comes from bacterium, assembly GCA_017308215.1. Lineage (GTDB taxonomy): Bacteria > Planctomycetota > Planctomycetia > Gemmatales > Gemmataceae > Urbifossiella. Next base: position 1,045 of record JAFKFQ010000123.1, on the reverse strand, counting down.
TCGTCGTCCTGCTCGGCCGCGACCCGGCGCTGTGCGGCAAGTTGCTGAAGGCCGTCAACTCGTGCATCTACGGGCTCGGCAAGCCTGTCGCCACCATCGACCGGGCGATCGTCCTCCTCGGGCTGGCGACGGTCCGCTCGCTCGCGCTCGGGCTGTCGCTCCCGGCGATGCGCCCGTCGGCCGGGCCGGACCCGCGCACGAAGGAATACTGGATGGAGTCGGTCGGCGGGGCGATCATCGCCCGCGAGCTGGCCGCTCGGTGCCGGCTCGGTAATCCGGAGGACGCGCTCGTCGCCGGTCTCCTCCGCGACCTCGGTTCGATCCTCCTGGCGCAGGCGTACCCCCAGCGGTGGGCGGCGCTGGCCGAGGAGAACCCGGACGGCCGCCTCGACGACCCGGTCGCGAACGAGGCGGAGGTGTTCGGGATCGACCACGCCGAGGTGAGCGCCGAACTCCTACTAACTTGGAACCTCCCGCGCGACGTGATCGAGCCGGTCCGTCACCACCACTCCCCGGACCGACTCGCCGGGGCCGCGAGGGCGGTCGCCGACCGGGCGCGCGTCCTCCACCTCGCGAGCCAACTGGTTCACCTCGACGCGGTCGTCCGCAACCCCGCCTGGCTGGGCCGGGTGCTCGACCAGGCGCGGGAGTTCGGCCTGTCCCGGTCGGAGCTGATCGCCTTCCTCGGCGCGGTCGTGCCGAAGATCGAGGAGTTCGTCCGGCTGGTGAATCAGGAGATCACCGTCACCCCGGAGTTCACCGGGGTGTTGACGCGCGGCACCGGCGAGCTGGTCAACCTGACGGTCGAGACCAACCGCACCCGGCTCAGCGGCACGATCGCCGTGTCGGGCACCCGCCGCGTCGGCCCGGGCACCAACACGCCGGCCCCTTCCGCCGCCCGCGCACTCTCCGTCCGGCCGGGGGCCGCGTTCGCGGCCGAGGCCGCCCCCGACCTCGGACCCGGCGGCCGGCTCGGGGACCACGAGATCCGCGCGCAGCTCGGGCTCGGCGCACGCCAAGGGGATCGTCCACCGCGACATCAAGC
>JAFKFQ010000122.1 GCA_017308215.1 bacterium | reverse complement strand
CAGCCGGGATTACGCCCGGAACCTCGCCGGGTCGCGCTACTCCACCGAGCGCCCGCCGGTCGCCGACTACGCCGAGATCGACCGGCGGATGCGGACGGGCGAGCTCGGCGTGGTGATCGAGATCCCCCCCGGGTTCGGGCGCGACGTGGGGCGCGGGCGCGCCGTGCAACTCGGCGTGTGGGTGGACGGGGCGATGCCGGCACGGGCCGAGACGGTGCGCGGCTACGTGCAGGGCGTCCACGCGCAGTGGCAGGCCGACGTCGCCCGCCGCCGGCACGGCGAGCGCGCCGCGGCGGCGCCCGCCGTGGTCGAGACGCGGTTCCGGTACAACCCCGACGTGAAGAGCATCGTGGCGATGGTGCCGGCGGTGATCCCGCTGGTCCTCATGCTCATCCCGGCCATGCTGGCGGCGCTCGCGGTCGTGCGCGAGAAGGAGCTCGGGTCGATCATCAACTTCTACGCCACGCCGACGACGCGGCTGGAATTCCTGCTCGGCAAGCAGCTGCCGTACCTCGCCCTCGGGGTGCTGAACTTCTCGCTGCTGACGGCGGTCGCGGTGACCGTGTTCCGCGTGCCGTTCACCGGCAGCCTCGCGGCGCAGGCCGCCGGGGCCGTCCTCTACGTCGGGTGCGCGACCGCGACCGGGCTGCTCATCTCGTCGTTCATGCGGAGCCAGGTGGCGGCCATCTTCGGGACGGCGGTGCTCACCATTCTGCCAGCCGCTTCGTTCTCCGGGATGATCGACCCGGTGTCGTCGCTGGAGGGGGCGGGGGCGTGGATCGGGCGCGTCTACCCGACCACCCACTTCCTCACGATCTCCCGCGGCACCTACTCCAAGGCGCTCGGGTTCCCCGACCTCGCCGGGGCGTTCGTGCCGCTCCTCGTCGCCGCGCCGGTCCTGGTCGGCGCGGCGGCGGCGCTCCTGAAGAAGCAGGAGGGGTGACCGGTGCGTGCCGCGAACATCCTGCACCTGGGGGTCAAGGAGTTGTGGGGGCTGGCGCGCGACCCGATGATGCTCGCGCTGATCGTGTTCGCCTTCTCGGCGTCGATCTACGCCGGCACGAAGGCGGTGCCGGAGACGCTCAACAAGGCGCCGATCGCCGTGGTGGACTACGACCACTCGCCGCTCTCCGGGCGCATCGCCGGGGCGTTCTACCCGCCGCAGTTCCTCCCACCGGAGCTCATCTCCCCGGCCGAGATGGACGCCCGGATGGACGCCGGGCTCGACACGTTCGCGCTGGTCATCCCGCCCGAGTTCCAGCGCGACGTGCTCGCCGGGCGGCGGCCGGCGCTCCAGCTCAACGTGGACGCGACGCGGATGGGGCAGGCGTACTCCGGGAGCGGGTACGTGCAGACGATCGTGGACGGCGAGGTGCGGGCGTTCGCCGCCCGCTACCGGGCCGACCCGACGCCGCCGGTGGACCTGGCGGTGCGGGTGCGGTTCAACCCGGAGCTGAACAAGGGCTGGTTCGGGGCGGTGGTGAAGCTGATCGACAACGTGACGATGCTGGCGATCATCCTGACCGGCGCGGCGCTGGTCCGCGAGCGGGAGCGCGGGACGGTCGAGCACCTGCTGGTGATGCCGGTGACGCCGTTCGAGATCATGACGGGCAAGGTGTGGTCGATGGGGCTGGTGGTGCTGGTAGCGTGCGGGGTCTCGCTGGTCGTAGTGGTGCAGGGAGCGCTGGCGGTGCCGATCGGCGGGTCGCGGCCGCTGTTCCTGGCCGGCGTGGCGCTGCACCTGTTCGCCGCCACCTCGCTCGGCATCTTCCTCGGCACGTTCGCCCGGTCGATGCCGCAGTTCGGCCTGTTGCTGATCCTGATCCTGCTCCCGCTCCAGATGCTCTCGGGCGGGGTGACGCCGCGGGAGAGCATGCCCGGGTGGGTGCAGGTGGTAATGTCGGCCGCACCGACGACGCACTTCGTGCTGCTCTCCCAGGGCGTCCTGTTCCGCGGGGCGGGGCTGTCGGTCGTGTGGCCGCAGTTCCTCGCGCTCGCCCTGATCGGGGCGGTGTTCTTCGGCGTGGCGCTGGCCCGCTTCCGCAAGACCATTGGCACGATGGCGTGAATCCCCCCCGCCGGGCGGCGCCGACTCGGATCGGTGATTCCGGTTGCGTCCGGCGCCGCACCCTCGGCCGGGCGGTGGTGGTTACGAAAAAAGCTGAGGATCAGTGGCACGTTTTTGATGCCAACTCGCCTTGATAGTGAGCCGTGCTTTCCGCACCCGTGGATGCTCGCCCCATGCCCCCCATCGTCCGCAGTTGTATGGACATTCCTCGCTGCTTGACCGGACAGGCGCCTGTCCACTGCCTGTTATCCCACCTGATGGACCTCCATGATTTCCTCGGAGCGACTGACCCCGCTCGGAGTCGGAGGCGGTTGCTCGCCCACCCCGTACTGGAGCAGTTCGAAGACTAAACGCTCCCGTCCACGTCGATCGGGGGCGGGACCTGGAACGACCTGAACGGCGACGCGATCCGCCAGCCCGACGAGGTGGATCACGGCCGATCCTCGGCGGGGTCAGGAATCCTGCCTAGTCGACGACAGGCTCCGAGGCCATGCCGCGCCGGTCTGGTCGAAATGCCTGAAAGGAGGCACGCCAATCCCCTGATAATTCAGGGGTTACACGATCCGAGGTGCAGACCGCGGTGATGCCGCGAGGTGTTGACCACCCGTGGAGACCAAGATCGACCCGGACGGACCGACGGGTGCAGACCGCGGTGATGCCGCGAGGCGTTGAGCACTGCTGTGGTTCCGCGATAAGGGGCCGCGGCGGGGGTGCAGACCGCAGTGACACCGCAAGGTGTTGAGCGCGGGCGAAGTTCGGCCCCGCAGGACCTCCGCCCACCGCTGATCCAGATTCAGACTGACATCGTGCCGGGCTACCGCTCGATTGCCCAAGGCGGTGCAGGCGTGCGGCGGGGCGGAGGCGTTCGGGAGATACTTGGAGGTGGTCGCTGGATTCCGCACCCCCGTGGGTGTACTGATATATTGACAAAGAAATGATAATTTTTATAATTTACATAAATATTATACAATTTGCTGATTCATGTCGGTAGTGCGAACCCGTTTCCCCGCCTGTCAGGCACGGCCGGTTCACCGATCTTCGGACCCCTTCTGCCCGACTGCCCGGCGTGTGATAAACTCCTACGTTTCTAACTCTTACCAGCCCGCCTCCTTGTCTGTTCGTTCCGCATCAGGCAAGGATCACGCCAACTCCTGCGAGGCTACCGTTGTTCGGCCTGATTTCTCCTCCCCCGCGGCGAAACCCCGAAAGTCGCGGTTCCTCCCCTCCGGGTCGAGGTTCTTGAGGACCGGGTGACCCCGGCGGCCGTCACGTTCGACAACTCGGTCTTCCCTGCGAGGTTGTCATTCGAGTTAAACGGCGACGACGAAATCTTCAGCATCCAGTCCATCGGCAGCTCAAAAGTTCGATACACGACCACCGGGACGTTCACCGGCGACGTACCCGTACAGGGTGTGACGAGCCTCGACCTGGCCGTCACACCCGGTTTCCCCGTCCAGGTCTTGATCACGGACAATCCCGCCATCACCGGCGGCGTGGCCAAGTTCCTCGACAGCGGGGCGAACGCCTACCCCGCAACCCCGACGACCATCACGTTCGACAACAACTCGGGCGGCGTCCAGTTCAACGGCACGACCGACTTCGGGTTCAACGTCCTGTCGATCACGGCCGACACGACCGTCAGCCTGAAGGCGAGCGCCGTCTTGAGGACGACCGCGGACCTGCTCCTGGGCGGCGACCGGCTCGACGTGCAGAAGGCCACGCCGCTGATCCCCGGGAGCGTGGACGCGGTCATCGACGCCGGGGCTGCGACCGTCGCCATCCGCCCGGCCACGCCCGGCCAGGAACTCAACATCGGCGGGGACGATTTTTCCGGCTTCCTCGGCCTGACCGACGACGAGCTCGACCGGATCACCGCGGGCTTCATCCAGATCGGCAGCACCGCCGCGGGCAACGCGAAGGTCACGGCCCCGGTCAGCCCGGCGAACGCCCCCAAGCTCTCCGTTACCACGGGCGGCAAGCTGTTCCTGGACCCGACGTTCCCCGCCGGCGACACGGCCTTCACAGTCGGCGACCTGACGGTCTCGGCCGGCACCGGCGTCGGTACGGCCGCCGCCCCCCTGACCACGGCCGTCGACCGGGTCGAGGCGACGAGCACCACCGTTGGCGTGTTCCTGGCGAACGCGGGGCCGCTGACTGTCGGCGGGACTGGCGCCGCGACGGGCGGGATTCAGGTGACCGGCGCGTCGGGCGCCGTCGACGTCACCGCGACCGGCACCCTGACCGTGAACGACAAGGTCCTGGCCCTGGGGAGCGTCGCGCTGACCGCGACCGGCGCGACCTCCGACGTGGTCTTCCAGCACAGCAAGTCGCGGGGCGTCTCGTCCGCCGGCGGCACGACGACGGTCCGGGCGGACCGCCACATCCTGATCGGGACGGCCAGCGGCTACGGCGACGTGGGCGGGCAGGGGCTGGTCCTCGTCGCCGGGGGCGACATCGTCGTCAACACCACCTCTTACGTCGAGTCGAACGGGGCCGCCGGCCTCCAGGCCACCGCGATGGGTGACGTGATGATCCTCCAGTCCCTCGGCGCCGGCTCCGTCATGAACAGCAACGGCGGCGGGGCACCGGTCTCGATCACAGCGGGCGCGGGCCGGTCGTTCGTCCTCGACCAGGGGTTCAACGGCGGCGTCGCTGCGAACGGCGGCCCCGTCACCATCGCCGCCGACAACCTGACGCTGACCTCCGGCCGGATCGGTACGACGGGGCTGGTGACCCTCAAGCCCGCGTCCGCCGGCCGCGCGGTCAGCCTCGGCGCCGAAGTCGCCGGCCAGCTCAGTCTGACGGACGACGAACTCGACCTCGTGAGCCTGCCCCCGCCGCCACCGCCCACCCCGACGGTCCAGTTGCAGATCGGCGATTCGGCCACGGGGGCGATCACCCTCGGGGGTGACATCTCCCGCCCCAGTGCGACCAACCTCGGCCTCGTGAGCGGCAGCGACATCGCCTCCACCCTCGGGGCCGGGGCGATCGACACCGCCGGCGGCACCCTGGTGTTCACCCCCGGCCCGGGCGGGTCCGTGAAGCCGCTGCGGTCCGGAACCGACGTGACCGCCTCCGCCACGTCGTTCGCGGGCGGGGCGGGCCTCACCATCGACGTCAGCGGGCCGACCGCGGACACCCAGTACACCCGGTTCGTCACCTCCGGGTCGATCGACCTGAGCGGCGTGGACCTGGTTCTGACCGGTGCCTACACGCCGGGGCCGGGCGATGTGTTCACGATCGTCTCGGCCGACGGCGGCGTGACCGGCACGCTCACCGGGCTGCCCGATGGCACGACGTTTAGCATCAACGGACAGCGGGTCGCTATCCGCTACTCCGCGACCGCCGTGACCCTGTCCGTTGTCATGCCCACCCTGACGGCCACGGTCACCGGCGGCGTCCTGACAATTACTGACACGGCCGGCGCAGCCGACGCGCTGACGGTCACCGTCAACGGGGCGAACCTCGTCATCACCGACCCGACCCAGGCGTTCATCGCGGCCCCGGCCGGCGGCACCCTCAGCAACGGCGACCAGACGCTGACCATCCCGCTCGCCGGCCTCACCGGCCTGTCGGTCCAACTCGGCGGCGGTGACGACACGCTTACGATCGACTACTCCGGCGGCGTGATCCCGGTGCCGGTGGAATTCGCCGGCGGCGGGCAGGCGACGGCGACCGGGGACGCGCTCGTCGTCACCGGCGGGTCGTTCGCCACCGCCACCCACACGTTCGCGGCGGCGGACAGCGGCGTCATAGACTTCGGCGGCGCGGCGGGCGCGATCACCTACTCCGGCCTCGAACCGGTGGACATGACCGGCACGACGGTCGGGAACCTCGTGCTCAACCTGCCGACCGCGATCGCGAACCAGGCGGTACTCGAAGCCAACGGCTCGTTCAACCAGATTCGCAGCCTCAACGGCACTTTCGAGACGACGGCGTTCTCCGACCCGACGGGCTCGCTGACGATCAACCGCGGCACCGACCAGGACACGCTCTCGGCCACCGACCTGCCGAACTTCACGGCGAGCCTGGCGCTCGGCGCCGCGGCCGCCCCGTTCGCCGCGGTCAGCTTCGACGGGAGCCTGACGCTCGCCGCCGGCAACACGCTCGCCGCCGCCGCCCTGTCGGTCGCGGCCACGACGGGCACGGTCGCGGTCACCGACGGAACGGTCACCGTCCTGGCCGACCAGGTCACACTTGCGGCCGGGACGGCGCTGACCGCCGGGACGGGAGTGGTCACCCTGGCACCGGTCACGGACGGCCGTGCGATCGACCTCGGCGGGCCGGACACGGCGACCGCGCTGGGCCTGACCGACGCCGAACTGGACGCCGTCACCGCGTCCCGGCTGACGGTCGGCCGGGCGGGCGCCGGGGCGGTTACCGTCAGCGCGCCGGTCAGTATCGCCCCGGTCGCGGTGCCGCTGTTCGAGATCATGACCGGCGGCGACGTCACCGACGGCAGCGCGACCGGGGCGGACCTCACCGCCGCGGCGCTGGCCGTTACCGCTGGCGGTGAGGTTGGTGTCGTGGCCGACCCGCTCGACACCGCCGTCACGAACCTGGAGGTGACGGCCGCGGGCGGCGTGTTCGTCACGGACTCCGGCCCGGCAGTGACGGTCGGCGGGGTACTCCTGACACTCACCGGCGTGCTGGCCGGCGGTCCGGTCCAGATCACGGCCTCGGCCGGTAGCCTCACGGTCCAGGAAGCGGTCGGAACGAGCAACGGGGGCGTTGTCCTCACGGCTGGCGGCGTGCTGGCGGTCGCGACCACAGTCACCTCGGCCGCCGACGTGACACTCGCCGCCGACGAGATCGACCTGACCGGCGGGGCCGGGAACGCGGGTGGACGCAGGGCGCGGCGTGCCGATTGCTGATGACCGAGATCCTGGCGGCCCGATCCGTGAGCCCGGGTAGGCCCCCAGGTCCCGTTGCTACGAACACTCATACTAGACAGTAGTTTCCAGGATTCTCAGGTGTGGGCGACGCCCTCCGGGGTCCATCCTGAAGGTTGCTGAGGCACTTCAGGAACCCCGGAGGGGCGTCATGAACGACGCTACCGCACCCGTTCGACACTGGCAACAACTCCTCACCCCGT
>JAFKFQ010000755.1 GCA_017308215.1 bacterium | reverse complement strand
GCCGGAGGTGCCCGACGCGCGCCTCGCGTTCGCCGCGCCGCCGGCGGGGCGACAGGTGCAGGCGGCCGGCCGCCTCGGCGAGCAGAAGGCCGGCGCCGCCCCGTCCCGCATCGACGCCGACCTCGGGGCGGTCAAGGCGCTGGCGGTGCGCTGGCGCGAGGGGCCGGGCGGCGCCGGGACGCTGACCGTCCGCGAGGGGTGCGTGTGGGACGTGTCCGAGGCCGGGACGGTGCTGACCGCGTGCTACGACATCCGGGCCGAGTCCGGCACCGCCGCCGGGTTCCGGTTCGACCTGCCGCCCGGGCTCGACCCGGTCCGCGTCGCCGCCCGCGGCCTCGACCCGCTCGCCGGGGCGGTCGCGGTCCAGTCGTGGGCGGTGGACGCCGAGAAGAACGGCCTCCGCCCGCTGCGCGTGACGCTCGCCGCCCCCGCCGACGGGCGGGTGCTGGTGACCATCGAGTGTCACACGCCGGCGCCGACCCGGCGACCGGTGCTGCGGTTCCCGCGCCCGGCCGGGATGGTCCGGCTCGGCGGCGTGTACGGCCTCCGCGCCGCCGGCGTGGCCGTCGAGGCGGTCGGGCGGGCCGGGGTGATCGACTTCGCGCCCGACGTGCTGGTCCGCGAGTTCGGCGCGGTGCCGGAACTGCGGCTGGTCCCCGGGGCGGCGGTGCAGGCGTTCAGCCCCCGGCTCGACGAGTCGGCCGAGCTGCGCCCCACGCTCCGCGTCGCCGCGGACCCCGGCACGGCGCGGGTCGAGGCGACCTGGGCGGCCGACCTGCGCGGCGCCGCCGGCACCGGCACGGTAGTGTGGTCGGCCGAGTCGCCGGCGGCGCTGCTGGAGTTCACCCTCGCCGCCCGCGTCCGAGAGGTCCGCGGCGCGGAGGTGGCGGGGTGGGCGCAGGCCGGCGAGCGCGTGCAGGTGTGGCTCCGCCGCCCGGCGGCGGCGGCGACGGTCGCGTGGGCCGCGGACCTGACGCACCGCGCGAAGGAGGCGGACGTGGTCGCGTTCGACCCGCCGGTCCCGCGCCCGATCGGCGCGGCGGCGGGCGGCGCGGTCGTGCGGGTGCGGCCGGCGGACGGCGTCGGGCTCAAGGTCGAGCGCGACGCGAAGTGGACCGCCGACGCGCCGGCCCCGGCGCGCGAGTGGGTGTTCCGCGGGGCGGGGGCGGTCGAGCCGCCGC
>JAFKFQ010000121.1 GCA_017308215.1 bacterium | reverse complement strand
CCGGGCGGGTCGGTGTGCGTTTCGCGGCCCGTAGCGCTACAATTCCCGTGTCCGTTCGTCCGAGAGCGTTGCCATGTCGCTCCCCCCTCCCCCCTACTACTGCGCCCTGCTGCTCGCGGTCGCGCTGGGTGGGTGCGGGGCCCCGCCGGCCGCGACCGAGCCGCCCCCGGCTCCCGACGGGCCACCCTGGTTCGAGGACGCGACCGACGCCGCCGGCATCGACTTTACCCACGACGCCGGCCCACCGAACGTGCGATTCGTACCTCAAATTATGGGGTCCGGGTGCGCGTTCCTGGACGCCGACGGCGACGGCAAGCTCGACCTGTACCTCCTCCAGTTCGGCGGGCCTGGGTCGAAGTCGGTGAACCGGTTTTACCGACAGGTGGGGGGCGGGCGGTTCGAGGACGCCACCGCCGCGTCCGGGCTGGGGTTGGCCGGGCACTGCCACGGGGTCGCGGTCGGCGACGTGAACAACGACGGGCGGCCGGACGTACTCGTCACCCGGTTTGGCGGGCTGACCTTGTTCGTGAACGCCGGTGGCGGGCGGTTCGAGGACGCCACCGCCGGGTCCGGGCTGGTCAACCCCGGATGGGGCACGTCGGCCGCGTTCCTCGACTACGACCGCGACGGGTGGCTGGACCTGGTGGTGGTCAATTACCTGGACCACGACCCGGGGGCGGAGTGCCTCGGCCCGGACGGGCAGCCGGACTACTGCGGCCCGAGCCGGCTGACCCCGGTCACCAGCCGGGTATTCCGCAACTTAGGAGCGGGCACCCGGCCGCGGTTCGCCGACGCGAGCGTGGCGTGCGGCATCGGCCGGGTGCCCGGGCCGGGCCTCGGGGTGGCCTGCGCCGACTTCACCGGAGACGGCTGGGTGGACGTGCTCGTGGCCAACGACGGCGAGCCGAACCGGCTGTGGGTGAACCAGAGGGACGGTACGTTCAAGGACGAGGCCGGCCCCCGCGGGTTGGCGTACGCGGCCAACGGCAGCGCCTACGCCGGCATGGGGGTGGCTCTGGGGGACACGACCGGCAGCGGCCGACTGGACGTGTACGTGACCCACATGAATACCCAAACGCACACCCTGTGGCGGCAGGAGGGGCAGGGCCGGTTCCGCGACTGCACGTTCGAGACCGGGCTGGGCGCGTCGGTGTGGCGGGGCACCGGGTTCGGCACGACCCTGACCGACTTCGACAACGACGGGGCGGCGGACGTGGCAGTGGTCAACGGCCGGGTGTTTCATAACAGTCCGGCCACCGCCCCCGGACCATTCGGCCGGTACGCCGACCGCAACCAGTTGTTCGCCAACGACGGGAGCGGGAGGTTCCGCGACGTGTCCGCGGCGAACCCGGCGGTGTGCGGCGGGTGGGCCGTCGGCCGCGGGCTGGCGGTCGGCGACTACGACGGCGATGGCGGGGCCGACCTGCTGGTGACGGCCGTCGGCGGGCGGGCGCGGCTGTACCGGAACGTCGCCCCGAACCGCGGGCACTGGCTGGCCGTGCGGGCGGTGGACCCGGCGGTCAACCGCGACGCCTACGGGGCCGAGGTGCGGGTGGCGGCAGGCGGGAAGGAACGGCTCCGGGTAGTCAGCCCGAATGAGAGCTACCTGAGCAGCCACGCCCCGGCGGTGCTGGTCGGGCTGGGCGCGGCCGACCGGGTGGACGCGGTCCGAGTGCTCTGGCCGGACGGCACGCGGGAGGAGTTCCCCGGCGGCCCGGCCGACCGGGCGGTGGTAGTCCGCAAGGGGGAAGGGCGGCGGCCATGACCACACCCGCCCCAGGAACCCCGCGCCGGGTGCGGCCGGCGGTCGCGGTCGCCGCGCTCGTCGGGGTCGTTGCCGCGGGGTGGTGGTTCTGGCCCGCCCGCCCGCGGCCCGAGCCGCCACTACCGGCGGACATCCCGGACCCCGAGGTGCGGGCGGCGGTGGACGACGCCCGGGGCAAGGTGCTCGCCGGCCGCCGGTCGGCCGAGGCGTGGGGCCGGCTCGGCATGGTGTACCTGGCCAACGGGTTCGAGCCGGAGGCCGACCGCAGCTTTGAGGAGGCGGCCCGGCTCGACCCGGCCGACCCGCGCTGGCCGTACGGCCGCGGTCGGATTGCCCTGTTGCGGAACCCGGACACCGTCCTCGACCTGCTCCGCCAAGCCGCCGACGCCGGGACGGGGTCGGTGTACGGCCCGGCGATCCGGCTCCAGCTGGCCGAGACGCTCTTGGAGCGCGGCCAGGCGGCGGAGGCCGAACCGCTGTTCCAGGCCGAGGCGGGCAAGCCCGAGTACCGGCACCGGGCGGCCTACGGGCTGGGCTTGGCTGCGCTGGCCCGGGGCGACCGGGCGGCGGCAGCGCGGCACTTGGCGCTGGCCCGGGAAAAGCGGGTAGTGCGGCCGCAGGCGCTGGCCCAGTTGGCCGCCCTGGCCCGAGACAGTGGGGACGCCGCGGCCGCGGCCCGGTACGAACAGGAAGCGGCCGAGGCGCCTCTCGCCGGGCGGTGGCAAGACCCATTCCTGAATGAGGTGGCCGACCTCCAGGTCGGACGGGTCGGGTTCCGCGAGCGGGCCGAGGGGCTGACGGCCGCCGGCCGGCACGCGGAGGCCGCCGACCTGATGCTGCGGGCGGCTCGCGCCCGGCCGACCGCACGCGGACTGACCGAGGCCGGGTTCCTGCTCCTCCGGGCCGGCGACTTCGACCGCGCGCTACCGGTGCTCCGCGAAGCGGCAGCCATGGACCCGAACGACCCCGTCGCGCAGTACAACCTGGCCCTGGGTGTGTTCATGCCGGCCGAGCGGGAAGTCGCCCGCGCCCCCGGCGCGGCCCGGGACCGGTTCGAGGAGGTCGTCCGCTACGCGTCTCGGGCGACCCAGTTGAAGCCGGACTACGGCATGGCCTACTTGCTGTGGGGGGTGTCGCTCAAGCTGCTGGGCCGGACGGCCGAGGCCGTGGACCCCCTCCGCCGGGGCGTCGCGGCGAAGCCCGAGGAGTTCGAGTTGCAGTACGCCCTGGCCGAGGTGCTGGCCGCCACCGGGGCCGGGGCCGAGGCCCGCCAGTACGCCGAGAACGCCCGCCGGCTCGACCCCAACGACCCCCGCCCGAGTCGGCTACTGCCGACGCTACCCTGACCCGCCACACGGAACTCCGATGCGGCCGTTCCTCGACGAGTTCCGCAAGTTCATCCTCCGCGGCAACGTGGTGGACCTCGCCGTCGGCGTCGTCGTCGGGGCGGCGTTCTCGAAGATCGTGGACTCACTCGTCGCTGATCTGTTCCTGCCGGTCGTCGGCGTGCTGACCGGCGGGTTCAACGTCGCCGGGATGCGCACCACCCTCTACGGCGACGCCACGCTGAAGTGGGGGAACTTCCTCCAGTCGGTCATCAACTTCGTGATCGTTGGGTTCTGCATGTTCCTGGTGGTGAAGGGGATGAACCGCCTCCACCTCGGCATCCTCCGCCACGACACCCCGCCGCCGGAGCCGACGCCGACCGAGAAGCTCCTGACCGAGATCCGCGACCTGCTAAAAGCGGAAAGCAACAAGACGAGTTAACCACGGCGGGCACCGAGGGAAGACACCATTCCGGCCGTTCGCCCGCTGCTCCGTCTCTGGCTTTCTGTCTTCCCTCGGTGCGGTGAATTGCCCACCCACGACCGGCTACGGCGTTGGGATCGGGTCACCGGGGTACACGCCCATTCCCTCCCACGTCACGGCGCCGGTCCGCGGGTCGTAGGTGAGGACGCGGTGGGCGCTGCCGGGGGCGTGCGGCTCCTCGCGGGTCGGCAGCCACTTCGCCAGTTCGCGCTTCACGCCGGCCAGTGCCGGGTCGGCGGCGCGGCTCGTCCACTCGTTCGGGTCCGCCCGCACGTCGTACAGTTCCTCGCTGCCGTCGGCGTAGCGGATGAAGCGCCAGCGCTCGGAGCGGACCGCGTGGTTCCCCGGGTTGTGCGTCGTCAGCGCCGGCCGCTCGCGCGGGGCGGTCGCGTCGCGCAACTGCGGCGCGAGCGACAGGCCGTCCAGATCCGTGCGGGCGGGAAGGCCGGCGAGTTCGAGCAGCGTCGGGTACAGGTCGAGGAGCTCAGCCGGGCGGCCGCAGCGGGCGCCGCGGGCAACCCCGGGGCCGGCGAACACCAGCGGCACCCGCGTCGAACGCTCCCACAGCGAGTTCTTCCCGGTGATCTCCTTCTCGCCAAGGTGGTAGCCGTGGTCGCTCCACACGACGACGACCGTGTCGCCGGCGCGGCCGGTCTTCTCCAGCGCGTCGAGGACGCGGCCCAATTGGTGGTCCATGAACGCCGTGCCCGCCAGATACCCGCGCACGAGCGGCCGCCACTCGTTCACGTCCCGGAGCGTCTTCAGCCGCGGCTCGGGGAGCTTCCAGTGCAGGTACCACGAGAACCGCGGCGTGTCGGCGCGGTCGTCGTCGCGGACCGGTGGCAGCTGCACGCGGTCGGCGGGGAACTTGTCGAACCACGCCGGCGGGGCGAAGCAGGGGACGTGCGGCAGACGGAACCCGCAGGCGACGAAGAACGGTCGGTCGCGCGGCGCGCGGTTCAGCGCATCGATTGCCGCGTCGGCGATCTGGTGGTCGGCGCTGTCGGCGTCGCGGTCGGGGAACGGCCCCCAGTCCATGAGCGGGTGCGGCGTGCCGGGCAGTTGCGCGAACCGCTTCGCCGGCCGCCCCATGCCCGGCGCCGGCCCCCACTCGCCGAACTCGGCGGCACGGTCCTTCGCGGCGACGGCCCCGTCGTGGTAGACCTTCCCGCAGGTGAACGTGAAGTACCCCGCGCGGGTGAACGTCTGCGGGAGGGTGACGCGGTCGCGCGTGGCGGGCGCGGCGCGGACCCCGGGGGCGAGGCCGTAGACGCCGGTGGCGGTGGGTCGGAGGCCGGTGAGGAGGCTGGTGCGCGACGGGTTACAGAGCGGCGCCTGGCAGTGGGCGTTGGTGAACGCCGTCCCGCGGGCGGCGAGGCGGTCGAGGTTCGGCGTGAACGCCTGCGGGTGCCCGCCCAGGTGGCTGACCCAGTCGTTGAGGTCATCGACGGCGATGAAGAGCACGTTCGGCCGCGCCGCCGCGGAGGACGCGGTGAGCACGAGGACGACAAGGGAGAGGAGTCGGTGCATGGGTGTGGGGCCGACAGTGCGATCGTCTTTTCCGCCCGGGAGGCAGGCCGCCCCGGGCGGAAAAGACGATCGCGCGTTGCAGGTCGTAGGTCGGGCCGGGGCTTCGAGACTTGACACCGCGGCTCGGGCGGGTTTGGCGGCGAGCCGGAACTCGAACCCACGTGAGCTTGGGTTCACACGGCTTCGTCGGTCGCTGTTTGTACCACCGCCTCGGGTCTCGAAGACCCGACCCGACCTACGGAAGACTGCCGCGTCAGCGCAGCTCCGCGACACGGCCCGGCGGCGGGATTCGCGCCTCCAGCCACGCCTCGGCGGCGGGGCGGTCCCAGCCGGCGGCCGGGTCGAACGACACCGCCGCCGTGAACGCCCCCGCCACCTTCGCCCGCACCCCGACACCCACGTCCACCCACTCCGCCGCCACAGCATCGGCCAGCGGCCAACAGGCGGTCAGGTCGGTGCGGTCGTCGTGCCAGCGGACCGGGCCGCACGGGCGCGGGCGCGCCTCGCCGAGCTGATCCGCCAGGAAGCGGTGCGCCTCGGCCGCCGGCAGTCCCGGCGGGAAGGCGATCGCGGCGAGCTCGCCGGCTGCGGCGAAGCGGAGTTCCACGTCGGGGTGGTCGAGCAGCGGTTCGTGCCGCACCGCGGCGACGGGGAGCAAGCGGGCGACGAGCCGGTCACCCTCACGGGTCCAGGTGTCGCGGTCAAGGCGGCGGGCGAGGCGCGCCAGCAGCGGGGCGCCCCGGCGCGAGCCGTTGCGGTCCGGCGCCGCGAACGGGTCGCCGGCCAGCACCCACCGCCCGGCCAGCGGCGCCAGGCGGGCGAAGTCGGCCTCGCCCACGTCCTCGGCGTGGTCGAGCACGAGCAGCGCGAACGGCGGGCCGGCGGGCGAGTCGGCGAACACCGGGTCGGCCGCGAGGCTCCCCGGCGTGCCGACCACCACTTGCACCTCGGTCAGTGCCCGCCGCGCCACCTCGGCGCCGGCGCGGGTCAGGTCGTCGAGCTTCTCCCGCGCCGCGGCCCGGCGGGCCAGCGCGGCGCCCCGACGCACCTCGATGTCGTTCCCGGCACGGGCGGCGGCGTCGGGCGTCAGTTGGGCCGGCGCGGGCACCCCGCCGCGGGCGAGTTCCTTCCCCTTCACGGCGAACCGGCCTGCCACCTCGTCGCGCTCGGCGGCCAGCGCGGCGAGCCGTGCGTCGATCTCGGCGCCCGCCGCCTCGGCCGCGGCGGCGGTCCGCTTCTCGCGCTCCTCGGCGGCGCGGCGGTCGGCCGCGTCGAGATCGGCCTGGGCCGCCGCCTCGCGGTCGGCCGCCTCCTTCACCTCGCGCTCGGCGTCGGCGATCTGGCGGTCGAGCTCGGCGGGGTCGGCGGGCGGCTTCGGCTTGTGGAGCAGGCGCGAGAAGAAGCTGGACTTCTTGGTCGGGTCGGCCGCGTCGGCCTTGTGCTGGCGGGCGGCGGCGAGGGCCGACTCGGCGTCCTTGCGCCGGGCGGCGGCCGCGTCGAGCGCCTCCCGGAGCGGGCGGCGGGCGGCGTCGGCCTCGGCGGCGAGGCGGGCCAGGTCGGCGGCGAACGCGGACCCGGGCTCGGGCACCAGCGGCGCGTCCCGGCGGGCGGCGAGCGCGGCCCGCTCCGGCTCGATCGCCGCGAACCGGTCGGCGAGCGCCTTCAACTCGGCGGCGACGGCGGCGGCCGCCTCGGCCGCGGCGCACTCGGCTTCGGCGGCGCGCAGGTCGGTCTCGGCGGCGCGGCGGAACCCGTCCGCGCGGCCGAGGCCGGCGGCGTGGGTCGTCAGGCGCGTAGCCGTCGGGCTGGGACGGTGCGGGTTCTCGTCGTCGGCCAGGGCGCGGACGGCCTTCACCGCCGGGTCGGCCGCGGCGAACTCGGCGAGCCGGTCGGCGGCGGCCGGGTCGGGCGACAGCACCAGCACCCGCTCCCCGCGCAGGGCCGCGGCACGGGCGAGGTCGGCGACCGCACGCTCGCGGGCGGCGCGGTCCGGCGCGTCGAGGACGAACAGGTCGGGGCAGCCGAGCGCCCGCGAAAGCGCGTCCGCCTCGGCGGCGCCGCGGGCGCCCGCGGGGAGCGGCGCGGGCACGAGCGCGGGGAG
>JAFKFQ010000120.1 GCA_017308215.1 bacterium | reverse complement strand
CGAGTGCCTGACCGGCCGCCCGCCGTTCAAAGGGGCGGACGCCCTGGACACGCTCGACCAGGTCCGGTCGGCCCACGCGGTCGCCCCGCGGGAGTTGCAGCCGCGGACCCCGCGGGATCTGGAGACGGTCGCCCTGAAGTGTCTGGAGAAAGACCCCGGGCGGCGGTACCCGACGGCCGCGGCTCTGGCCGCGGACCTGGGGGCCTTCCTGGCGGGCCGACCGGTGGCCGCTCGGCCCGCCGGCCCCCTCGACCGAACCTGGCGGTGGTGCCGGCGGAACTCGACCGTGGCGGCTCTGGTCGGGGGTGTTCTCCTCGCGTCGCTGACCGGGACCGGGGTGTCGCTCTGGTACGCGGCCAGGGCGGACGTGGCGGCCGAAGACGCCCGGAGGGAGAAGCGCGAGGCGGACCGACTGAGGAACCAAGCGATCACCGCAACTCGTGATACCGAGCAGGCGCGGGGCCGGGAGCTGACGTCGCGGATCGACGTCCACTCCGTCGTCGGGCTCTCCCTCCCCCTGACCGGCGAGGGCGCCAACCCGGCCCAGGCCGCCCTATGGTTCGCGCGGGCCGCGGAACTGGCCGAGCGCGATCCGCACCGGGAGTGGGCGAACCGGGTGCGGGTCGCGGCTTACGGTCGCGGCGCGCCCACCCCGGTGCGCGCACTGCTCCAGCCGAACCCCACCGAGGCGCTGGCGTTCCACCCGGGTGGGGGGCACCTTCTCGGGCGGCGGTTCGGCGGCGAGCCCGCCCTTTACGACCTCACGGCCGAGGCGCCCGTGCCTCTACCCGGCGGGGAACCGGCGTCGGCCGCCGCGTGGAGCGGGGACGGCCGGTTGCTCGCGGTCGGCACCCCGGCAGGCCGGGTGCGCGTGTTCGAGTTCCCCTCCGGCCGGGCGGCCGGGACCTTCGACACGCCCGGCGAGGTATCCGCCCTGACGTTCGGCTCGGACGGTCGGCACCTGGCGGTCGCCGGAACGGCCGTCCGGGTGTGGGACCTGTCGCGGAACGCGTTCGTCACGCCGCCCCTCCGGCACGGCGGGCGCGTTGCGCATCTCGCGTTCTGCAAACGGGGTGATCTACTGGTGACGAGTTGCGACGACGGACTGGCCCGGTGCTTCGCCGTGCCGGGCGATGGGGCCGAACCGGTGTTCCCCCCGGCGCAGCACCGCCCCGGGGTGGCGTGGTCGCTGCACCGCATCCCGCCGCTGTTCGTCGACGACGACCGCGGGTTGATGACCCACGCCGGCGAGGTCATCACCTGCCGGAACCCGCGCACCGGAACCAGTCGGTGGTCCTCTCCCACCCCCCTGGGGAAGCGGCTCGAAGGCTGGGCGGTCAGTCCCGACGGACACCACCTCGCCGTCGGCGTGGCGCGCCTCGCCAGGTTCTACACCGCCGCCGGCGGCGTGCCGGTGGGGAGCGAGATGCGGTTTCAAAACTGCTGCATGGGGATCGGGTTCAGCCCGGACGGAGCGGCGGCTCTTGTGGGGTCCCTCGACCGCACCGCCCGACTGTGGTCGGCGCCCGACGGCCGTCCGATCGGCGGGCCGGCCAACCATCCGAATGACGTAGTCGCCGCGGCTTACTCTCCGACCGGCCACTTTGTCACCGGGCAGAGGGACGGTCTGGTCCGCGTGTGGAGGCCTGGTGCCCCTCCGGCGCCACGGCTGTCGGTCCCGTATGCCGTCGGGTACTGGCACGTCCCGGCGTGCGTCGACCCGGCCGGTCGGCACGTCGTGGCGGTGTCGGCAGAGGAGCGGGTGGCAAGGGTCCACGCCCTCGCCACGGGTCAAGCGGAGAGCCAACTAGCCGGTTTGGACAAGCCGGTCAGGAACGCCGCGTTCTCGCCCGATGGCGCGCGGGTTTGGTTGCTGACCGCAGCCGACATCCGGGTCTGGGATTGGCGAATCGGGGGGTGTACTGTCACCCCGCTTTCGCCCGGGCCGGCCCCCGATCACTGGGCGATCAGCCCGGACGGGCGGCGGGCCGTACTCGTCTACCGGCTGAGCGGTCGGGTCGAGGTGCGGGCTACCGCCGACTGGGGGGTGGTACACACCCTCCACCACCCAAACACCGCGAAGGACTGGGCCGGGTTCTACTCCCGGGCCGAGTTCTCGCCCTCCGGTCGGCTGGTGGCGACGTTCGGGATGGGGAGCGAGGTGCGGGTGTGGGAGGTGGAGAGTGGCCGCGAGGTCTGCCCACCGCTTCGCCTCGGCCACCGTGCCCAGGCAGTGTCGTTCAGTCCGGATGAGGAGTACCTCGCGACCGCCTCCCTCGACCTGACCGCCCGGGTGTGGGACGTGCGCACCGGCGGGCCGGCGTCCTCGCCGCTCCGGCATTCGGACTGGGTCCACGCGACCGCCTTCGATCCGACCGGTACCCGCCTCGCGACCGGGTGTCGGGACGGGACGACTCGCGTGTGGGATTGGCGGGCCGGCCGGACGACCGGCCCGCACTTCGAGCACGCCGACGAAGTGTATGACCTGGCATGGGTGCAGGGCGGCCGGGTGCTGTTCACCGGCACGCGCGACGGCCACGGACGAGCGTGGGACGCGAGCAGTGGGATGCCGCTCACCCCCCCGCTGGTACCGGGGCACGCGGGTCGGGTCAGTGCCGCCGCAGGGCACGTGTTCTTCGCCGGGGCGGATTTCGACCCCAAGAGGATGGTCGCATACCGCTTCGATGAGATCGGGTTCGCGCCGAACGCCCTGACCGCCCCCCACCTCCGCCAGCTCGCTGAATTGAATGCGGGTCAGGCGGTTGCTGAGGGAGGCGGGGCCGGGCTGATGAACACGACTTCGGAAGAGTGGCTCGAGCGGTGGCGGGCGTTCCGCCACTCACACCCGGACTATCACGCACTCAGCTTCCCGGCTCAGATTCGCTGAGCGGCGTGCCGGGCAAGCATCGTCACCCTCCGTATAGGTGTTGAGCTTTCGGAGTCGGGGCAGGCGTAACTCCTGTCTGGATGCTGGACAGCTAGTGAGTGACGGCCACCCGCGTGGCCCGAACCCCGGTCTCACAAGTCCCTACCGGCAGTCGTCTGGTCGGATGGCCGGCACGACGTCCGCCGGTCCGAGACTTCTTCTCCCGATCCGTGTAATTAGCACTCCAGAGACTTCCCGCCAGACAGCCGCCGGTCCCTCGGCCGAAGGTCGCTGTGGGCCACACCCCCGAGGTGCCCGCACGTGACCGCCCCACATCCCATCACGTCCTACTCGCCCGCCAAGGTCGGACACTTCGCACCCCGCCGGGGTAGTTCCCTCATAGGGACGGCCGCGGTGGCGGTCCCCGCCCGAGGATCACCCCGTGACCGACCACCTCACGCACCTCCGCCCGGCCGAGATGACCCCGGCCGAGCGGGCCAGTGCCGTCGCCGCGGTCCTCGCCGCCGGGCTCCTCCGCCACCTCCACCCCGAGGACTTCCCGCCACCGGCCGCCACTCGGGATTCTCAGGAAATCCCAGGCGAATCGACTTGAAGACTGGCGGCCGTCGAGCGTTACTGTCCACGCCGGTTAACGACCACCGAGACGCGAGAGGAGACCCATGCCCGCGAAGACCGAACCGCCCAGCCTCGCCCGGGAGCTGGCGGCCCTCGACCGGATGACCACGACGGAGCTCCGGGAGAGGTTCGCCGCCGTGTTCGGCGAGCCGACGACGGCCGGGAAACCGGGCCTGGCTCGCGCCGGGTCGGCGGCATCCCTTACTCCCAGGATCTGTCTGCATGCCGCTCCTGGGGGAAGGCTGGTTGCGCCCCGTGCGCCCCGTGCGACCCGTGGGCATTTCCAAACGCCCACGGGTCGCACGGGGCGCGGGGTTGTTTGTGCCGCCGTTGGCCACTCGCGTGGGCTGGACATCACCCCGGGCCGCATGTGGGCCACCGCGAACGGCGTCGTTCTCGGGCAGGTGGCGGTCGCCAACGGGAGCCACGAGATCGCCGCCGTCCCCAAGTTGCTGCGGGTGTTGGACCTCAGGGGCGCCGGTGACGATGGACGCGGCCGACCCATTCGTAACCCACTGGCCCAAGCACGACGCGAGTTTCGACTTCGAAGACGATCCAGCGGAGGAGCACTCGGCAAGGGACTCGGGGGTCAGAATTGACCTCGTGCGGGAGACCTGGAGCACCCGCCGGTGGAAGGTGGAAATCCGGGGAGAGCTGGGTGCCGAAGGGCGTAGCGGAGTGGCTGAGGAGAGAGGTTGCTCCTCAGCCAGACTGACCGACAGGGCGTTTTACCGGATTACCCCACGAACACCCCGCCGATCTGGGCGGCAGTGAACCCGGACGACCGGTCCGCCCCGGTCAGCGGGTCGTACACCTTCGTCACCCCCGCCGCCCGAGCGACCAACTCGTTCGCCCCGTTCCCGTCCAGGTCGGTGACCGCCACCCGCACGCCCCCACGGTCGGTGGGCGGCCCGGCGAAGAACTGCGACACCCGCTGCCCGGTGGCCCCGTCGAACACCGACACGACCGGCCCGCCCTCGGCCCCGGCGCCCAGGACCAGCTCCGCCCGCGCGTCCCCGAACAGGTCCTGGCTCGCCACGTTCACCCCGCCCCGGAAGCGCGGGTCGAACGCGAAAAACGACGCGATCTGGGTCAGCCGTCGAACCGGAACGCTTTGACGTGCGGGCTGCCGCCCGGCCCCGCCCCGGTCACGATGTCGGGCGTCCCGTCCCCGTTCTCGTCGGCCGCCCCGACGCTCACCCCGCCTTGGAAGCTCGCGTCGTAGGCGAAGAAGCTGGCGACCTCGGCGCCGGTCCGGCCGTCGAACACCTTGACGTGCGGGGCGCCGCCGATCCCGGCCCCGGTGACGATGTCATCGACGCCGTCGCCGTTCAGGTCGGCGACGGCCGCCGTCACCCCGCCGCGGAACGCCGGGTCGAAGGCGAAGAAGTCGAACCGCACCGACCCGTCGGCGCTCCGCACCGTCACCCGCGGCCCGCCGCCCACGGCCGTGTCCTCGGCCGTCAGCCGGATCGGGGCCGGGGCGTCAGCCGGCGCGACGGTGAGTATGCCGGCGGCGTCGGTACTGGTCGTGAGGTTGCCTGAGCCGGGGGTGTAGACGGTCTCGATTGTGTACGCGCCGGCCGGGGTGCCACCGGGCAGCGTGTACGTCGCGCTCGCGGTGCCGTTGGCGACCGTGCCGGAGACGGCGGGCGTGCCGACGACGTTGTTCAGCGCGTCCCGGACGGTGAAGGTGAACGTGCCGCCGTTGACCGCCTCGCCGCCCGTGCCTACGACGGTCACGGTCAGCGTCACCGGCTGGTCGGCGCTGCCGAAGGCGGCCGTCGCCGAACCCGCCGTCGTCGTGGAGAGGGCGCCGGTGTTGAGGAGGACGCTGACGGTGTTGGCAATGAAGTTGTTCGTGACGAGATCGGGCCGGACGTCGCCGTTGATGTTGCCGACGGCGACACTGGTGTTGTTGCCGTTGGCACCGTAGTTCGTGGGGGCACCGAAGGTGCCGTCGCCCTCGCCCAGCAGCACGTGAATGCCGTCGCCCCCGGCGACGACCAGGTCGAGCTTGCCGTCGCCGTCGAAGTCGCCGACCTCGATCCAAGTTGGGCCGCCTGCGACGGCGAACGACGTGGCCGATCCGAAGGTGCCGTCGCCCTGGCCCAGCAGCACGTCGACGCCGCCGCTGAAGGTGATGGCGACGTCGAGCTTGCCGTCGTCGTTGAAGTCGCCGAGCGTCGACAACTGCGGGACGGAGCCCGTCCCGTACGTCACTCGGGACCCGAACGTTGGCGAGCTCCCCGGCGTCGCCGTTGTGTTCAGTCTCACGCTGACAGTATTGTTCTGGAAGTCGACATTGACGATGTCGGGCCGCATGTCGCCGTTGAGATCGCCGACCGACACACCCTGGCCGTTGCCGCCGGTGGGGATGGTGGTTCTGGTGAAGGACGCCGTAACCCCGTTCGTCGGGGTGGTGTTCGTGAAGACGGAGATGAAGTTCGTCGAGTTGCTCGCGTTGGTGGCCGCGATGTCCACCTTGCCGTCGCCGTTGAAATCGCCGACCGCCACGGATCGGGGCGCGATGCCGTTGGTACCGAATGCGGTGGCGCTGCCGAAGGTGCCGTCGCCGCTGTTGAGCAGGACGCTGACCGAGTCGTTGCCGTCGTTGACCACGACGATGTCGAGGTTGCCGTCGCCGTTGAAGTCGGCGGCCTCGACCCCGACGGGGTTGAAGTTGGCGGGGTAGTTGACGGCCGCGGCGAAGGTGCCGTTGTTGTTCCCGAATGCGACGCTGACAGAGCTCGCGGACCCATTAGTCGCCGCGAAGTCGAGCTCGCCGTCGCCGTTGAAATCGGCCAGCGCGACCCCGAGCGGAAAGGCGCCCACAGCGACGGCAGGGGCTTGCAGCTCGAAGGTGCGGCCGGCGTGGACAAGGTGAGGCTCCGGGGGGCGTCGGGTTGTCGCAACGAATTCGGGCCGTGGATTTACGCGAAGACCGCTTGTGTCGACCACGGGCCCGCGGGGCCGCCTCCCACCCGGGGAACGGGCGGGCGGAACCCGCGGCGGACCGGAGTTGGAGTGCCGAACATGGTCGATATGGAGAGTAAACCGAGGGAATTTGGTGTGAGGATACCGTGCCGCCGACCGCCCCACCAGGGTGCGGTGGGTAAATCATCAGAACATCGCCCCCGGGCATGACGGTCGGGAGGGTTGCCGCACTTCGATAACTGGGATTCCTTGGAGAACGTTTAGTAGGTAGTCGTCATCCCACCCGGCCTTCAGCCGCTTCGTGGGCGTCGTTCCCGTTAGGCAAGCCTTCGGCGGTCCACTGGCTGGGTTGCACGGGCCGCAAGCTTGTAGCGCCCAGTCAGATGATTCGGATGAGTAACTTCATGGCAGCATAAAACCACCATGAATTCTGTTTCGATGAGCTGCCTGGCGGGAGGCGGCGTCAGTTCGCTGGTTCTACTTTGATGACGACGGCCTGCCACTTCACGAGTTTTGGCCCCTTCTGCACCGTATAGGTCAGGGTGATCGGGTAGAACTCGTCCTTGATATAGACACCTTCGAGTTCCGCCCAATATTCCCGCTTGGTCACAAACGAGATCTTGTCGGGCAGTCGGTCGCCCTCGGCGGTTCGCACAGAGAGCCGCAGGGCTACCGCACTACGAACTGCTGGCTGCGTAGCGGCTTGAGACTACACCGAGGGTATCAGGAGGATACCCATGCCGGTGCTGCCGCTGACGGCGGTGTTCGACGACCTGCCCGACCCCCGCCGGGACACGGCCGACAAGCTCCA
>JAFKFQ010000119.1 GCA_017308215.1 bacterium | reverse complement strand
GTTTACTTGCCGAAGCCCGAGAACTCGGTGCCGCCCTCACGGTTGGCCTTCTCGGCTGGCCTCCCGCCGTCCCCCTTCAGCTCGCTCTTGAGACCGGTCGTCGGGCCGGTGATGCTGACGGTGAGTCCGGACGTCTGGGCGTCGGCGTACCGCTGGGGGGCGTGCCACTTGGTCGTGTCGGGGGTGAGCGACTCGCTGGCCAGGATGGTGACCGGGTGGGTGCCGACGGCGCACCCGTCGTTGGCGGTGGTCGTGGTCAGGGTGAACCGGCCGTCGCCGCACCCGGGCGCGGCGAGGAGGACGGCCCCGAGGGCCACGCCCGCGAGGCGGGGGCGGCCGGGGAGGGTGGTGCGGAGCATGGGAAAATCCTTCTCGGCAGTAAGCTCGAAAAGCGAAATCCGAAACCGGGCCGTCGGCCGCCCGGTTTCGAATTTCGGACTTCGAGCTTCTGTCCGATTGACTGTGCCTGGTACTTACTGGAGGGGGATGGCCTCGCCGCCCCGGATGGTGGAGGCGGCGCGGTACGCCGTGATGTCGATGTTCTGCTGGAGGAACCGGACCGACCCGTCGGCGAGGCCGAAGTTCGCCCCGCCGGTGTGCCGGCTCATGAACGCCCCGTTGAGGGCCGACGTACCCGACCCGTAGACGATCCCGGTCCCCGGCGGGGTGTTGATCGGGTTCTCGGTCGACCGCAGGGAGTAGCAGTGGCGGGCGCCGACGCTCCAGATGTTCGAGTTCGTGCTCAGGTGGCCGTCGTACACCTCGCCGACGGCCAGCGAGTTGCTGGTCCCGTCGGTGATGTCCGCCATCCGCTTCGTGTTGCGGTAGACGAACAGCCCGGTGTTGGTGAACTTCACCGCCTCGCTGATCCCCTGGCTCGGCCCGTTGGTGCCGGTGGACAGGGCGTAGCTGCCGACGGCCGCGTTGAGCGTGGTGCCGGACCCGGTGTTCGTCACGAACGGCTGGGCCGTGTCCGACGGGCAGATGAGCACGCTGGGGCGGCTCTCCAGGGTCACCTTGTCGGTGACGCGCCAGGTCGCGTTGTCGGTGGTCGGCCAGGGGACGTCGGCCTCGGACGTGCCGAGCAGCTTGAAGATGTTGTCCTGTTCCATGAACGGCAGGAAGGCGACGAAGGCGCTGGCCCCGCCGCGGTTGACGCTCGTGGCCGACATGCCGTTGCACGGGGTGCCGGACCCGTCGCAGCCGAACCGGCCGGCCGGGAAATAGTTGTGCACGTCGTGGTGGTTGTGGGCCGCGAGCATGATCTGCTTGAGGTTGTTCTGGCACTTGGCCCGGGCGGCGGCCTCGCGGACCTTCTGGACGGCGGGGAGGAGAAGCCCGATCAGGATGGCGATGATGGCGATGACGACCAGCAGCTCGATGAGCGTGAACGCCGCCCTACCGCGCGGCGCAATGGGCCTGGGCACGGGACGCACTCCGGGAGAGATGAATAGAGGGCGAGTTCCGGCTTGGTTATAGACGGGACGGCTGATGGGTCAATTGATATAAATCTGTGTGAATAATTCCGATCCTATGCGGCTGGCTCAATCGTCAGTCAATTCGTCTGGGATGTCCTATCGCTCACCCGCCCGGCCGGCGGCGGGTCCGCCGGCCGCGCTCGCCGCCGTCACCGCGCGCCCGCCTCCGCGGGGATGGGGCGGTAGATCACCAGCGACCCCGTCAGCAGGCGCTTCAACTCGATCTCGCCCCGGCCGACGGTCCGGCGGCCGGCGCAGTTCTGCTCGAACACCTCGTACCGGCCGTTGCCGAAGTGCTTGCGGACGACCTGCGTGTGGTGGGGGTACGACCAGCCGTTGCCGAACTTCACGCCCTCCAGTTGCACGATGTCGCCGGGCAGGGCGTCCTCCCCCGGCTCCAGCTTGCGGCCCCAGATGTACTCCTTGTCCAGCATCGGCGACTTGACCTTGCACGCCACGAAGGCGTCGACGACCAGCATCGAGCACTCCCCGTCGTTCACCTGCTTGCCGTAGTGCTTGACGCAGTAGTCGACGACCGCCCGGTTCACCGGCGGCACCTTCCCGAACGCCGCGTCCCGCCACTTCTCCAGCTCCGCGGCGCGGTCCTCCTCCGCCGCCTCCCGCCAGAACTTGAGCGGCGGGACGCCCTTCGCCCGCGCCAGTTGCACGGCCACCGGGTAGCAGGCCGCCCGCGTCTCGGGGTCCGCCGCGGCCATCGCGCCCAGCACGACCCAGTCCGCGCCCTCCCCGGCGCGGCCAACCAGGTTCGCGGCCGTGGCGGCCCGGATGCCCGCCGACTTGTGGCTCAACAGGGGGATCAGTTCGCCGACGCCCGCGCCCATGCGCAGGTAGGAGTCGAACGCCGCCCGCTTGGCCGTCGCCGTCTCCCGGTCGTCGTTGACCTTTTCGAGCGCCGCCGCCCGCGCGCCCGCGAGCACCTCGTCGATGCGGTCCGACAGCGTCTTCGTCGTGAACCCCGGCTCCAGTTCCGCGAGCACCTTCCCCTTGTCGTCCGTGAGGACCACCCCGCCGGGCGGGGTCGTTTCGAGCTTCTTCGCCGCCGGAGTCCCGGCCACGAGGAGCACGGGGACGAGCGAGGCCGACCGCGCCACGACTTCCGGCTTGGTGAACGGCTCCGCCGGCCGCTCGCCCTTGGCGACGACGGCGACCAGGACCGGCACGCCGGCCTTCCGGGCCACCTGGTGGGCCGAGGGGAGGTCGCCCAGGAACGCGATCTGCCGCGGCGACTGCGCGGCGGCGGCGGTGACGAAGAACAGGAGCACGGCAACGCAGGGCGATCGACGCACGACACGGCCTCCCGGGGTTTGGCGGATAACCCACCAATTTACGGCGCCGGCCCCGATTCACCAGGGAACGGTTCGCCGCCGGGCGTCTTCGGCTCGGGGCTTGTAGTGGGCCGCCTACCGGTCGATGTCGGGTGCGAAGCCCCGACATGGCGAACGGCCGGCGTGAGCCGGCTGGTGGTTGGTGCAGGCGCCTGGGGCAACCACCAGCCGGCTCACGCCGGCCGAGCCGTCCACCTCCGGGGCGAGGAGCCCGAGGAGGCCGGACGCGTCGCCGCGGTCCGCCGGGGCGAAGTCGGTGGCGACTCGGGCCTCGATGTCGACCTCGACCACCCCCGTGCCCTCCGGGGCCGAACAACGAGTTCACCGGCCCGGCCGCGAGACCCGCAGCCGACACGAGCAACCGCTGAGCGGTGCGAAACCAATCCGTCGGCCGGGTCGGGTGCGGCGACCGGTTCGGCCGCTCGTCAACGAGAACGGACCATCCGGCCGTGAACGCCGCCACCGAGGATCGCACCCAAGGTCGCCGTCGTGGCGTGCCGCGAGCCCCAGCCGACGCGGCCGAACTTGTTATTCGGCACTTCATTCTCCCGCGCGGGCGGGTGCCGCGAGCCGCTTTTTAATCGCCGAAGCGAACTGAGTGGGGGCCTCCAAGGGGGTGTAATGACCGACCCCGGCAAGCCGCTCCAAGGTCACGTCGGCGAAGAACTCATCCAGGCGATCGGACCACTGGGTCGGGAAAATGGGGTCGTACTCCTGCCACAGAACGGTCGTGGGTATGCGGACCCGCTCTGCCGCCTTTGGCGTGGTTTCTGCGACGTAGGCCGGGACCGGGCTCGAGGTCGTGCGATACCAAGCGATCGATGCGACGAACGCGCCGGGCGGTGAATAAACGCTCACGAGGTGGTCGAGCCGGGTTTCGTCCACCACGTAGTTCGGCCCCGACCAGTGTGACCAGAAGTGCCGCAAGTAGGCGCGCACCGCCTCCGGCTTTCCGTCGATGAGTTGCCCGGCGAGTTCGAGCCGGTGAAAGGCGGGGTACCAGAACTCCCGCGTTGCGTCGGCGGTCAGCACCCGCTTGCCGGCGCCCGGCAGTGGCGGCGACACCACAAGGGCACGCACGAGATCCGGGCGCAGCTTCGCAACGGTCTGCGCCACGAAGCTGCCGACGTCATACCCCGCGATCACGCAAGGCCCCAGGCCCAACTCTTCAATCAACCCGGCGACGCCGCGCGCCTGCGCCGCCCCCGAATAGGCGTCTTCCGGTTCGGCGACATGCTTGTCCGATTGCCCAAAGCCTCGGAGGTCGGGTACGACAACTTCGGCCGAGTCCGTGAGAAGCGGGGCCAGCACCCGGTAGTCGGTCCGATCCCCGGGCCAGCCGTGCAGAAGGACGACCGGCGAGCCGGAGCCGACGCGGTCGTAGGCGAGCCGAAAACCGTCGACCGGTGACGAGTATCTCATTGCGAGCCCTTTGCTGGTTTGTGAGGGATGCGGCTTCCCCGGTGACCTTCCCTGTCAACATGCAAAGGGCGTGCGAGAGTCGAAGTAAACTCGACCGTTCACCAACACGGGCGTACTTCACCCGCGCCGCCGAGCATCAAGCTCACCGGCCGCGGCCGCTGGTGCTGTCGATCACGAATCGCTGTGGAGATCGCGGTCTGCTGCGGCGACGGGTTCGGCTGCGTCACCCACCCCGTCACCCCAGGTCCGAACAACCCCGGCGCCCGACCTATCCGCCGGTCATCCGCGGCGTCACCTTGATCGGGGGCCGCGGGGCTGGTATCCGCCCGCCGTGTCGGCGGCCCGTGCCCCCGGCGATCCCTCCTGCTCGCGGAGTTCGGCATGCATTCCTGGGTCGCCGTCACCGCGGCCGTGCTCTCGACCGCCGCCGTCGCCAAGCTCCCCCGGCCTCCCGCGCCGTACTTTCAGTTCGGCCAGCCGCAGGAGATCGCGAAGGAGCTCGACCGGAACATCCACACCAGCCCGGGGCAGTCGTCCGTCACGCTGTTCTGCGTCCCCGTCGTGGAGGGCGGGGGTGGCGGCCCTCCGATCCCGGTGACGATCACCGTCCGGGCGGGGCGAGGTTCCGAGGACGCCCTCCGGCATATCGTCCCCCAACTCCTCGGGAACGCTGCACGCAAGAAGCAATAAGCGGGCGTGGCCCGCCCGCCTGATCCGTCAGGGGCAAAGCCGAACATAACGCTCGGCGGCCGGCGGGGCACGGTGAGCAATGAATCACGGAGCCCGAATGCCCCGCCGGGCTTTGCAACGATGGGGCTTTGCAGCGATGGCCCCTCCTGCAGCGATAGGTCGCGGGCTGCAACGATAGGTCACTTCGGGGTCTCGTTCTCCTCCCGCCGTCCGATGAACAGCCACTCGGCTATCAGGCCGCCCACGGTGCCGAATACCAGCCCGAGGAGGAGGAAGATGGCGACCCAGAAGAGTATCGCGTGGGGCCACACTATGTCGCCGAACGCGCCGAAGTGCATCAGCGAGTAGAGCAGGACGAGTCCGGCCACGCCTCCGACTACCGTCCCGGCGGCCACGTAGAGGATAGATTTCACGTCGCACCCTCCCGCCCCAGCATGACCGATCCGCCGCCGGGTGCAAAGGGGCGGGGCAAGCAAGAGAATGACGATCGGCACTGCATCCAACAGGACGTGAGTACTCGAACCGGTGTTCTGGAAGGGCGAGGAGGAGTGCCGGGTTGCAATTTCACAGGCTGCAACGACGGGTATCGAGCCGCAGCGATAGGTCGGCTAAAGTCGACCTATCGGGGCAAAGCCGCGCCGCGAAATCCCCCACCACTGCACTCCTCGGCCGAACGTCGGGCTCACCCGCGCCGGCCGCCGCGTGAGCAACAGATCGCGGGCAGCGTATCAGCGGCCGGCGTCAGGTGCAACGCGGGGTTCGGCCGCCGCGTCACCCGGTTCGGCGACCCGGACCCCACCCGCCGGTCGGGTGCGTCACCACCCCGACCCCTCCGGCGTGCCGCCCGGCCGGCCGGCCGAATTCTACTTCGGCCCGGTCCCTTCCTCGGCGGCCAGGGGCGCCCCGACAATCCAGGTGTCGTGTTGCCGCGAAAGGTCGACCCAGCCCTCGGGCGGCGTTCGCCCGATTCGCGGGAAGAAGTCGTCGATTCCTCCGGGCACGAAGGTGAAGAGGATTCGCCCCCTCCCCGGCCCGAGGTTCATCCAGCCGTGGACGACGTTGCGGGGCACGACGACCGTGGTGCCGGGCGCGACGTCGAACTCCTCGCCCGCGCAGTGGAAGCGGAATCGGCCTTCCAGCACTTCAAAGATCTCCTCCCGTTCTTTGTGAACGTGGAGGGGCGGTCCGGTGAACGGCGGGACGTGCGATTCGATGATCGTGAAGGCCCCGCCGACGTCGCGGCTGTGCAGGCGCACGGCCATTCGCTCGCCGGGCATGACGTCGAACCAGTCGAGATCCTCGCCCCGGCGGACAACGGCACCTTCGCTGTTGGTGGACACCGTACTCCTCGTTTCACTTGGGAAAGCGCGCGCCAAAGGCTCGGCTCCTGCCCCGCGCGAGGCCGTGGCGACCCGCGCTGCCGTGCGGAATCGCGACGGGATCTCCTCCGGCCGTCCCGGCGGGGATTGCGGCGCGCCGGTCGATCCTTACAGACGAACGGAACCGCCCCGGTGTGACAGGCCGACTCAAGAAATGGTCTTCGGGCCGCGGGTGAGGTGGGTCAACGCCGCCCGGTCATTCCCGCCGGTCGTCGCCGTACGCCCCCCGCTGCACGACAAATCGCCGGCGCCGGCCGCCCGGGGGGCTGAAACTTTCGTGAAGCGGGTCGGCGGCCGGCACCAGGTGCGGCGCGGGGTTCGGCCGTGCCGCGATCAGAGCGAGACCGCGCAAACAACCCCTTTACCCTCGGCCGCGGCGGCGGCGAAGAACGGCGGCAGGTCTTCGAAGTGTGCCCACACCCGGTCGAATTGTTGGTCGTCGATCCCGTGAAACTGGGTGTCCGGTGGGGCGAAGAACCGCTCCCGAAACCACTCCTTCTCGACCTCCGCCAGGGCAGCGGCCGGGGCCGGCACCTCCGCCTCGTGATCGATCAGCCTGGCCCACCTGTGCCCGCCCAGTAGGAGCGGCTCCCCGCCCGCCACGACGAGGTCGAGCGGGCGCCGACCGGCGTCGAACTCGACCTCGTAGTACCCCCCGCGGTCGCCGGTCGGGCACTTGTGGATCGGCCCCCACGCCTTGTCCATCCGCACGTGGAGCCGCCTCGGCCGGCTTCTCAACAGGGGGGCCAGGAGAGCCCCGACGGCGGCGTCGGGATTCTCGTCCTCGCACGACGCGGCGAACAGGCGCTCGACTTGGGCGGGCGGGACGGCAAACCAGTCGGCCCACCGGCTCGTCGTGCCCTCGGACGCGCACCGACCACCGCACCAACCCCTGGCCGGCCGAACCACTGGGCCGCCGGCCCTCACCGCGGCTCGGGTCGATCGTGATCTGCGACGGGCGCCGGCCTCGTGCTACTCGCCGTCGGGGCCGCGGTCTGCCGCGCCGGGGGCGGCGGCCCCGCGCCCGGGCCGCGGTGAGACGGCCCGCCCGAGTGCCTCGGCGAAGACCGCGTACGCCTTGTCGTTCTCGCGCGGGTAGAGCACCACCCGCACCTCGTCGAGGGCGTGCCGCCCGCGCTCCAGGAAGTCGATGACCGCGCCGAGCGCGACCGGCGCGGCCAGGCGGATCGGGTAGGCGAACGCCCCGGTGGAAATGGACGGGAACGAGATGCTGCGCAGCCCGTGCCCGGCGGCCACCTCCAGGCCGCGCCGGTAGGCGCTCGCCAGTAGCGCCGGCTCGTGCCCGTCGCCGCCGCGCCAGACCGGGCCGACCGCGTGGATCACGTGCCGCGCCCGGAGGTCGCCGCCGGTGGTGATGACGGCGTCGCCGACGGGGCACCCGCCGATGCGCCGGCACTCCTCGCCGACGCGCGGGCCGCCCTTGGTGTGAATGGTGCCGTCCGTGCCGGTCCCCTTGTTGAGCCGCCAGTGCGCGGCGGTGACGACCGCGTCGGTGTCCTGGTCGGCGATGTCGCCGGTGACCAGCCGCAGCGTCGTCCTTCCGATCGTTGCCTGGGTGAGCATGGGGGTCCCGGGTCACCAGACGGGAAGCCGCCGCCGCCGCGGGCGCATGACCTCATGCTGCCCACCGCCGGCTCGCGCCGGCCGGTCCGGTATGAGTCCGGCGTCCCGGAAGCCGAGGTGGTGGCGGCCGCCTGCCGCGACGGGTTCGGCGCGGGCCTCTCACCCCCCGGAAATCAGCCGTAACTCCGTCAACACGCCGTGCCCCGCGTGGAACAGCGGCGACAGCGCGTGGCGGCCGTAACCCAAATCGTCCTCTCGCCCGCCGCTGGTGAAGACGCCGGCGTCCGTCAGCACATAGAAGAGGGTGTGCCCCACCTCCGGGACGGGAAAGGACGACGCCGGCTGCAAGTGCCGGCGCATCTGGTTGGCCGCCGCGAGGAGGGCCGCGGTGGCCGCGCGCACGCTCTCGTGCGCCTGCCCCCCGATGACGCCCCCGCCGCTGCTGAGGTAAAGGCTCGTCGTGCCGTCGGCCAGGGCGAAGAGGGTCGCGGTGGCGCCCGGGTAGCCCGTCTCCATGAGGATGCCCCACACGGGGGCATGGTCCGGCGGGGCCGGGATGCCCGCCGCGCCCCGCCGGGCCGAGACGGCTTGGGCGCGCAAGCCGGAGTACACCCCGCCGCGGCTGGTGTCCGTGGGGACGCGCGGGGGGCCGGAGGCGCCGCCGAACAGCTTTCGGAACCAGTCGAGCATGTGTCGCACGCTCCGGAGAACAGGCGCGGTGGACGCCGAACACCAAGCTCAGCAGCGCCGGCCGCGCCGCGAGCAATACGTCACGATGAGCGTATCAGCGGCCGACGTCAGGTGCAGCGCAGGGTTCGGCGGGTCACGGCACGAACCGCTGGAGCTCCGGGACGGTCCGCCACCAACTCCGCTCTCGCTCCAGCCTCGCGCGCCGCTCGCGCTGCCGCTCGGCCCACACGAGGTACTCGTCCGCGGTCCACTGGTGGGGCTCCTCGTAGGTGACGAGGCCGACGTACCCCGGGGCGGGCGGACGCCACCCAACCAGCCGGTACTCCGCGAACACCGCCGTCCGCCGGCGGAGGGGCGGGGATTCCGGCCACAGGTCCAGGATGTGGTCCCGGACCGCCGGCGCGCCGGCCACAACCGACATCAGCGTCCGCCCCCGAGGCGTCGTCCGGGAGCTGTGGTCGCAGTACCGGTCCCAGACCGGGCACCGCTCCTGCGACCACAGCTCCCCGCCGCCGGGGGTCATCCGGTAGCAGGCCCGGCCCCCGTCGCCCTCCGCGGCGAGGACGCCGTGCCCACACAGCCACAGGAGGTTGCGGGCGAGCGCGGCGTCATCGAGGGTGTGGCCGTACCCGAAGTTCCACTGCACCTCGAACACGCCTCGGCGGAGGAGGTCGACCCCCGCGCCCAGGTCGAACAGCGCGTCCAGTAGGATCAACTGGTCGTCGCTCAACTGTGTCGCGCCCGTCCGGTATGGTCGCTCACGCATGACGTCGCGGCGCCAGATGCGCCGCAAGGGGTCGGTTCGCCGAACAGGAAGCTCAGCAGCGGCGGGGCGCCGAGAAGCTTGGAGTCACCAGAAAACGAATCATGCCCCGCCGTCTGCTGCGGCGCCGGGTTCGGCGGCGTCACCACATCAACTCCGCAGCCCGTAATAGTGCTCGAGGTCGGTAATCGCCTCCTGCCACCGCCCCTGGAAGCGGGTTCGCAGGAGCGGCGCGTCGCTCTCGGGACGTGCGAGTTGTCCGACCTGCGTCAACTTGCTCCGCGCCGTACGGT
>JAFKFQ010000118.1 GCA_017308215.1 bacterium | reverse complement strand
TCACCCGCCCGGGCCGCCTCCACCGCCGCGTTCAGGGCCAAAAGGTTCGTCTGGAACGCGATCTCGTCGATCGTCGTGATGATGTCCGCGATCTTCTTCGACGCGTGGTTGATCTCCCCCATCGCGCCGACCGCCGTCCCCACCACCTGCCCCCCCTTCTCCGCCACGTCCCGGCTCCCGCTCGCCAGCTGCCGCGCCTGCTGGGCCGCGTCCGAGTTCTGGCGCACCGTCGCCGTGATCTCCTCCAGCGTCGACGCCGTCTCCTCCAGGCTGCTCGCCTGCTCCTGCGCACCGGACGCGATCTCCTCGCCCGCCGACGCCAGCTGACCGCTCGCGTCCGCCAGCTGCTCCGACACCCCCCGCACACCCTCCAACGCCGCACGCACCGTCCCCACCGCCTGGCCGAGTCCGGCGGCCATGGTCCCGACCAGGTCGTCCCCGAGGTCCGGGAGGCGCTGGGTAAAGTCGCCGGCGGCCAGGGCGGCGACCACCCCGTTGACCGCTTCCACCTTCCGACGCAGCTCCTCGGCCTCCCGGACCTGGAGCTCGGCCGCCGTCTGGGCCTCCCGCTCGAGCCGCTTGGCTTCGGTGATGTCGAACGCGAACTTGACCACCTTTTGCACCTTCCCGGCGGCGTTGGCGATCGGGAAGTACCCGCCGTGGATCCAAACTTCCCGGCCACC
The DNA here is from genome assembly GCA_017308215.1 of bacterium. Classification (GTDB taxonomy): domain Bacteria; phylum Planctomycetota; class Planctomycetia; order Gemmatales; family Gemmataceae; genus Urbifossiella. The sequence continues at coordinate 6,577 of JAFKFQ010000118.1, read as the reverse complement.
CTTGGCGACCCGGCGGAACTGCCCGACCTGGTACTCGCCACGACCGAGCTTGGCCCAGAGTTCTCGGTACGCCGGGGTTCCGGCCTCGGCCGGGTCCATGAACAGACTGTGGTGGCGCCCGACTACTTCGGCCGCGGAGTACCCGGTTACGGTCAGGAAGTTGTCGTTGGCCGACACGACGGTCCCGTCCGGCTGGAACTCGATGACTGCCTGGGCCCGGCTCACCGCCTCCAGTTGGCGGACGCAGTCGAGGTTCTTATCATTGGCCGCCTGCTGGTTGGCGATGGCCGTGTTCAGGGCCGCCGCCAGGCGGGCGAGCTCGTCCCTCCCGTCGACCTCGGCCCGCTGACTCAGGTCGCCCTTCGCCACCCCCTCCAGCACGGCTACGGTCCGTGCGAGTGGTCGGGTGATGGCCCGCCCGATGCCGAGCCCGAGGAACAGGGCGGCGAGCGCGGCAGCGAGGGTTCCGGCGGCCATATTTCGCAATGCCGCGGCGGCCTCCTCCTGGCTCTCGTCGTGGATGTCCTTGGCCACCTCGCGAATGGTCAGGATGAGGCCGTCGAGCGCGACCAGTGTGGCATTCAGTTTCGGGCCGGCGTTGTGAGCCGCGTTCGCCTTCCCCCGGTCCCGGGCCGCCTCGGCCTTGGCCGGATCCCGCTCCGCCCAGGCCTCCTCCCCGATGCTGAACGACAGCTCGGCCGCCACCAGGTACTCGTCCAGCGCCTTGCGGGCGGCGTCCAGGTCCTGCTGCTCGCTCCGCCCCGACTTCGACACCCGAAGTATGGTGGCGGCGTAGGCGGTCAGGGAGCCTTGGATCTCCTTCTTGAGCCCCGGCTGCTCGGCCCGGAACCGGTCGAACGTCGCCCGGTCTTGGGCGGCGAGCCCGAGGATGACGTTGTTCCGGTACCGCATCAGGGCGTTGGAGACCCGGGCCATGTCGGTCCCGGCCACGGTGTAATCGGAGTACACCACGCGCATGTTGTCCCGGGTCCGGAGGATGCCCCGGGTACCGAACAGCCCGACGGCCGCGACGGCGGCGGCCACGAGGCCGAACCCGAGGAGGAGCTTGGTGATTACCTGTCGGTCGCGGAACCAGCGCATGAAACCTCTCCGGTCGAAGGCGGTCGTGGTTAGACGGCTCCGCCGTCGGGCGTGGCTCCGATGAGCCGGTCGATGTTCAGGAGGGTGACGAGCCGGTCCCCGGCCCGGGCCATCCCGGTCAGGAGCGACGTGTCCACCCCGGCCCCCAGGTCGGGCGGGGGGACGAGCTCGGCCGGGGAGACGTTCAGCACGTCGGACACCGCGTCCACCACCAGCCCGACCACCTTCGGCCCGACGGTGACGACCACGACCACGGTGAACCGGTCCGGCTCGACCCCGGGCATCCCGAACCGGGTCCGCAGGTCGAGGATCGGGACGACCGTACCCCGCAGGTTCATCACCCCACGGACCTCGGGCGGGGTGTTCGGCAGCGGCGTCACACGGGTGTACCCCTTGATCTCCTGCACCCGCAGGATCTCCACACCGTAGTCCTCGTCCGCCAACCGAAACGTCAGAAACTGGCCCCCGCCGGCGGCGAACACCGTCTTCCCGGCATGGGCCGGCGTCGTCGCGGTCATCGGCGAGTTCCGTAGGGGGTCAGCGGCGGCCACCGGGTCCGTCCCCTCACGACGCGAGTCACGTGCCCGCCGGGCGGCGTTGGACCGGGTCACGCCTCCGGCCGATTGCGGCGGGACGGTATCGGTGATGGTGGATGCATCGAAGGCGGGGCGGAATAGTTGCCCGGAACCGCGTGGGCGCCCACATGTCGTATGATCGAACGATCGATGTTCTCGGGCGACTCGGCCGGGTGGTGCGGCCCCACGCTACCGCAACCCGATGACCCGCTCGGCCACCCGCAGGCTGGCGTCCAGGTGGGCCTCGTCGATCGGCTTGGGGATGAAGTCGTCCACCCCGGCCGCCTTGCCGTCGGCGTAGTCCTGTTTGCCCGACAGCCAGGTGAACATGATGAAGAACGGCTGTGGGCCGCCCGGGGTCGCGCGGACCCTGCGGCACAGCTCCACGCCGTTCAGGCCGGGCATCGCCCAGTCGGAGATGATCACCTGGGCCGGCTGCTTCTCGTAGGCCCACCACGCCTCGTCGCCGTCCCCCGCGGCGACGACCGCGTGCCCCCGCCTCTTCAGCAAGGCGGCCAGCGCGACGCGGGTCGTCGCCGAGTCGTCTACGATCAGGATCCTCATCTCATCCCCTCCTACAGGTGTCCTCGAAGGCCGCGTCGGCGCGGGCGAATTCCGCCCGGAGTCGGGCCAGCGCGTCTTCCGCCCGGGCCAGGGCCGAGGCCGCGCCGGCGGCCTCCAGGTCTTTGCAGACGGCGGTCATCCCCACCGCCCCCACGTGCGCACTGGCCCCCTTGAGGGCGTGGGCCGCGGCCCGCACCCCCGGCCCGTCCCCGGCGGCTATCGCGCCCTCCAGATCCTTCGTCAGCCTGGAGGCGTCGGTCCGAAACGCCTCCCACAGTTCAGTGAGCAACTCGCCGTCAGTGTCGGCCGCGAGTGCCTGCCACTGCGCCACGACCCGGGGGTCGAGGGCGCCGGCCGGAGCTCCTTGCGGGGGCGGCGTGTCGGGGGGCGCGGGGGCGGGGGCCGCCGGCCGGCGCGTCACCCACCTCCCCAGGACGCGCCGCAAGTCGTCCACGAGTACGGGCTTGCTCAGGTAGTCGTCCATCCCCACCGCCAGGCACCGCTCCCGGTCGCCCTTCAGCGCCCGGGCCGTCAGCGCGACGATCGCCGTACGCCGGGCGTCCCCGTCCCGGCGGCGGATCTCGGCCGCCGCCTCGAACCCGTCCATCTCCGGCATCTCGCAGTCCATGAGGATCAGGTCGTAGGGCAGCAGGGCCGCCATCTCGACCGCCTCCCGCCCGTGGCCGGCTACGTCCGCCCGACAGCCCAGGTGCTCGAGCATGAGTACCCCGGCCTGTTGGCTGGTCGGCACGTCCTCGGCCAGGAGCACCCGGGGGCGCACCCCTGAGCCGGGCGCGGTGGCGGCCGCCACTCCCGGCGTCTCCCCGCCGTCCTCCCCCTCCGGTTCCCCCAGGAGGGCGGCCAGCAGGTGCGCTTGGCGGACCGGTTTCACCAGCCGCCCGTCGCACTCGTCCTGGCCCGGGAAGCGAGACTTCCCCCCCAGATCCAGCGGGGCGAGCAGGAAGAGTCGCACGCCCTTCAGCCTCTCGTCCGCCCGGACGCCCCGGGCCAGTTCCCCGGTCCCCGGTGCCGTCAGGTCGTGGTCGGCGAGGACGACCTGGTACGGCTCCTCGCGGGCGACCGCGTCGCGCAGGGCGGCCAGCGCGTCGTGGACACTCGACGCGACGTCCGCCCTGCCCCCCCAGCCCGCGAGGAGTTCGCGCAGGATGCCGACACCGGCCGGCCCGCCCCCCGCCAACAGCACCCGGACTCCGACGAGGGGCGCCGGCGTGGGGTGTCGCATCTCGTCCGCCGGCAGACGGAGCGTGACCCAGAAGGTCGAGCCGCGGCCGGGCTCGGAGGACACCCCGATTTCACCCCCCATGGCCTCCACCAACCGCTTGCTGATGGCCAGCCCCAGCCCGGTCCCGCCGAACCGCCGCGTGGTCGACCCGTCCGCCTGGGTGAAGCTCTCGAACACCGCCCGCTGGCGGTCGGCCGGGATGCCGACCCCGGTGTCCTCGACGGAGAAGCGCACCCGCCACCCCCCTCCGTCCCACTCGCCCTCACCCGCCACCCCGACCACGACGTGGCCGCGGCCCGTGAACTTGACCGCGTTCCCGACCAGGTTGGCCAGGACTTGTCGGATCCGCCCCGCGTCCCCGACCACCCGCCGGACCACCCCGGCGGGGTACCGGACGACCAGTTCGACCCCCTTCTCCGCCGCCCGGGCGGCCGCCGCCTCGACCACGCCCTCGACGACGTCCCGCAGGTCGAACGGGGTCGGCTCCAGGACGAGCCGGCCGGCGTCGATTTTCGCCAGGTCGAGCAGGTCGTTGACGATGGCCAACAGGTGGTCGGCGCTGCTGCGGGCGATCCCCGCGATCCGCCGCTGCTCCGCGGTCAGCCCGGCGTCCACCAGCAGGCCGAGCGTGCCCAGCAGGCCGTTCAGGGGGGTGCGGATTTCGTGGCTCATGTGGGCCAGGAACTGGCCCCGGGCCGCGGTCGCCGCCTCGGCCGCCTCCTTCGCGCCGACGAGCTTCTGCTCGGCCTCCTTGCGGGCGGTGATGTCCCCCAGCGACCCGGCCATGTGGACGGGGCGGTCCGCCGCGTCCCAGACCGCCTGCCCCGTGAGGTGAAACCAGCGGTACTCGTCCGCCCCCGTGCGGATCCGGCAGTCGGCCCCGAACGGGGACCGCCGCTCCAGGTGTTCCCACATGGCGTGGCGGACCGGCGCGCGGTCCTCGGGGTGCAGCAGAGACTCGAGCCAGTCGAGTCGGTCGGGCCGAGGGTCGGTCGGCCCACCCACCAGATCCAGGAAGCGGGCCGAGAAGTAGGCGTTCCCGGTCGCAGGGTTCCAGTCCCAGATGCCCACGCTCGTTCCCCGGACGACGAGTGCGTACCGCTCCTCGCTGGCCCGGAGGGCGTCGTCGGACCACCGCCGCCGCACGAACTCGCCGACCCGGCCGGCGACGCCCGTCAGGGTCTCCAGGAGGGCGTCGTCCGGATCCGCGGCCGGGCCACCGACCAGCTCCAGCCCGCCCACGCGCTCGCCCCCGACGCTCACCGGCAGGCAGAGAGTGGCGTCGTGCCCGTGCCCCCCCGCGGCCGGCGTCCCACCCGCCCAGGCCGTCCCGATCAGCCCCTCACCGGGTCGGACCGCATCAACCCCGGTGTCGGGCACGTCGGGCGGCCAGACCACGGCCCGGCGCAAAACCTGCTGGTCGGCGGCCAACCAGATGGCGGCCCGGGTGTACCCCAGTCCCTCGCACACGGCGCGGAGCAACCGCGGCAACCCCTCACCCAGAGAAAGCCCTTCGGCCAGGACACGCTGGACGAGGTGCCGGACAGCCCGGCGGCGCTCCTGGGGGGTGGTGTCGGTCGCCTCCCGGATGAACTTGGCGACCAGGACGTCGCCGGCCGTGTCCAGGATTCCGCCCCGGACGCCGGCCGGGAACGTGGTGCCGTCCGGCCGGCGGCAGACGGCCGCGTCGCCGCCGGGGAACTGTTCAGCGGTCACAGACCCGGCCCACGCCAGGGGGCCGGGGTCGCTCTGGGGGGGAAGGATCAGGTCGTGAACGGGCATGCCGATCAGGTCGCGGGCCGGGCGGCCGAAGAGGTCCGCGGCCCGCACGTTGACGAACCGGATACGGTCGTCGAGGCCGGTGACGAGGGCGGCGTCGGGGATCGCGTCCAGAAGGGCCTGGAACCGCTCCCCCGCCCGCCGCACGGACTTGCGGGCGGCCCACAGCCAGCCCGACCCGGCGAGTGCCACCATCGCCCCCAACACGCCAAGGAGAATCAAAGCATGATCGAGGTGAGGGGGGGCATCCATCCCGGAAATCTCGACAGTCGTAAAGTTCAAGGGGATGCTGCAGGCGGCCGGGGCGAGTACCGGAATGACCTCCGGCACTGCGGGTACGACACTACGCCAACCTCGGAACCGCTCTAGAACTCGGTGTAGCCGTCGTCGCCGCCGAGGGCGTCGAGCTCGTGCCGGGCGGCCCCGTTGGCGTGCCCGTTCGCGTGTCCGTTCAGCGCCTTGGCGACCGCCGGGCGCGGCTTGCCGGCCGGCTTGACCGCCTTCGCCGGGGCCGGGCGGGCCGGGGGCGGGGCGGCGGGTCGGGCGGCGTCGTCGGCGAGCTTGAACCGGGCGACCAGGTCGCGGAGCTGACCGGCCTGGTCGGTCAAGGTCTGCGCCGTCGCCGACATCTCCTCCGTCTGCCCCGCGTTCCGCTGCGTCACCGCGTCCATCTGAGCCACCGCCTTGTTCACCTGGTCGATCCCGGTCGACTGCTCCCGGCTGGCCGCCGCGATCTCGGTCACGATGTCCGTCACCCGCTTGACCGAGGTGACGATCTCGTCCAGCGTCTGCCCGGACTTGTTCACCAGGTCGGTCCCGGCCTCGACCTTGCGGACCGAGTCCTGGATCAGCGCCTTGATCTCCTTCGCCGCGGTGGCCGACCGCTGGGCCAGGTTCCGGACCTCCGCCGCCACCACCGCGAACCCCCGACCCTGCTCACCCGCCCGGGCCGCCTCCACCGCCGCGTTCAGGGCCAACAGGTTCGTCTGGAACGCGATCTCGTCGATCGTCGTGATGATGTCCGCGATCTTCTTCGACGCGTGGTTGATCTCCCCCATCGCGCCGACCGCCGTCCCCACCACCTGCCCCCCCTTCTCCGCCACGTCCCGGCTCCCGCTCGCCAGCTGACGCGCCTGCTGGGCCGCGTCCGAGTTCTGACGCACCGTCGCCGTTATCTCCTCCAGCGTCGACGCCGTCTCCTCCAGACTGCTCGCCTGCTCCTGCGCACCCGACGCGATCTCCTCGCCCGCCGACGCCAGCTGACCGCTCGCGTCCGCCAGCTGCTCCGACACCTCACGCACACCCGCCAACGCCG
>JAFKFQ010000117.1 GCA_017308215.1 bacterium | reverse complement strand
GCAGGAGTGACCCTGCTCGGTCGCCCGGACGACCGCCCCCGCGGGCGCACCATGACCGTGCATCCCGCGCGGCAAACGGACTGGGGAGGAAGACACAGTCCGGGTGTGTGCGCCGAACCCGAAGCTCCTGCCGCGGTCCGGGCCGCGAACAGGGACGGTGGGGCCACACCCGACACCTCACCCCCAGTCTACCCGCCCCGTTGCCTGCCCACGCCACCCCGGGGGTGACCGCAGTGGTAGGCACACTCCGTGTGCCGTGCGGGAGAACGGCACACGGAGTGTGCCTACTACGTTGGCCGGCTCACGCCGGCCGGTCGCCAGACCCGATACTGATCGGTCGACACACCAGCAGGTCGGGCCGGGGGACGAGGCGCTACCGCTTCGGTACGGGGCCGGGGTCGAACGCCGGGATCGGGTGCTGCGCCTCCCACTCGGCCCACTTGCGCATGCCGCGGTCGCGCGCCTCGTCCGTCAGGAAGGCGTAGGTCGGGTACGGCTGGGCGACCGGGTTCGGCGTGTTCCCCTGGGCCGTCTCGAACCCGTAGTCGAAGATGTTCTGGCCGGTGTCGGCGACGAGCAGCGCCAGCGCCATGTCGCGGATCTGGCAGTTCGCCTGAATCGGCGCCCCGCCGGCCGGGTTCCCGCCGATGAACACCGGGTTCACCACCACCTCGTTCTTCAGCTGCGCCTTCAGGAACGGGTGCTCGGCCTTCTTGTTCCGCTGGAGGAGGAGCACCATCGCCTGCCCGCGCGACGTCCCCTGCACGCCGTCGGTCGTCACCACCCGGCGGAGGAGCGGGGTCATGTCGCGGACGGCGGCGAGGTTCTGGGCGAAGTTCGCCACCTGGTTGAGGTCTTCCGGGCTGGTGCGGGTATCGAGCCAGCGGAGGAGGAGCCGCTTGTACGCGGGGCCGTGCGGCGTGGCGTCCGGGTTCGTCGCCGCCTGCAGGGACGCGGGGTACTGGACGAACGCGGCGCCGGTGACGTTCCCGAACGGAACCTGCCCGCGCGGGATGTCGGCGGACGGGATCTGCACCTCGCCGAAGAGGACGGTGGCGATGTCGGTGAGGGTGGGCTGCCGCGCCTGGGCCGGCTGACCGAGGCGGCCGCCGATGGTGGGGTTCTGCGCGAGGAGCAGTGCCGTCCGGCGGTTCGAGAGGGCGTGCCCGCCGTCCCGCTTCGACACGGCCAGCGCCGCCAGTAGTTCGCGGTTCTCGGCGGTGCGTAGCATCTCGGCGAACAGGGCGCGGCTCGCCTTGTCGGTCCCGGCATGGGCGCGGAATTGGTCCCACCCGGGCAGGTCGTGGTCGTACTTGCCGTCGGCATCGGCGACGAACGCGGCAATGCGGGCCTGGAGGTCGGCGGCCTCGGCGCGGGGCAGCAGCCGGGCGGCGCGGGAGCGGACCTCGTAGTCGGTGGACGTGGCGACGGCGTCGAGCAGCGGCCCGCGAGCGGCACGGCCCATGCGCCCGAGTTCGGCGGTCGCGTCCTCGCGGGTCTGGTACGACGGGCTGCCGAGCTGGCGGACGAGTTCGCGGGCCTTCAACACCTGATCCGCCGGCACGACGAGCTCGGCCGGCGGCTCCCCGGCGCGCGCCGCGACCGCCGCCAGGCCCACCACCAGCGCCGCCCACAGCCGGGACATGGGTCACTCCATCGGGGGGGACTTGGGGACGGCGGGACAGGGCGACGACGGGACGGCGAACCGCCCCCACGTCCCGCCTCCCCGCGTCTAGTCTTTGCCGACGTCGGGGTTCGCCGCGCGCCACTCGGCCCACTTCTCGAACGCCGCGGCGCGGTCGGCGGCGGGGATGCTCCACCGCGTGTACTGGAAGCGGGCGCTCCGGAGGCCCGCCTGCTCATCGAACCCGTAGTCCTTCGGCTCCTGGCCGGTCGTCAGGATGGCGGCGGCGAGCGCGATGTCGCGGAGCTGGGTGGACTTGGCCGCCGGCTGCGCCACGCCGCCCACGACCGCGACGCCGACCGAGCGGATCACGCTCTCGTCCTTGAAGACGGATTCGAGCGCCCGCAGGTGGCGCGGGTTGCCGACCTTCGCCACGGCCATCGCCGCGGAGGCCTTCGAGATCGCCGTCACCCCGGCGGTGTCCATCATCCGCGCCCCGAGGGTGGCGGTCTCCGGCAGTTCGAGGGTGGTGCCGACCCCCAGCGCCTGCGTCATCAGCATCGCCTCGTCACGGGTGGCGACCCACTTCCCCGCGATCGTCCGGTACACCCGTGCCCGGTCGTTCCCGGCGGCGAGGGCGGCCACGAACGACGGCATGGTGTACACGACCGTGCTGCTGTTCGTGCGGGGGATGTGCCGCGATGGGATGCGCGTCTCGGCGATGAGCAGGGCGAGCACGTCGACGACCGGCGCCTCGGCCTGCACCTCCCCGGGCCGGCGGGGCGTGTTGAGCCGGCGGGTGTACAGTTCCTGCCGCCGGGCGGCAATCCGTGCCCCGAGATCCTGCGGCGCGAGGTCGGCGATCACCAGTTCGCGGCCGAGCGGGCTGGTGGCGATCTCGACGAACACCGCCCGGGCGGCCGGGCCGCAGCCGGCGGTGAGCTGCTGGAAGGCGTCCCACCCCGGCAGGTCGTGCTCGAACTTGCCGGCCGTGTCGGCGGCGAACGACTCGAGCCGGGCCTGGATCTCGTCGGCCCGCGCCCGCGGGTACAGCGTCTGGCACCGGGAGCGGACCTCGGCGCTGGGGATGCGCGTCAGCCCCTCGGTCAGCGCCGGGATCGCCAGCCGGCCCATCTCGGCGAGCGCCGTCTGGGCCTGCTCGCGGTCGTCGTAGACCGGGCTGCCGAGCTTGGCGACGAGCGCCTTCGCCCGCGCCTGGTCGGCGGCGGGGACGGCGAGGCTGCGCGGGTCCGGGTTCGCCGGTGGGGCGGCGGGGGCGGTCGCGGCGACGAAGACGAGCCCGAGCATGGCGTGACCCCGGGGACTACGGTCGTACCGGTCGCTCCTATTCTGCCGCGCCGGCGGGCGAAGTACCAGAGCCCGTTCGTGGGCGTTACGCCCCGTCATCGTCATCGGCGCCCGGGCCGCCCGGACTTGCGTCAGCCGCCGAGATCGGGCTGGAGGAGCCGCCCCGGCCGCCCGGCCCGCACCAGAACCGCCTCGGCGGCGAGGTAGCCGCTGCGGACCGCCCCCTCCATCGTCGCCGGCCAGCCGGTGTCGGTCCAGTCACCGGCGAGGGCGAGGTTGTGGACCGGCGTGGCCTGCGCCGGTCGCCACCGGTCCACGCCCGGCACGGCGCTGAACGTCGCCGTGTGCTCCGTCACCACCTTCGCCCGCAGCAGTTTCGCGCGGGCCGCGGACGGGAACACGCGTGCCAGCTCCTCGACGACGCGGCGCTGGATCTCGTCGCGCCCGAGCCCCTTGAGCGGCCGCGCGGCGCTGACCACCACTTGAAGGTAGAACTCGCCCGGCGCCACCTCGCCGCGGCTGAACGCCCACTGCCCGAGGCAGTCCACGAGGACCGCGTGCGGCAGGTCGAGCGGTAACCGGTCGTACCACAGGTGGACGCTGGTGATCGGCGACGGCGTGAGTTCCTTCGCACCGGCGAAGAACGGGTCGACGGCGAGGTCGGGCGGGAGCAGGTCGGGCACGCGGTCGAACGGGGCGGCGAGGATGTACCAGTCGGCGGCGCGCGTCGTGCCGTCGCGCAGCTCGACGCCGGAGATGCCCGCGGTCAGCCGCCTCACGCCCACGTTCTCCACCACCTCGACGCCGTGCCGGTCGAGCCACCCGCGCAGCTCCGCGCCGTAGAACCGGCCGAGCGGCACCGCCGGGACGTGGACCGTGAACCCGTCGCGGTGGCGGACGAACCCGTCGCGGAACACCTTCCGGGCGTAGCGCAGGCCGACGCGGTCCACCGTCTCGTTCAGCGCGCTCACCAGCACCACCCCCCAGAACCGCTCGATCGTGCGGTCGGTCTGGCCGTGTCGTGTCAGCCACTCCCGCAGCGGCGGGTCGGCGTCCGGCGATTCGCGCAGCAGCGCCGCCAGCCCCCACGCGACGCGCAGTTTTTCGACCGGCGTGAGGTAGTGCGCGCCGAGCAGCGCGCGGCCGAGGTGGAACGGGGCGGGCCACGGGTCGGCCTTGAACACGCTGCGCCGGCGGTCCGGGGTGACGAACGTGAGCCGCGGCTGCGGGGCGAGGAATTTCTCGACACCGACCGTGCGGCAGAAGTGCGCGAAGTTGGTGCAGCACCCCATGCTGACGTGCTGGCACGCGTCCACGAGCTGACCGGTGGCCGGGTCGGTGAACGACCCGGCGCGCCCGCCGAGCCGCGGCCGTGACTCCAGGACGGTCACACGAAACCCCCGCGGCGCCAGCGCCACCGCCGCCGCCAGCCCCGCCAGCCCGCCGCCGACCACGATCACCCGGTCCAACGCATTCTCCCCACGCTCGACCTCTCCTCAATCCACAGACACCCGCCAGTGCAGCCTACGGGCCACGGGCGGGGCCATCAACAACCCCGCGGAGCGCCCACCTCGTCCACCGCCGCCCGCCTCGGGACGGAGATGCTCGAACGCCGCGACGTGCCCGCCACCGCCTCCGCCGTGACCCTGTCGCGGTCAAAGGCGGGTGGGGCATGGAGGTGAACGAAACGTCCAACGCGACCGGCCAGGTGACGGGGTCGTGGCGCAACCCGCGGGGCGTGGGCGTGACCGGTAGCGACGGCGAGAATGACGGTCCGGTGGTGCTATCCCCGAGCAGGTCTTCCGCTGTACGGGGGGCGGTGAACCGGGGCAAGGTGTGAGAATCGCGCGAAGCCACAAGCCGCCCCACCGCTTGCGGCTTCGCGCCCCACAGTTGGGCTATCCTTTTGCTATACCCCGCGTATAGTCCCGGTGCGCCGGGGTGCGGACGGGGGGTGAGTCGTGGCCGGGTTGCGGATTCTGCTTGCGGCGTCGGAGGTGGCGGGGCTCGCCAAGACCGGAGGGCTCGCCGACGTGGCCGCGTCACTGCCGCGCGCCCTCGCCGCCCGCGGGCACCGAGTCGCGGTCGTCATGCCGTACTACGCCGCGGTGCGCCGCAGCGGCGTGCCCGTCGAGAAGACCGGTGCCGCCCTGCCCGTTCCGGTCGGCGGGCGCACCCTCGCCTGCCGTCTGTTGCGCACCCGCCTCCCCAACTCGGACGTGCCCGTCTACCTCGTCGAGCACCCGCCGTTCTTCGAGCGCGACGACGGCCCCGGCCGCAGCCTCTACCAGCAGACCATGCCCGGCGGCTACAAGGCCGACTACCCGGACAACGCCGAGCGGTTCACGTTCTTCAGCCGCGCCGTACTCGAGGCGGTGCCGTTCCTCGGGTTCACCCCGGACGTGATCCACGCCAACGACTGGCAGACCGGCCTCGTCCCCGTGTTCCTGAACGAGGCCTACCGCACCAAGCCCGGCTACCGCGACGTCCGCTCCGTGTTCACCATCCACAACATCGCCTACCAGGGGATGTACGGCACTGAGGTGATGCGCCTCACCGGCCTGCCCGGGTGGCTGCTCAACCCGGCGCAGCTCGAGTTCCACGGGCACCTGAACTTCCTCAAGGCCGGAATCGTGTTCGCCGACGCGGTGAACACCGTCAGCCCGACCTACGCCCGCGAGATCCAGACGCCCGACTACGGGTGCGGGCTCGACGGCCTGCTCCGCGGCGTGAGCGGGAAGCTGAGCGGGATCGTCAACGGCGTCGACTACGACGACTGGGACCCGGCGCACGACCGGCACCTCGCGGCGACGTACACGGCCGAGACGTACGCGGCCGGGAAGGCGGCGTGCAAGGCGGATCTGCAGAAGCGGTTCAGCCTGCCCGAGCGGCCGGACGTGCCCGTCCTCGGCATGGTGGCCCGCCTCGTGAGCCAGAAGGGCGTCGACCTGGTGCTGAGCGCCGCGCCGGGCTTCCTCGACCTCGGCTGCCAGCTCGTGTTCCTCGGCGACGGCGACCCCGAGTACCACGACGAGCTGAACGCCTTCAAGGCGCGGCACCCGGACAAGGTCGGCGTGTTCCTCGGGTTCAACGAGAGCCTGGCGCACGCGGTCGAGGCGGGGTCGGACCTGTTCCTCATGCCGAGCCGCTACGAGCCGTGCGGGCTGAACCAGATTTACAGCCTCCGCTACGGCACCCCGCCGGTGGTGCGGGCGACCGGCGGGCTCGCCGACACGATCGTGAACGCGACCGAGGAGAACCTGAAGGCCGGCACCGCGACCGGGTTCTCGTTCGACGAGTTCTCGGCGCGGGCGCTGTACGAGACGGTGGTGTGGGCGCTGTACCTCCACCGGTCGCGGAAGGGCGACTTCGCGCAGGTGGTCCGTAACGCGATGGCGCAGGACTGGGGCTGGGACCGCAGCGCCGCCGAGTACGAACGACTGTACCGCAAGGTGGCCGGCGTCACGGCATGAGCCCGCGCTCCCGCAGCGCCGCCAGCACGGCGTCGAGCGGGTCCGCGTCCGCGTCGGTCGGCACCGGCAAGAACACCGTCTCGCCCGCCCCCGCCTCCCACGCCCCGCGCTGCTTCTCGTACACCTCCCACGTCGCGTCCGACGCGTCGCCCGCCCGCGCCGCGAGGCGTGCCTGCACCGTCTCCGGTCGCGCCTCGCACACGACGCCCAGCACCGGCACGCGCCTCGCCCGTGCCAGCTCGATCACCTCCGCCCGCTCCCGCGCGTCGCGGAACGTGGCGTCGAGGATCATCCGCTTCCCCTCCCACAGCAGCGCGTCTGCCCGCCGGCGGCACTCGGCGTAGGTCCGGTCGGTGTGCGCCGGCGTGTACAGGTCGTCGCCGCGTTCGGTCTCACCGAGGCCGGCGAGTTCCTTCCGCACCACGTCCGACCGAACGACCTCGAACCCGGCCGCCTCCGCCACCCGCCGCGTCAGGTGACTCTTCCCCGTCCCGGGAAGTCCACCGATCATCACGAGTCCCGGCCGCCGCGCCGGTTCCTCCAGCACGCCGAGCGCCAGCAGCCAGTGCCCCTTCGCCCGCTCGGTCGCCGCGGCGCGCTCGTCCGCCGGCACCTCCGTCTCGGCCCGCTCCATCCCCTCGACTTTCCCGCGGACCGCCGCCCGGTACGCGACGTAGAACGGCAGCAGCCCCGCCACCTCCGCGTCACCCGACGCCCGGACGTATTCTCGCTCCAATTCGTCCGCGAGGTCCGGGCGGTGGTGGAAGCGCAGGTCCATTAGCAGGAACGCCAAATCCGCGGCCGGGTCGGCGAAGCGGAAGCGCTCGTTGAACTCGATGCAGTCGATGGCGAACGGCTCGCCGTCGGTGCGGAAGTAGATGTGGTCGAGGTGGAGGT
>JAFKFQ010000116.1 GCA_017308215.1 bacterium | reverse complement strand
ACCGGCGGCCACAACCGCGCCGAGCGGCACGAGGCTGTCGTACACGCCGGTCTCGGGGGCGAAGCGATAATCCTCCCACGCCAGCGCCTGCACCCACCGCGCCGGCCGCGGGCGCGGGATGACTTCGCCGCGCAGCACGCCCTGCTGCGCGAGCACGTTCCGCAAGCCCACCTGCGTCGCGTGGTGGACGCCGGCGGTGACATTCTCGCTCCCGCCCATCTCGGTCGTGATGACCGTCTTCCCCTGCCGCTCCGCCTCGACGGGGAGCAGGCCGGTGCCGGCCACGTCGGCGTAGAGGAAGCACAGGTCCGTGTTCCACGCCTCGGTGCCCGCCAGCATCGCGGCCCGCTGCGGGCCGGCGGGGACGAGGTGCATGTGGGCGCACGGCACGAAGTCCATGCTGCGCCCGCCGGTGTGGATGTCGATGACCGCGTCGGCGAGCGGGAACAGGACCGTCGTGAGGTAGTGGGCGACGACCTCGCTCGGCGTGCCCATCGGATTGCCGGGGAAGCAGCGGTTGAAGTTCTTACCGTCGAGAGGCGATAGCCGTGTTGCGGCCTTGGCCGCCGGCATCGTCAGCGTCGGCAGGAGGATGACGCGGCCGGTGAGTTGGTCCGGTTTCAGCTCGCGGAGCAGTCGCATCACCGCGACTTGGCCCGGGTACTCGTCGCCGTGGTTTCCGGCGAGCACGAGCACGGTCGGGCCGGGGCCGTTGGTGATCACGGCGACCGGGAGCATGAGGTTCGCCCAACCGCCGAGGTTGTACGAGTACGGCACGAACAAGTGCCCGACCTGCTTCCCCGGCTTCGTGTAATCGACTGTCGCGCGGATGGGCGAATCGCTCACGCCAGAATCTCCTTCACGACACGGCCGTGCACGTCGGTGAGGCGGAAGTCGCGGCCGGCGTAGCGGTATGTCAGCCGTTCGTGGTCGAAGCCGAGGAGTTGGAGCATGGTGGCGTGCAGGTCGTGGACGTGGACCGGGTTCTCCACCGCCCGGAACCCGAACTCGTCGGTCGCGCCGACGGCGGTCCCGCCCTTCACGCCGCCGCCGGCGAGCCAACAGGTGAAGCCGTAGTGGTTGTGGTCGCGGCCGTTGAGCGCCGGCAGTTCGGCGACCGGCGTGCGGCCGAACTCGCCGCCCCACAGCACGAGCGTGTCGTCGAACAACCCGCGATTCTTGAGGTCGGTGAGGAACGCGGCGATCGGCCGGTCCCACTGGTTCGCCAGCGAACGGTGGGCGCCCGCGAGGCCGTCGTGGTTGTCCCACGGCTGCCCGGCGCCGCTCCACGCCTGCACCACGCGCACCCCGCGCTCCAGTAGTCGTCGCGCGAGGAGCAACTGCCGGCCGATCGTCGTGTCGCCGTACAGGTCGCGCGTCCGCTGCGCTTCGCGCAACAGGTCGAAGGCATCCGTTGCCTCGGCCTGCATCCGGTAAGCGAGCTCGAACGTGCGGATACGGGCTTCGAGCCGCGGGTCGGCTGGGCGCTCGGCGGCGTGGCGGGCGTTCAGCGCCGCGACCAGGTCGAGCTGCTCGCGCTGCCGCGCCGGGTTCAGCTCTGGGTTCCGCAGGTGGGCGATGAGCTTGTCGGCGTCGGTCGAGCGGGTGTCGAGGTACGTGCCCTGGTAGACGCCGGGAAGGAACGCCGAGCGCCAATTGTGCGTGGTGACGATCGGGTAGCCGCCCGGGCACATGACGACGAACCCGGGGAGGTTGCGGTTCTCGCTGCCGAGCCCGTAGGTGAGCCAGCTGCCGACGCTCGGCCGCGGTTGGCGGCCGTCGCCTGTATTCATCAAGAGCAACGACGGCTCGTGGTTCGGCACGTCGGCGTGCATCGACCGGATCACGCAGATGTCATCGATGTGTTGCGCCGTGTGCGCGAACAGCTCGCTGACCGGCAGCCCGCTGCGGCCGCGCGGGGCGAACGCGAACGGCGACTTCATCGCGGCGCCGGTTTTCCGCTCGGTGCGGAGGTTCCCGCTCGGGATGGTGCGGCCGTGGTACTGGTCGAGTGCTGGCTTGGGATCGAACGTATCGACCTGACTCGGCCCGCCGTTCATGAATAAGTGGACGAGCCGCTTCGCCTTCGCGGGGAAGTGCGGCGCCCGCGGCGCGAGCGGGTCGGTCGGCGCCTGCCCGGCCGCGTCGTCGGCGAGAACGCCAGCGAGCGCGAGCGTGCCGAGGCCGGTGCCGCAGCGGGCGAGGGCGTCGCGGCGGGTCAGCATGATCACACTCCGGGCGAACGGCCGGCGTGAGCGGGCTGGTCTAACCAGCGAAGCAGTATGGACAGGATAACCGGATGAACAGGATGCCGAACCGGGCCTTCTGCATGGGCTCGGCATCCTGTTCATCCGGTTATCCTGTCCATACTTTTCTCGCCTTCACCAGCTGGCTCACGCCGGCCGTTCGCCTTTAATCCACGAACGCGAACTCGTTGCTCAGTAACAGCGCGTGCGCGAGGTCGGCCCAGCGCTCCAGGCCGCGGGCGACGAATGCCAGCGCCAGGTCGCGCTCGGCGGGCGTCGGCGGGCGGCCGTACACGAGGCGGTACACGCGCTCCAGCCGCGCCGCGGGGTCGGCGAGCGCCGACACGTCGGGGCGGGCGACGAGGCGCTTGGCGGCGTCGCGGGCGAACGGTCCGTTCATCAGGAACAGCGCCTGCGGGGCGACCGTCGTCGCCGTGCGCTCGGGCACGCTCGCCGCCGGGTTCGGCACGTCGAACGTCGTGAGGATGGTCGGGAATTCGAGGCGGTCGGTGTAGCCGTACACGGCTCGGCGGCGGGCGGCGCCGAGCCGCGGGACCGGCGGGCCGCCGAGCTTTGCGTCGAGCGAGCCGGACGCCGCGAGGAGCGCGTCGTGCAGCGGCTCGAACTCCAGCCGGCGGCGGTTCTGTCGGCCGAGCCAGCGGTTCTCGGGATCGGCGCCCGCGGCTGCGTCAGAGGGCACGCTTGAGCGGCGGTACGTGTCCGAAAGCATGATGAGGCGGTGGAGGTGTTTGATGCCCCAGCCGCTCTCGACGAACTCGGCGGCGAGCCAGTCGAGCAGTTCTGGGTGGCTCGGCGGGTCGCCGCGGAGGCCGAAGTCGCCGGGCGTCGTGACCAGCCCGACGCCGAAGTGGTGCATCCACACGCGGTTCACGAACACGCGTGCCGTCAGCGGGTTCGCCGGCGACACGATCTCGCGCGCCAGGTCGAGGCGGCCGCTGCCGGCGCCGAACGGGCTGCGCTTCGGGTTCACGACCTTCGGGATTTGCCGCGGTACCTCGACGCCGACGCGCCCGGGCTGGCCGCGCTCGAACACGCGCGGCGCGAACGGCCGCTCGGCGTCGAACAGGGCCATCGCCCGCGGCGGACCCTTCGTCAGCCAGGTCTCCACGTCGCGGAGGAGCTTCTGGTACTCGCCCTGCGAGCCGCGGTCGGGGAAGAGTGACAGGAAGCCCCAATCCAGCGCGAGCGGCGCGTCGGCCGGTGCGTCCGGTCCGTAGAGCACACCGCGCAGCGCCTCGGCGTCGGGGTCGGGGTTCGGGTTCGGCGAATCGACCGATGCCAGGAGCTTGCCGTAGCGCGCCGCGGCGTCCTTCATCGACTCCGGTGGCGTGGCAAATGCCGTGCGCACGAGCCGGTTCCCGGGCGGCAGTGCGGCAATCGCCGCGGCGGCCTTCGACGAGAAATCGGCGTCGGGCAGCTCCGACAGTGCGTGCCACGGCTGCCACGCGGCGTCCTTGCGGCGCTTCGCGTCGGCAAGGAATTGCCGCCAGCGCGTCACCATCGCCGGGTTCAGGTCGCCGCGGTCGGCGATCAGCATGAAGTCGTCGGCCGGCGGGTGGTTGCGGGCCGTGTGCGCGGCGAGCAGGTACTCTGCGGCGCGCGTACGGCCGCCGGTGACGAGTTCGGTGTGTCGCGCGGTTACGAACCGGTTCAGCGCTGCCTCACGCAGCTTCAGCTCGGCGTCGTACAGCTCGTACTCGCCGGCCCGCGGTGGCGCCGTGAGTAGCGGCGGGACCGTCGGCTCCGTGGTGCTGCGGAACACGCCGTAGAGGGCGTAGTAGTCGGCGGCGGGGACCGGGTCGAACTTGTGGTCGTGGCAGCGGGCACACGTCACCGTCAGGCCCATCAGCCCGCGCGTCACCACGTCGATGCGGTCGTCGATGATGTCGTGCGTGTTGTTGACGAAGTGCCCACCGACGGTGAGGAACCCGAGCGCGGCGCGGTCCGCGGGCATCGCCAGGTCGGCGGCGAGCTGGGCGGTGACGAAGCGGTCGAACGGCAGGTCGCGGTTGAGCGCGTCGATCACCCAGTCGCGGTACGTCCACGCCCACGGGTACTCCTTCCCCTCGAAGAAGACGTACCCCTTGTTGTCCGCGTACCGTGCCACGTCGAGCCAGTGCCGCGCCCACCGCTCGCCGTACCGCGGTGACGCCAGCAGCCGGTCGAGCAGCTTCTCGTAGGCGTCGGGCGATGGATCCTTCTCGAACGCCTCTACTTCCTCCGGCGTGGGCGGCAGGCCGTGCAGGTCGAACGTGGCGCGGCGGATCAGCGTGCGCCGGTCGGCGGGTGGCGCCGGCGTCAGGTTCAATGCGCCGAGCCGTGCCTGGACGAAGGCGTCGATCGGGTTTCGAATTTCGGATTTCGAGTTTCGGGTTTCGGGAACTGCGGGTCGCTTGACCGGCCGGAACGCCCAATGCTTCGCCGCCGCCGTCTCGATCGCGTCCGGTGCCCGCAGCACCGCGTTCGCCGGCCAGTGCAGGCCCGTCTCGACCCAGCGCTCGAGCGCCAGCCGGTCGCGGTCGGGGAGCTTCTGGGCCGGCATCTTCAGGTCGCCGGCGTGGCGGACCGCGGCGACGAGCGGGCTGTCGGCGAGCTTCCCGGGCACGACGACGGTGCCGCCGTCGCCCCCCTTCAGGACGTTCGCGCGGGTGTCGAGCCGCAGGCCGCCCTTCGCCTTGTCTGCGCCGTGGCACGGCAGGCAGCGCTCGACCAGCACCGGGCGGACGGCCTTCTCGAAGAAGTCGTCGGCCGGGTCGGCGGACGCGACCCGCGGGGCGGCGAGGAGAAGGAGTACGGAAACCCAGCGGGCAGACGGCATGAAGGTGATCCGGGGCGGGATGTTCACAGACTATACCGCCGGCGCCGGCCCGGAACCAGCACCTTTCCGGCCGCGGGCGGGTGCGATAACTTGGTCGCAACCCCCGCCACCCGGAGCCGGACATGACGCCCTCCGCCCTGCTGCTGCTCGTCCTGGCCCAACCCGCGCCATTGCCGGCGAGGGCGCCGGCCGACCGCCCCGACGGCCCGCCGGCGGTGTCGGCCAGGGGGTGGGCGGTAGCCGACGGGGCGACCGGCGCGATCCTCGCCAGCGCCGACCCGGCCGAGCCGCTCGCCATCGCCAGCACGACGAAGATCATGACCGCGTGGCTCGTCCTCAAGCTTGCCGCGGCCGACGCGAAGGTGCTCGACGAGGTCGTGACGTTCTCGATGAAGGCGGCGCAGACCAGCGGCACGTCGGCGAACCTGAAGGCGGGTGAGAAGGTGACCGTGCGTGACCTGCTCTACGGCCTCATGCTCCCGTCCGGGAACGACGCCGCGCGGGCGTTCGCCGAGCACTTCGCCGACCGCTTCCCGGAACCCGAGGGGAAGGCCAACCCGGACCCGGCGGCGCCGTTCATCGCGGCGATGAACCGGGAGGCGGCGGCCCTCAAGATGACCGGCACCCGCTACCTCGACCCGCACGGCCTCGGTACGAACCGCTCGACGCCCCGCGACCTCGCGGTCCTCGCCGCCACCGCCCTCCGCAACGAGCTGTTCCGTACGATCGTCTCGACCCGCCGTCACACCGGTACGGTGACCGCCGCCGACCGCACCACGCGGACCGTCGTCTGGGACAACACGAACCGCCTCCTCGGCATCGATGGGTACGACGGCGTGAAGACCGGGACGACGACCGCTGCGGGTTACTGCCTCGTCGGCAGCGCTCGGCGGGACGGTTCGCACCGGATCGTCGTCGTCCTCGGCGCCACGTCGAACGACAGCCGCTACACGGACACGCGGAACCTGTTCCGCTGGGCGTGGCAGCTCACGCCCCCGAAGTAGCCAGGGCCGGGGGCGGGCCGTATCCTTCCCCCGCTTCCCACTCGCACGGCCGTCCCTCTCCCCGGCCGCAACCCCCGGAGGTTCCGTCGTGCGGAGTCTGCTCGCGCTCGTGCTCGTCGTGCCGTTTGCCGCCGCCCAGGACGCCGACCCGATCCCCGCGCCCCGTGCGGTCCAGCCGACGGCGAAGAAGAAGACTGAGCCGACTTCCAAGAAGAAGGCGGAACCCACGTCCAAGAAGAAGAGTGAGCCGACCGCGAAGAAGAAGGTCGAGCCGCCGGTGGTCGATCCGGTGCCGGAACCGGCGCCGAAGCCCGCTCCGACGCCCGAGCCCGCCCCGAAGTTGGCGCCGAAGGCCGAACCGCCGCCGGTGACACCGGTGACGAAGGCCGAGGAGAAGACCCCGCCGCCGATGCCCCAACCGGTCGCCGACGCCCCGCGCCCGAAGTCCGACGAGAAGGCGGCCGACAAGCCCGCCGAAGCGCCGAAGCCATCGCCGGCCTCCACGGAGCCGTCCTTGATGGACTGGACGGTGCCGATGTACGCCGTCTACGCCTTCGCCGCACTTGCCGGGCTCGTCGTGATCCGCACGTACCTGTTCGCCGCGAAGGGCTGACCCGAGGCACCGCCGTGCCGCCCGCGAAGCGCCGCCTGGACGCCGACCCGCTCGGGAAGCTCCGTCAGCTGCACGGCGACCCGAAGAAGCTGATCCGGCAGATCAGGATGCGGGCCGGCGGGCCGTGAGCGCGGCCGCCACGTCCGCGGCGAGCGCCGCGTTCGCCACGATGAGCGCACGGTTGGCGGTGAGTGTCCGCCCACCAGTCAACTCGGCGACGCGGGCGAGGGCGAACGGCGTCGCCCTCGGCCCGTGCGCTTTGGCGCGAACTGCCTCGGCCGTCGCTTGCTGGAGCGCGGCCTCGAACTCGTCCGGGTTCACCGCCACGTCCGCCGGGCAGGGTTGTGCGAGGATTGCGCCGCCCCCGCCGAGCCGCACGTGCGCGTCGAAGACGGCCGCCGCTTCCGCCGCACCCTCGACGCGCGCCGAGACGGGGAGCGGGTCGGCGGTGGGGGCGTCCGCGACGTAGAACTGCGGGAAGCGGTCGGTGCGGTAGCCGAGAACGGGGACGCCGAGCGTTTCGAGCAGTTCGAGCGTCCGCGGCAAGTCGAGAATGCTTTTCGCCCCGGCGCACACCACGAGAATGGGGGTGCGGCCGAGCTCGGTCAGGTCGG
>JAFKFQ010000739.1 GCA_017308215.1 bacterium | reverse complement strand
GGTTCTGCGCGCGCAGCGCGGCCGCCACGTCGAGCGCGGTGAGGTTCGTCGCCGCCAGCCGCTGCGGGTCGAGCCAGACCCGCATGCTGTAGTCCCGCTGGCCGAACACCGTGATGTCCGACACGCCCTCGACCCGGAGGAGCTCGTCCCGCAGGGCGATGGTGGCGAAGTTGCTCAGGTACAGGCTGTCGTACCGGCCGTCCGGGCAGGTCAGGTTCACCACCTGGAGGATGTCCGGCGTCCGCTTGCGGACGGTGATCCCCTGGAGTTGGACGGCCGTCGGCAGCACCGGCAGGGCGAGCTGGACCCGGTTCTGGACCAGCACCAGCGCGGTGTTCAGGTCGGTGCCGATGTCGAACGTGACGGTGAGGGAGTACGACCCGTCGTTCCCCGACTGCGACGACAGGTACAGCACCCCCGGGATGCCGTTGACCTGCTGCTCGATCGGGGCGGCCACGGTGTCGGCGACGACCTGGGCGCTGGCCCCGGGATAGCTGATCGAGACTGTGACCGCCGGCGGGGTGATCGCCGGGTACTGGGCGACGGGGAGGGCGACGAGCGCGAGCGCGCCGCCGAGGGTGATGACGACGGACACCACCGCGGCGAAGATCGGCCGGTCGATGAAGAAGCGGGAGAACATGGCTCACCCGCCGCCGCGGGCCGGCGGGGTGCCGGGCGGCGCGCCCGCGAGCGGCCCGGGGGCGGCAGGCGGGGGCGGCGCCGGGGCACCGGGGGTGGGCATCGGCGTCGGCTCCGGCTCGGCGTCCATCCGCGGGCGGAGCTGTTGGAGCGCGCCGACGACGACCCAGTCGTCCGGCTTCAGCCCCTCCTCGATCACCCGCAGCCCGTCGTCCTCGAGGGGGCCGGTCTTCACCCGGCGGTACTGCACCTTCTTCTCGGCGTCGATCACGTACACGTATTTCAATCCCTGGTCGGACCCGACGGCGCGGTCCGCGACGAGCAGGGCCGGGGCGGGCTGGCCGATCGGGAGTCGGACGCGGACGAACATGCCGGGGGAGAACACCCGCCGCCCGCCGGGCGGGCGCGGGTTCGGGAACACGCCGCGGACCGCGACGGTGCCGGTGGACGGGTTTACCACATTGTTCACGAAGTTTACCGCCCCGCGGAAGGGGTAGCCCTCGTCCGGGTCGAGCCCCATATAGACCGGCAGCTCGGGCCCCGCGCCGGTGGCGGCGGGGAC
>JAFKFQ010000115.1 GCA_017308215.1 bacterium | reverse complement strand
GACCATCGCGAGGTGTGGTGCATTAACCGAGAAGGCACCTGGGTATCATCCCTTCACGGAAGCGGCCTGGGACTGGCCGATCTCTTGCAGATGCATGGTGGCGCCGCTGCTTTGAGCACGCGAACGGGGGAGGATGCGGCGGCTGCCGCCGTGGTAAGTACGCCGGCAGAGGAGGGGCGAGTGGTAGCTGGGTTGGTCGGCCTGGCGCCGGATTCTTGCTTTCACAAGGCCATCCGGTCTGATAGCCTGCCGGTCTGCCGCCGGAAGCACCGCTCCCGAGCCACACCGCCATCCAGCACCAGTGGGACGCCTTGTGACACGTCCAGACCTCTCCGGGTCCGACGTCCTCGACCTCCAGCGCCAGGCCTTCCTCCTCCACCAGCTGGCCGCGGCGCCGAACGGGACGCGCACCCGGGCCGACGCGGACAAGCGGATCCCCAAACCCCTCCAGGAGGAGTTGACGCTCACCCCGGCAACGGCCGACACCTGGCGCGGCACGCTGAAGGACCGGGGGCTCGTCCGGGAGGTCGGGGGGAAGGGCGTCGCGCACGCCATCACGGACGCCGGGCGCGAGTGGCTGCGCGAGCACGACGTGTTCATCCCCCTCGCCCCGGCCCGGGGAAAGGTGGGCCCGCCCCCGGACGCCGCCGTCGCTAACGCGCGCACCGTTTGGGTCATGCTCCAATTACTCGACGCCCCGGCCGAGGGGGCGTCGGCGACCACCCTGAACAAGCGTCGTGCGCCCGCGCGGCTCGGCCTGAACTCGGCCACCACGCGCCAGGTTCGAGGAGAGCTGGTCGTCCGGCGCCTCGTCGCCGTGTCCCGAACCCCCCGATCAGAGCGCTTCACCCTGACGCCGGCCGGGGTGACCCACATGGCCGGCCTGTCGTTCGACGGGCTGGGGACTCTCAAGATCACCGCGCCGGCGCTGACCCGCCTCCTCCAAGCGGCGCGGGGAACGTCAGCCCCTCCCCCTCTCGCACCGCCGGCACCGGCGCCGGTGCCGCCCGGGCAACTCGAGCAGGTGGTGATGGACACTTTCCACGAGTTACTGGGGCAGCGGTACGCGGCGCTGCAGATGGTCCCGATCCACGAAATCCGGGCGGCCGTCGCCGCCCGGTGCGGCCCGGACGCCGCCTCCCACTCAGTCCTGGACGGGCTTCTCCTGGACCTTCGCCGGGCGAGGAAGGTGGGGCTCGTCTCGATCTCGGACCGCAGCCGGGTGACCCCGGAGCAGCTCCAGGATTCCGTCTCGGCCGTCGGCGAAACGTTCTTCTACGTGGAGAACCGCCGTGGATGACCCCTTCTCCACCGACCGGCTCAACGACGTCGCCGACTTCCGCCCCGCGTGGGACGTGCCGACGCTCGGCGCCGCGTTCACCACCGCCTTTTCCGCCGCCATCGACGACGTGCGGGCGCGGCCGGCGCCGGATCCCGGCCGGAAGATCCACGCCTTCCTCGGCCCGGCCGGGTACGGCAAGACGCACCTGTTCGGCCGGATCCACCACCACCAGCGGGACCGGGTGTACTTCGCCTTCATCCCGGCCCTATCGGGGATCGACTCCGGGGACCGTGCGAAGCGGCTGGAGAGCACGCTCCGGTGGCGCCTGGTGGAGTCGCTCCTCTACGCGGCCCACACGTTCGCCCCCCTCCGGCTCCAGTTCGCCCGACTCCTCGCCCCGTCCTTCGCGGCCTACTTCGACCAACTGAGTGCCGGGCTGAAGGCCCGGTCGGCGGCCGTCCGCGGCGCCCTGGAGCAAGACCCGCTGACCGTGCTCGAGCTGTTCGCCCAGGTGGACGGGCTCGGGCCGTACCACCAGCTGGCCGACGCCGTCCGCGCGCGACTCCCCCACTGCTCCGGGCCGGTGCTCCGGGCCCTCGTCCTCGGGGTTTCCCCGGCGGCGGACGACGCCCGCTGGTGGCTCCGCGGCGAGGCCGACCAGGTGCCGGAGCGGCGGCTCGCCGCCCTGCGGCTAACCGACCGGTCCGGCCAGCCGCTCGACTCGCCGCCCCTGATCGACGTCCTACGGGCGGTGG
Organism: bacterium; assembly: GCA_017308215.1. GTDB lineage: Bacteria > Planctomycetota > Planctomycetia > Gemmatales > Gemmataceae > Urbifossiella. The sequence continues at coordinate 5,303 of JAFKFQ010000115.1, read as the reverse complement.
CCGAACTGCTCCGGTTGAACGACACCCCACTGGTCGTCTGCTTCGACCAGCTGGAGGAGCTGTTCAAGCACGAGCGGTCGGGCTCCACCGCCCTGACCGGCCAGCTCATGACGTGGCTCCACGAGGTGCCGAACCTGCTAGTCGGGGTCGGGTGCCACACCGACCTGTGGCGGCACGTCGCCGCGGAGGCCGGGTTCAAGTCCTTCTTCGACCGCGTCACCTCGCACCACTTGCCGCCCCTCTCCGGGACTGAAGCGGCCGAGCTGGTCCGGCGGCGGATGGCCTCGTGGGCGGACTACGACGCGAAGCGGGAACCCGGCTGGCCGTTCGACCTGGACTCCGCCCGGGCGTATGCCGACCGAAACGAACCCGCCCCCCGCTCGTTCCTCCAACTCGAGTGCGCCCCGCGGTTCAACGACTGGCTGGCGAAGAAGCGGGCGGGGGTCATCCGGTTCGACTCCGGACCGGTCGAGACCCCGGTCGCCGAGTTGTTCCGCTTGGAGTGGGCGAAGGAACTGGGTGCGGTGGCCGCCGAGCGGAAGGCGGCGGCCGACACGCAGGACACCGACCTCTGGGCGGCGGTCGAGGAAAGTCTCACCATCGCCGGTTTGGGCGGGTACGTCCCGGCGGGCGTCCGGATCGACTCGGTCGGCAGGCAGCCGATCGCCCCGTCGCCCAGCGACCCCCGCCCGAGCGCCCGGGTCACACTCTCGGCGGGAGGAAAAACTCGGTCGGTGATCGTCGCGGTGAGCAAGAAGGACGGCGGGGGGGCGTTCGGCCACTGGTACACCGCCCTCGAGGCCGCGCTGACCGGGACCGCGGCCGGCGCGGTGGTGGTCTGGCCGCGGGCCCAGCTCGCGGTCGGCAAGACCACGGGCGGCTACCGGAAGTACGCGGAAAAGCTCGCGAGCGGGGCGATCCGCCCCTTCCCGCTGGACGAGAACGAGGCCGCCTTCCACCAGCTGGAGTGTCTCCGCCGGGTGATCCTGTCAGCCAAAACGGGGAACCTCCTCCTGGGCAAGACCAGCGTCACGGCGGACGACTGCCGCAAGCTGATTGTCGAGGCCGGGCTGCTCGCCAACCTGAAGCTGTACGAGTTCGTGTTCCGGAACTGGCCGGGCCTCACCGAGTCGACCACCCCGGCCGTCGCGCCCCCGCCCGCTTCTGCTCCCCCGCCGGCTCCTCCACCGACGGCCCCACCGCCGCCCGCGTCGGTTGGCGCTTCTCGGCCGACCCCGGTCAGCCCGCCCCCGCCGTCGGCCCCCCTGCAGCCGCCCGCGGCGGAACCGACCTGGGCCGAGACGATCCTAAAGAAGGCGGCCGACTACCTGAAGAAGCGGGGGCAACCGGTCCACCCGGTCGGGGCGGACGTCGGCCCGACGTTCGTCCGCCTGAAGGTCGAGCTCCGGGGCGACGCCGACTTCGGGCGGATCAAGAAGCAGGAGAAGAACCTCAAGCTGAACCTCCTCCTGCCCCACGAGCCACTCATCCAGGCCCAGGCCGGGTACGTGAGCATCGACGTCCAGCGGCCGGACCGGCAGACCGTCCTCCTGTCCTCTCTCCTACCCGCCTGCCCGACCGGGCTGGCCGGGGAGCCCGCCTTCCCGGTCGGCGTCGGGGTCGACGGGACCGTCGAGTGGCTGAACCTGAGCGAGCCGGAGGGGTGCCACGTCCTCGTGGCCGGGACGACCGGGAGCGGGAAGAGCGAGTTCCTCAAGGCCGCGGTCGCCGCCCTCGCGGCCCGGCTGGACCCGACCCGACTTCGGTTCCGGCTGGTCGACCCGAAGCGGGTCACGTTCAACGTCGACCCGCGGTGCCCGTACCTCGGCGGGCCGGTGGTGTACGACGCCGAGGCCGCGATCCCGGTGCTGGAGGAGTGCTCGGACGAGATGGAGCGGCGGTACGAGCGGCTCCAGGCCCGGGGGAAGGACCACGTCCGGCAGCTGACCGGGGCGGACGCGGTGCCGTGGTGGGTGGTGGTGTTCGACGAGTTCGCCGACCTGATGACCGACAAGGGGACGCGGAAGCTGCTGGAGCCGCTCTTGAAGCGGCTGGGGGCCAAGGCCCGGGCGGCCGGGATCCACCTGGTACTCGGCACCCAGCGGCCGGACGCGACCGTGCTACCGCTCCAGCTCCGGAGCAACCTGCCGGGGCGGGTCGGGCTGCAGGTCGCGACCGAGCGAGAGTCGAAGCTGTTCCTCGACGAGCCGGACGCCGCGTACCTGTTCGGCAAGGGCGACCTCGTCTGGAAGCGGGGCGGCGGGCTGGTCCGGCTCCAGAGCCCGTTCGCGCCGAGGGCCGAGTTCGACGACTACCTGCGGGTCGGGCGCGGCTGACCGTTAGCCCATCGTCCGCTCGAGGTACTCGCGGGCGACCCCGGCTACGTCGAAGCAACCCTTCGGGACACTCCACTCGCCGGGGCCGGGCGGGGCGTCGACGTCCAGGTCGTCGTACAGCTCGCAGGCCGAGGGGTACCGGCGGTCCGGGTGGGCGAGGCACCGGCTGACCATGCGGACGGTGCGGGAGTCGACCCCGGCGGTCGTCAGCCGGTCCACGAAGTCGTACGGCGGCCGCTCGATGTTCCCGGTCAGCACCTGGTACCAGATCACGCCGAGGGCGAACACGTCGTCCTGGGCCGGGTCGCGGTGGGCGATCGGGTCGGACGCCTCCGGCGGGTGGTACATCCGGGTGCCGACGAGGACCGCCGCGGACACGACCGAGGACTGCCCGTCGGCCCGAGTGTCCACCCGGCTGAGGCCGAAGTCGGCGACCTTCGGGACGGGCTCCGGCGACCCGCTCAGAAGGACGTTCGCCGGCTTCAGGTCCCGGTGGTAGATGCCGTGCCGGTGGGCGGCGGCGACCCCCCGGACGACCCCCCGGACGAGCTCCGCCAGGTCGAAGGGGGGCCGCTCGTCGGCGGCCGTGTTCAGAATCCAGTCTTCGAGCGACCCGCCGTCGGCGTACTCGAGAGCCAGGTACGGGTGCGGCTGGGCGTCGATCTCGACGTCGGCGTACTCGATGACGTTCGGGCAGTCGGCGAGCTTCCGGCGGACGGCGAACAGGACCTCGGCCTCCCGTCGGAGCCAGTCCCGGGCGCCCTCCAGGGTGAAGAACTTGAACACCCGCGGGTCCGGGAAGAGCGGGTTCTCGGCCCGCCACACCTCGCCGAACGCCCCCATCCCGAGGAAGCTCTTGAGCTCCCAGCTGCCGACCCGTTCGCCGGCCCGCCGCTTCGGCTGGAGGTTCTGGAGCAGCTGTTCGATCAGCCGCTCGCACCGCAGGTAACTACTCAGCGGGGTCCCCTGCGTGGAGTGGAACCGGGCTCCGCGGACGAGATTCGTCAGAAGGGCGGCCAGTTCCCGCCGGTCCTCGTCCGTAATCCCCTTCGGCGCGTCCCAGTTCTTCACGGCTGCGCGGACGTCAGCGTCGTTGAGCAGGCCGAGTTGCCTGACGAACGCGAGCACCTTCGCGGTCCTTTGCGTCCTGGCCCAATCCCGCAGGTGCTTGGTGACGACACCGGCGACCGAGACGGAGCCCTTCACCACCGAGACGGCGGCCGCGATGGCTTGGAGAATGCTGGAGAGGTCCAAGGCCACGCTCCACAAGCCCGAGGTTACTTCTGAGGCGCTACTAGCCGAACAACAGTGTACCTGTCCGAATGCTCATGAACTATCGAGTGTCGGGGACAACCATTAGTTTTCTGCAACTCGGCCCGACCTCGAGCAAGGAGACGACCGGCTTCTAGCGGAGTAGTGCTATCGGGTGGATTGATCGTCGACGATGAGTTCGGTCCGAAGTCCACGTCGGAACAGGCCGCCGACGCCCCGGCTCATAACAGATTATCTCCGGGGCCAGCGCGTGCCCGGTCCCACCGGGCGCGTTGACCAGAGGTGGTAGCCACACCGCGCCCGTTTGACACTTCGCGCCCGCCCGGGCAATTAACACGTCCAGAGACTCCCGCCAGACAGCCGCCGGCCGGTGCCGCCGTAGGTCGCTGTGGGCCACACCCCTTCGGAGGTGCCCGCATGACCACGAACGCTCCCGCGCGCCATTTCGACCGCACCCCGCCCGCCGAACTCACCCCCGCCGAGCGCGCCACCGCCGTCGCCGCGGTCCTCGCCGCCGGTCTCCTGCGCCACCTCCACCCGGCCGCCTTCCCGCCCCCGGCGGGCACCACAAATTCGCAGGAAAACCAGCCAAATCTACTTGATGCGTCCCGCCCCGCGAGCGTTACTGTCCACGCCGGTTAACGACCCCGAGACGCCCGAGAGAGGAGGACCACATGCCCGCGACGACGAAACCGCCGCCGACCCTGGCGAAGGAGCTGGCGGCTCTGGAGAGGATGACCGCGGCCGAACTCCGCGACAAGTACGCCGCGGTGTTCGGCGAGCCGGCCGCGTCCGGCAACCGGGCGTGGCTCGCCCGCCGGGTCGGGTGGCGCCTGCAGGCGCTGGCCGAGGGCGACTTGAGCGAGCGGGCGAAGGCCCGCGCCGCCGAGCTCGCCCGGGACGCCGACCTCCGCCTCTCCCCGCCGCGGGAGCAGCCCGAGCCCGCCCGCGCGGCCGCGGCGCCGATCCCGGCCGTCCTCGACCCGCGGCTGCCGGCCGTCGGCACGGTGCTCACTCGCACGTACAAGGGCGGGGTGGTGCGGGTGAAGGTCCAGCCCGACGGGTTCGAGTACGCCGGCGAGCGGTACGGGTCGCTCTCGGCCGTCGCCCGGGCGGTCACCGGCACCCACACCAACGGGTTCCTGTTCTTCCACCTCACCCGGGGAGGTGCCGCATGACCGTGCGGAATCTGGCGGCTCGGGCTGCGGTCCGACTGGTCCGGTGCGCGATCTACACCCGCAAGAGCACCGAGGAAGGTCTGGAGCAGGAGTTCAACTCGCTCGACGCCCAGCGGGACGCGGGCGAGGCGTACGTCCGCTCCCAATCCGGCGAGGGGTGGGTGGCGCTCCCCGACCGGTATGACGACGGCGGGTTCACCGGCGGGAACACCGACCGCCCCGGCCTCCGCCGGCTCATGGCGGATCTCGAGGCCGGCCGCATTGACTGCGTCGTGGTGTACAAGGTGGACCGACTCAGCCGCAGCCTCCTCGACTTCGCCCAGCTCATGCAGCGGTTCGAGGCGAAGGGGGTGTCGTTCGTGTCGGTCACCCAGCAGTTCAACACGGCCAGCAGCATGGGCCGGCTGGTGCTCAACGTGCTCCTGTCGTTCGCCCAGTTCGAGCGGGAGATCGTCGGCGAGCGGACCCGGGACAAGATCGCCGCCACCCGCCGCAAGGGGAAGTGGGGCGGCGGCCG
>JAFKFQ010000738.1 GCA_017308215.1 bacterium | reverse complement strand
CCTGCATCCGCCGGGTCTTGCCCCGCCCGGTCTTCTTCTTGGCGTCCTTCGGGCTCTCCAGGGTGTTCGCGTGGACGGCCGCTGTGACCAGGTTGACGACGGCGGACGCGCACAGTAGGTCCTTGCGGTCGCGGGTTCCCACGGTCGGCCGGTGGCCCTTCACCCCGAGGGTCGCCGCCAACGTCGGGACCATCGGGAAGCGGGCCTCGTCCTGGCTCAGCAGGACGAGGCCGCCGGCCGCCGCCCGTTTCCCAGGGCGGCCAGCTCCTCCCTGGCCTTCGCCTGCTTCGCGGGGTCGCCCCGCTCGTACCGGCACGTCGGCCGGTACAGGCGGATGTCGATGGCCGAGCAGAGCCGCTGGGCGGCACTCCGGGACGTCCGGATGCCGTGGGTTTTCAGGAGGTGGTCGGCGACCCCCTCGTGGGTCCAGTTGGCCCGGTCGAGCCCCTGCTTCGCCGGCCCCTCGATCACCCACCGGCGGACCTCACCGGCCAGCGCCCGGGGGATGTTGCCGGTCGTGCCCCTGGCCTTTCGGGGGCGCAGCCCGTCGAGGCCGCGGTCGCAGTAGGCGTTGACCCACCGGGTGACGGTCCGGCGGTGGACGCCGAGGTCGGCGGCGATGTCCTGGCGGGCCCGCCCCCGGTGGGCCATCAGGACGATCTAGCTTGCGGTCGACGGTCGAGCGGAACAGGGCGTCGGGGCGATCGGCCTCGGTCGGGGGCAACTGGATGCGGATCACAGTGCGTCCTCCAACAGCAGGGGCTACCTGAAGTTGGAGGAAGAGACAGCACCAACGGGTTCATCTATCAGACCAACGGGTCCCATCAGGCCGCCACAGCCGCACGACCCCGTCCGGACCGCCAGTGGCGATGACCTGATCGTTGCCACGAATGGCCCCGCACGGCTGCCCGGACCCGTGAGGGGAGTCGCCCAATGCTGCCCGTGGGATCCCAGGGTAGGTACCAGGGCGAACGCATCTAATCCGCTGTGAATCCGTGTAGCACCTGGGTCAAGTACTGCTCATCGAGGGCAGCCCTCAGCCGCTTCGCCTTGGTGCTCCCTTTCCCGGGGTCTTGCTTGAGCAGTGAGGCGGCCACCCGGCGGACCAGGCCGAGGTTCGCCCCGGCGTGCCCGGCCACCGTCTTGTTGCCGTCCTCCCGGAACGCCACGTCCAGGCACCAGTGCAACTCGTTCTCCACCGCCCAGTGCCGCCGGATCAGCCGGCCCAACTCGGCCGCCGTCCCCCGCAGGCTGGTGACGTAGTAGTGGGCGGTGCTGGTGGTCGCCCCCTTTACCTCCCGCTCCCGCCCGACCAGGACCACGGCCGCCACACCCGGCCATTCCGGCGGCAATCCCTGCGGGTCGTAGATCACGGTGACGTACCGCTCCTCGTGCCGGCCGTGCCCATCCTCGACCGCCTCGCCCCCGTCGTGGTTGACCCCGGCGAGCTCGGCCTCGCACGCCCGGTCGAACACCGCCCGCACCGCCTCGTGCAGGGCCGGTTGATTCCCCTTCACGGCCAGCAGGTAATCCCCGCCGCCGTCACGGACCTGCTTGGCGATCCCCTTCTGGCACCCGGCGGCATCGATCGTGACCAGCGCCCCCTCAACTCCAGCACCCGGAGCAACTCCGGGATGGCGGCGATCTCGTGGCTCCCGTCGGCCACCGCCTGCTGGTCCAGGATCAGCCGGTTCTCGGCGGCCCACGCACTCACCAGGTGGAGGCACCCGCTGAACGTGTTCCCGGGGGCCGATCGGACCGCCTTCCCATCGATGGCGATGTGCCGCGGCCCGGCCGCCTCGCACACCGCCCCCATCCAGTCGGCCACGCACGCCCCGAACGCCCCCGGGTCGAGCCGGGCGAACA
>JAFKFQ010000114.1 GCA_017308215.1 bacterium | reverse complement strand
CGACTGGCGGCCGTTCTCGGCGAGCTGGAGAGCGCGACCGAGGGCGCCGTAGTCGCCGCTCTCGAGCCCGCGGGTGACGAGTTCGGCCGGCGGCGGGACCGCGGGCGGCGCGGCCGCGGCCGGGCGCGGCGGCGGGGCGGGGGCCGGCGCCGGGGCGGTGTTGACGTCCGCCGCGTCCTTCGGGTGGAACTCCTTCTCCGCCGCGCGACGGGCGTCGGGCAACCGCGGGGCGGAGAAGGGCACGTCGAAGCCGGCGACCCCGTCGGCGGCGGGCGGGGGCATGTGGCGGGGCGCCTCGGCGGCCCGGCGGGCGGGGTCGGTCGGCGGGGACACGGCGCGGCCGGCGAACGCGGCGAACGTGGCCTTCGCCGGGTGCTTGACGCGGAGCGCGTCGAGCGCGTGGGCGCGCTCCGGGGTGGCGTTGGTGAGCGTCAGCTGCGGCCACGCGGCGCGGAACGCGGCGGCCGCGTCCGGGGTGAGCACCTGCGGCGACTCCCACCCGGCCGCGTCGAGCTGGGCCTGGTCGAGCTGGCAGTGGAGGCGCATCCACTCGGGGAGCGGGCCGGACAGGAGCGGGTCGCACGTCGGGCCGTAGGGGGAGAACGGGTCCGGGGCGGCGTACTCCTGGAAGCTGCGGTTGTTCTCGACCCCGAGCACCGGCAGCAGCCGCCCGTCGAGCCGCCACAGGGCGACGCGCAGGCTACCCGCCACCTCGGCGCGAGCCGCCGCCTCGCGCTGGGCCTCCTCGACCCCGAGCGCGGCGACGGTCACCCACCCGAGGCCGGTGAACACCAGCCCGGCGACCAGCACGAACACCACCGGCCCGCCGACCGGGCCGAGCAGCCGGCGCGTCACGACACCACCTCCCGGACGGTCAGGGCGGGTCCGGCCATGTACCCGTGTGCCCTGACGGTAACGATCGCCTCCGGCTGGTGGTCGTCCCCGGCCGGGTCCTTCAGCTTCGCCCGCAGCCGGGCGATGTGCATGTCCACGGCGCGGGTCTCGAGCCCCGCCGTACCGATCCCCCACACGCGGTTCAGGAGTTCCTCCCGCGACACGGCCCGCTCCCGGTTGCAGACGAGGTACTTGAGCAGCGCCGTCTCCGTCTCCGATAGGTCGTGCCGCGTGCCGCACGGCCAGCGCACCTCGCGGCGGTGGAGGTCGACGTTCCCCTTGCCGACCTTCACCGCTTTGATCTCCGCCGGCGGCTTGAGGGTGCGGCGCAGCACCGCCTCGACGCGGGCGATCAGCTCCTTCGCCGAGAACGGCTTCACGACGTAGTCGTCGGCGCCCATCTTGAGCCCCTTCACCCGGTCGTCCTCGGTGCCGCGGGCGGTGAGGACGATGACCGGGCGGGTCGGGCAGGTGCGGCGGATCTCGGCGAGCACGTCGAGCCCGTCGCGCTTGGGGAGCTGCAAGTCGAGCAGGACGAGGTCGACGCCGGCCGCGGCGCCCTCCTTAAGGCCGACGGACCCGTCCGGCGCCTCGGTGACCTCGTACCCGCTGAGGCGCAGCGCGTCCGACACCCCGCGGCGGATGGCGGGCTCGTCCTCGACGACGACGATTCTCGCTTTGGGCATGGGAAACCCGTTGTCAGTGATCAGTGGTCAGTTGTCAGTCGGCAGAGTCCGGTCGGTGCAGGCGCCGTGGTGGTTCACCGGGTTCCTGTCCGACTGACAACTGACCACTGATCACTGACGACCCCGCGTTAGCGGGCCAGGAAGCCCCCGATGTTCACGTTCCGGTCGAGCTCCATCTTGAACTCGTAGCCGACCGGTAGCGCCTTCTCGCCGTTCTGGTCCGGGCGGAGCGTCACGTCCCAGCGGAGCAGCCCCTTCGGGCGGTCCTCGCGGAGGTACGTCGGGTCGGTGCTCAGCGCCGGCTGCGGGTTGCTCACCGTCACGGCGATGGTCATGGCCGACTCGGCGTTCGGGACGCGGTCCCACACCTGCACCGGCACCGCCTCGCGCTTGTAGCTGCTCAGCGCCACCTGGTACTTGAATGTTAACACCTGGTTGCCGCCCTGGGTGGTGCGGTGCTTGTCGGCCAGCGTCCGCGTCACCTGGATCTGCGGGTCGGCGCCGAACCCGACGGTGAACCCCTTCCCGGCGGCGACCAGCGGCAGCTTCGTCTGCCCCACGAAGTCGCTGCCGAGGTACATCGTCGCCTCGCCCGGCAGGAGCACGTGGTCACTGGTGTTCGTCAGGTCGGCGAGGCGGTAGACGTTCGGCGTGAGCACCGGGACCGCCTTGTAGTAGAACTTCGGCGCCAGCTCGAACCGGTCGATCTCCAGCACCTGCTCGTCGCCACGGCTCGGCAGGCTGGCGCCGCCCTTGACGCGGTACGCCACGCTCGGCCCCTCGCGCGGGGTCGCGGCGCCGGGCACGCCCTTGCCGGCCACGTCGCCGTCGAGGAACAGGTCGCAGAACTGCTCGACCGCGGCGGCGTCGTTGGTCAGCTTCGCCGCCACGTCGTCCTTGTTCTGCCGGTAGTTCTCGGCCGCCGCGGCGCGCTGGCCCTTCGCCTGCTTCTCCAGGTCACGGGCGATCGCGCTGGCGCTCGGCATCGCACCACCGGGGGCGAGCATACCGGGCGGCACGCTGCGCCCCGGCTCGCCGGCCTTCGGGTCGGCCATCGCCAGGCTCGGGCCGCCGATCGTCACGGCCAGCACGCGCAGGTCCGGCGGGGCCGCGTTGAGCAGCGGCTGGGCGGTCGAGAGCGTGAGGTTCACCCCGGTCCAGTCCTCGCCGGTCTGCTGCTCGATCGCGGCGAGGTACTCGAGCGTGACCGCGTCCTTGTCCTTCGTGCCGGCGCGGAGCTTGTAGATCGGCCGCCAGTTGGCGTTCGACACGAGGTAGTTGAGCCGCACCGTCGCCGCCGCGCCGGCCTTCTTGTCCACGGTGATGACCGCGTCGCGCTCGGTGCGGACCACGCCGCCCGACTTCTCGCCGAGCAGCCGCTGCGCGAACTTCAGCTGCGCGGCGTTCTCCTCGATCTGCTGCTTGAGGGCGTGCGCGTCCTTTGCCCGCTTGGCCCGGTCCTCCTGCACGAACTTGGCGAGGACGATGATCTTGTCGGCGTCGAGCTGGCCCTTGTCGGTGAGGTTCTCCAGCCCCTTCGCCGTGAACCCCTCAAGCTTGTCGAGGAGCTTCAGGTTCTCCTCGACCGCCTTGAGCTCCGACTGCAGCGTCGCGCCCTTCTGAGTGAGGGTCTTGATCTGCGCCTCGACCTTACGCACGTCCTCGCGGGTGTCCTCGGCGATGGCGCGGGTGCGGAACCGGACGCTGAGGACGCGGATGCCGTCGCCACCCTCAGCATAGAGCGACGACTGGAGCGTGTGCGCCGGGAGCGGCGAGACGACGACCTCGGCGAGCCCGGGCGCCTCCGGCAACGTGACCTCGCGGGTGACGAGGGCGGTCTGCTGGTAGAGGGTGACGGCGGTGATCTTGCTCGGCGCTGCCTTCACGGCGCCGTCTTGGGCGCGGGCGCCGGAGAACGCGACGAGGAGGCCGGCGGCGAGGGCGAGGAGCGGGAGGGGGCGCGGCATGGGAGGGGTCCGGGGGGATTCGGTGTCAGATGGTCATGTCTTCGGGCGGTGTCACGGGGCGTCACTCCCACGCACTCCGCCGCGGCGGCTCTCTCCTGGCGAAAGTTCCTCCCCAGTCATTTAGAGTCATCTCGAGCGGTTGCTTGCGTCGTTTCATCCGGCACACTGCAGACGTAAATCTGTCATTCAAAAATACTTGCATCTACTAGTCCGCTGGATTCACAACAGGCTTGGGAGTCATTTCGCGTCACATCCGTCGCTTCGTTCACGACCCCGGCGAACGGCCGGCGTGAGCCGGCTGGTCGTTGCCCCAGGCACCTGTACCAACGACCAGCCGACTCACGCCGGCCGTTCGCCGAGTCGGACCGTCGCACCCGACATTGAGCCGGCCCCGCGGGGTCACTTCTTCTCGTTCCGGGCCGGGGCGACCTCGAACCCGGCCGCCCGGGCCTGGTCGCGGACGACCGCCCTCACCGCCTCGTCCAGCGCCCGGTCGGCCGGGTTCTGCGGCGCCTTCGCCCGCTCCTCGTCCAGCTTCTTCTGCCGCTGGGCGCTCAGGTCGGTGATCCGCTTCTGGAGGGCGGCCCGCTCGTCCGCCTTCTTCTGCACGTAGGCCGCCCGCTCGCCCGGCGGGAGCTTGCACAGCTCCTCCGGCAACTCCGCCTCGGGCACCTTCGTGATGTCAAACGTCTTGTCGGCCTTCATCTTGTCGATGATGTCCCAGCGATCGTTGCGGTACAGGTCGCCGGCCTTCGACGCCGCCCGGGCGAGCGCCGCCGTCGCCGGGGCCGCGGGCCCGGCGGCGCCGCCGAAGCCGCCGGCGGGGGCGGGCGTGGCCTTCAGCGCGGCCCGGTCCTGCGCCTGCTGGTTCTCTAACCCGGCCTTGCCGCCCTTGCCGTAGGCGAGGTACGTCTTCCCGAGGTCGTCACCGAGCTTGAGGATCTGGTCGTCGAACTCGGTCTTCGGCACCTCGGCGACGAGCGCCCGGTTCTGGTCGATGGTGAGCGACTTGCCGCCGCACTTCTCGGCGAACATCGCCCACCCGCAGGCCTCGACGGTGCCGCCGCGGCCGCAGTAGATGGTGTTGACGATGACGCCGGGGCCGCGGGCGAGGTCGACCACCTCGTCGAGCGTCACCTGCTTGTCCTGGTCCACCGGCTCGTTGCCGCACACGAACACGAGCCTGAGCGCGCCGCGGTCGCGCGCCCACGGCTGCTCCGTAATCGCCGCCTTGCTGACCCGGGCGACGAGTTCGGTGCCGCCCTTCGTGCGCAGGCCGTTCAGAGCCTTGTACACGTCGTCGAGGTCGGCGGTGAGGTCGAGCTCCTTCTTCACCCAGCCGTGGGCGGGGTTGTAGTTGGAGCTGCCGTAGCTGTAGAGGGCGACGCGGAGGTCGGGCGTGGGGCGGAGGCGGGCCATCTCGTTGACAATGTCCCACAGCCTGATCTTCGCCGAGTCGATGAGCCCGTCCATGCTGTTGGACACGTCGAGGCAGAGGACGAGGTCGATGGCTTTCGGCGCCGGCACGGGCCGCGGGGCGGGCGCGCCGGGCTCCTGGGCGCGGGCGGCGGCGGGGCCGGCGAAGGCCAGCGGGAGGGCGACGAGCGCGACGCACGCCAGCACACGGGACGCGGGTGACATACGCAACCTCCGGTCGGAGAACGCTTCCACCGTCCGACGGGATTCTAACTGGTATGGGTCGCGGGGGGCGTAACGGGTTGGTAACGGGGGTGGGCGGGACCGAGCGTATTTGAGCGATTCGGCCGCGAGCGTTGAACTCGTCACCCGCCGCGGGAACAGTTGGTGACGGGCAGAAATTCGGGGTTGCTGGTGGAAACAGACAAACGCAAGCCCCCAGCCCCTTGGGGCACACGGCTAGCACTCCTTGTGGGCGAAGACGCGGACGGCGGCGAGACAAGGGCGAAGTCAGTGGTGCGGCGATAAAGGAAGGAACTCAACCGGTTGCCGTGAACGTCACAAGCCGATTCCGCGGCGTCGCACCGACGGCGCCGGCATTTTCGGCTACACGGTGGCGTTCGGCGAACTCGCCAGGCATCACTGGCCGCGCGGCTCCACGCGGCGGCCCTGCTGTTCCGGATGCGGCACCTCGCCGGCACCCCCGGCGCGCGGCGCGGATGGCAGCGGCCGCTCGGGTGGCGGTGCACCTGCTCCGGCGTGCGCCGGCGCGTGGGTGGTGTTCGACCGCGGCGCTCGGGTTGACCCGGGGGCGACGACGGGGTGGTCGAGTTCGAGGACACGGTTCGCCAGGCCGAGGGAGAGGCCGCGGCAATGAGTGTGACCGACACCGACGTGGCGGCGCTCGCGGCGAGCGACGACCGGCAGGGGAACGCTCGGACGAATCGCCGCTGAAGACGCGCGAGTCGGTCGCGACCGAGTTGCGGCAGCAGTACCCGGAACGATTCGGCCGCTGGGGCGTGGCCGGCACGCCTTGACACCCATTTCGGCCCCGTGGCGTGTCGGGCGGCCCTACCGTGCTGCGTCAGCCCGCACCGGAGAATCCCCTCCGCTCGTGAAGAATGCGAAGACGGCCGCGGTGCTCGGTGCGGGGTATTGTGCTCCGGTTACGACTGTGTCAGGAATCAAGGTGGAGCGTAAGCGGTGACCGATGAGTGCCGCCGCGAACGACCGGGACGATCGTCACTTCTTCTCGGGCAGGTTCGGCACGAGCTTCGGGTCGTAGGTGGCTCCTTTGGCCACCTGGATCATGGTGATCCGCACCCGGGTCGGGAAGTACCGCTCCGGGTCGGCCCGCTTGTGGGCGTGGCCCCCGCCCCCGCTGTCGTCCTTGATGACCAGGTGCATCTCCTTGATCCCCTCCTCCCACACGATGCTGTCGTTCTGCCAGAACTCGGTCATCTTCACGTCCCGCTCGTACACCCCCTTCTCCTTGTAGACCTGGGTGCCGGTACAGCCGTACCCGCCCTTCTGCCCCTTGTTCGGGATGTAGCACAGGGTCCAGGTGGTGGGCGCGCCGCCGACCGGCTTCTCGATCACTTCGACCCGGATGTGGACGGTGCCGTTCCGGTAGTCGACCGGCGCCGTCCAGTCCTTCGGACGGTCGGGGTTGAGCATCTTGTCCCGGACGTAGTAGTGCGACTTGCTCGGCCTGGAGTTGTCCGCGTCCTCCTTGGTGTAGGTGAAGGCGGTGTCGAACAGCACGAACTGCTGAGCGTGGCCGGTTGAACTGGTGAGGAGCAACGCGGCCCCCGCCAGGAGGTACGCGGTCCGGTTCCCACCAACCCGTCGGATCGGAGTCATGGACGTTCCCTCAGATGGCCACTGACGTCGCCCCCGTGGCGGCGGGCACGCTCGTTGTTTACGCACTCCGGAGCGGTTGAGGAGGTGCTCGATCCTCGGCGGCCCTCATCTCCTCGCGCCCCTCGTCGATGCCCTCGGCGGGCTTTGCGAACGCGGCGGCGGTCGTATGCCGCTCGACCCAGGCGAGAGATCGGGTCGCGCCCAGGTGGCGCCCTCACACCTCGCACAGGGGGCTTGAACGGGTTGTGCCGAGTCACGGCGACTTCGAGCGCCACGGCGGTAGAATCGGTGAAGTCGGGAATCGAGTCATGACACGGTGGGTTCCTCTCGCGGGCTGGCTGCTCGGTGTGGTCGTGGCGGCCCCCGCGATCGACCCCACTCACCCGCCGCGAGACCCGTTCCGGCTGACGTTCGGGGCCGACGGCTCACCCCCGTACTCCGACGCGCTGGTGCGGGAGATGGCGGCCGACGCGCGGGCGCGGGGCGACGCCCGGCGGGGCGCCGGCGTCTTCGCCGCCGCCACGTCCGCGTGCGCCTCCTGCCACAAGGTCGGCGGGCGGGGCGGCGCGGTCGGGCCGGACCTCTCGATGGTCGGGGGCTGCACCCCGCCGGAGGCGGTCGTCGAGGCGGTGTTCTGGCCGGGCCGGACGGTCCACCCCGCGTTCAAGGCGGTGGCCGTCGGGGACGCGACCGGGCGCACCTTCCAGGGCGTCGTGACGGCAGAGACGGCCGCGGAGCTGGTGCTGACCGACGCGGCCGGGAAGACCCACCGCATCCCGACGGCGGAGATCGAGACCCGCCGCGACATCGGTTCCCTCATGCCGACGGGGCTGACCGCCGGGATGACGCCGGACCAGCGGCGCGACCTCGTCCGCTACCTCCTCGAACTCGGGAAGACGGAAGGACTGGACGCCCTCTCCCACGAGCCGGCGAGGTTCGACTACGCGCGGGGGCCGCTGCGGCCGGCGGACTGGCCGAACCGGGCGCACCGGGTGAACCGCGACCGGGTGTACGACTTCTACGCCCGCGAGGCGCTCCACTTCCGGGGTCAGCGTCCCCTCCCCCTGCTCCTCCCCGGGTGGCCCGGCCTCGACGGCGGCGGGTTCGGCCACTGGGGCAACCAGAACGACACCACCTGGAAGGACGGCCGCTGGAGCCAGACCGACCTCGGCTCGCTCCAGTGCGGCGTCTTCCGTTCCGGCACCCTCGTCGTCCCGCGCGGCGTGTGCGTGCGGCTCGGGGAGAAGGGCGAGATGGCCGCGTGCTTCAACCCGGACACGCTCCAGTACGAGGCGGTGTGGATGGGCGGGTTCGTCCAGACGAGCGAGTTCCGCGCCGGCTTCCTCGACGGGCTCACGCCCGTGGGGCACGTCCTCCCGCCGCCGGACCGCACGAAGGTGACGCGGCCGGTCGTCTACCGCGGGTTCTACCGCCACGGCGCCCGCACGGTCTTCGCCTACCGCCTCGGCGACGTGGAGATGCTCGACGCCCCGTGGGCGGAGGACGGCAAGTTCGTGCGCGTGGTCGCGCCGGCCGACCGACACCCGCTCGCCCACCTCACGCGCGGCGGCGAACCGCAGTGGCCGCAGGTGCTCGCCGCCGCCGGCGAGCGCGGTACGGGTCGACCGTACGCGGTGGACACGGTCGCGCCGCCGTTCCGCAACCCGTGGAACGCCCTGATGCACCTCGGCGGCCACGACTTCTTCCCCGACGGGTCCGCCGCGGTCTGCACGATGCAGGGCGACGTGTGGCGGGTCGAGGGGCTGGACGGCGCGCTCAAGAGCGTGCGCTGGCGGCGGATCGCGGCCGGGCTGCACCACGCCCTCGGACTGGTGGTCGCCGACGGGGCCGTGTACGTCCTCGGGCGCGACCAGATCACCCGCCTCGTGGACCACAACGGGGACGGCGAGACCGACTTCTACGAGTGCTTCTCGAAAGCGTACGCCACCTCGCCCGCAGGCCACGACTTCGTCTGCGGGCTCGAGCGCGACGCCGGCGGGAACTTCTACACCGCCTCGGGCAACCAGGGGCTGCTGAAAATCTCGCCGGACGGGAAGCGTATGGAGGTACTCGCCGCCGGCTTCCGCAACCCGGACGGTCTCGGCCTCACGCCGGACGGGACGCTCACCGTGCCGTGTTCCGAGGGGGAGTGGACGCCGGCCTCGATGATCTGCGAGGTGTCGCCGGGGGCGAAGGAGGCGCCGCACTTCGGCTACGGCGGCCCCCGCGGCGGGAAGCCGCCGGCCCTGCCGCTCGCGTACCTCCCCCGCGGGCTCGACAACTCCAGCGGCGGACAGGTGTTCGTCGCCGGTGAGAAGTGGGGGCCGCTCCGGGGGCAACAGGTTCACCTGTCGTTCGGCACGGCGACGCACTTCCTGCTGCTCCGCGACGAGGTCGACGGGCAGCCCCAGGGGGCGGTCGTGCCGCTCCCCGGGGACTTCCGCTCGGGCGTCCACCGCGGCCGGTTCCACCCGACCGACGGGCAGCTCTACGTGACCGGGATGACCGGGTGGGGCACCTACGCAGCCGACGACGGCTGCTTCCAGCGGGTCCGGTACACGGGCGACCCGGTCCAGGTGCCGCGCCGGTTCCGCGTCCACCGCAACGGGGTGCTTGTCGAATTCACGCGGCCGCTCGATCGGGCGGTCGTCGAGCGCGCCGACCGCCACTTCGCCCAGTGCTGGAACTACCGCTACGGCCCCGGGTACGGGTCGCGCGAGTTCTCGCCGAGCCACCCCGGGGTGCCGGGCCACGACCCCGTGCCCATCGCCTCCGCCCGCCTGCTCCCGGGCGGCCACACGCTCTTCCTGGAGATGCCCGACCTGCAGCCGGTCAGCCAGCTCCACCTGAACGTCGGCGTCGCGGCGGACCGGGCGTGCGACCTGTTCGTCACCGTCCACAAGCTCGGCGAGCCGTTCCGTGACCTGCCGAACTACCGCGACTCGGACCGGCCCGTGGCGGCGCACCCGATCCTGACGGACCTGGCCGCCGCCGCGAAGCGGGAGCCGAACCCGTGGCGGCAGCCGATCCCGAACGCCCGGGGCGTGACCGTCGAGGCGGGGAAGAACCTGACGTTCACGACGCCGACCGTCCGGGTGAAGGCGGGTGAGGCGGTGAAGCTGACGTTCCGTAACCCGGACGTGGTGCCGCACAACTGGGTGCTGGTGAAGCCGGGGGCGCTGAAGACGGTCGGCGAACAGGCGAACCGGCTGATCACCGACCCGGACGCGGCCGCCCGGAACTACGTGCCGAAGACGGCCGACGTGCTCGCCTACACCGACGTGGTGCCGCCGCTGGGGACCACCGCCATCCACTTCCGGGCACCGGCTCTGCCGGGCCGGTATCCCTTCCTGTGCACGTTCCCGGGGCACTGGATGGTGATGAACGGCGAGATGGTCGTGGAGTGACCCGTTCTCTGCGACGCAACCCGGCCGCGCGGCGACCGCGGGCCCGCCCGCGGACGGCGTCCTCGATGAGTCGCAGTACGGGTGTCTCCTTGAACACCAAGCTCGACGCCCGGACTTCGTCGCCACCCTCTCGACCGCCGTCCGCGGGCGTGGGATCATGGTGCCCTCCCCGACCCGGCGAGTGACCCATGCCCCGCGTCCTCCTGTTCCTGCTCACGGTCTCGCTGCTGGCGTCCGCCGCGGGCGGCCAACCCCCGGCCCCGGTCCCCGACTACCGGCCAGTCGCGGGCTGGCCGCAACTGCCGCCGGGGCTCGCCCTCGGGCCGGTGTCGGCAGTGGCGACCGACGCCTCCGATCGGGTCTACGTCGCCCACCGCGGGCCGCGGCCGGTCCTCGTGTTCGCCCGCGACGGCACGTTCCTCCGCTCGTGGGGCGACGACCACCTCCACACCCCCCACGGGCTGCGCGTCGATCCCGCGGGGAACGTGTGGGTCACCGACATCGGCCACCACCTCGTGATGAAGTTCGACCCCGCCGGGAAGCTCCTCCTGACGCTGGGGCAGAAGGGCAAGGCGGGCGCCGGGGCGGGGCAGTTCGACCGCCCGACCGACGTGGCGGTCGCGCCGGGCGGCGAGTTCTACGTCACCGACGGGTACGGGAACGCCCGGGTGCTGAAGTACGACCCGACCGGAAAACTGCTGAAGGAGTGGGGGAAGAAGGGGACGGGCGAGGGCGAGTTTAACCTGCCGCACGCCGTCTGCCTCGACGCAAAAGGACAGGTGTACGTCGGGGACCGCGAGAACAACCGGGTGCAGGTGTTCGACGCCGACGGCCGGTTCGTCGCGCAGTGGCGGGCGAGCGGCGCCCCGTACGGGCTGTTCCGCGCCGGCGACCGGCTGTTCGTCGCCGACGGGCGGGCCAACTGGGTCCGGGTGCTCGGCCCGGACGGCCAGCCGCTCGGCCGGTTCGGGGAGAAGGGGGCCGCGGCGGGGCAGTTCCTGATGCCCCACATGCTGTGCGTCGACTCCCGCGGGGACGTGTACGTCGCCGAGATCACCAACAAGCGCGTCCAGAAGTTCACCGCCCGGGCGGCCGACGCGCCCGCCGACCGCTGGCTCGGGCAAAAAGTGTTGGCGCGGGCGGCCGGGGCGGTGCTGACCGACGCGGCGCCGGACGGGCGGCCGGTCACAATTCCGGTCCGGCACATCGTCTACACGGTGGTGGGCGAGGACGGCGACCGTGTCCGGGTCAACTACCCCGGCCAGGAGGGGTGGGGGCGGAAGCCCGAGTGGGTTCGCCTCGCCGACGCGACGGACCACTTCACGCAGCGCGTCCGGGCCGACCCGCGGGACGCCTTCGCCTGGAGCCGGCGCGGGGTGGCGAACCGGTACGCCGGGAAGCCCGACCTCGCCCTCAAGGACCTGGAGGAGGCCGTCCGCCTCGCCCCCCGGGACGCCGACCTCGTCGGCATCCGGGGGATGATGTGGTGGGCGAACAAGAACCTCGACCGGGCGGCCGCGGACTACACCGAGGCGGTCCGCCTCGACCCGGGCTACGCGGTCGGGTTCCGCAACCGCGGGCTGGTCTGGCACGCGAAGGGCGAGTTCGACCGGGCCGTCGCCGACTACACCGAGGCCGCCCGCGTCGCCCCCCACTACGCCCCGGCGCACCACGACCGGGCCGCCACATGGCGGGCGAAGGGCGAGCCGGCCAAGGCGCGGGACGACCTCGCCGAGGCGGTGCGGCGCGACGGCCGGTACGCGGCCGCGATGGCCGACCTCGCCCGGCTGCTCGCCACCTGTACGACCGACCGGCTGCGCGACGGCAAGCGGGCCGTGGACGTGGCGGCGCGGGCGAACGAGTTGACGGGCGGGAAGGACGCCTCGGTCCTGGACGCGCTGGCGGCGGCGCACGCGGAGGTCGGCGGCTTCGACCGGGCCGTCGAGTACCAGACCAAGGCTCTGGCCGACCCGGCCTTCGAGAAGGACCACGGGGCGAAGGCCCGCGATCGCCTGAAGTTGTATCGGCAGATGCGACCGTGGCGGGAGTGACGGCCGCCCCGCGGAACCCCGGCCCGACGACCGAGAGGGTGTGAGATGCCCCCGTCCCCCCACCGCCTGGCCGCGGCCGCGCTGGTCGTGGCCGCCCTCGCGACCGTGGTCCCGGCCGCGGCCGACCCGCCCGCCGGTCTCTCGGCCGACGACGCGAAGCGGATCGACCGCGAACTCGCGCACCTCACCAGCCGGCTCGACGCCCTCAAGGCCGAGAAGCGTGTGCCCGCCGCCGAGCGGGACGACCTCATCGCCGACGTCGAGGTGTTCCGCAAAGCCGTCGTCTGGGCGCTGCGGTACGAGGCGAAGCTCGAACCGGCCGACGTGGCGCTCGTCCTGAAGGGGCTCGCGCGCGGCGCCGAGCGGGCGGCCGCGCTGGGCGCCGGGACCGCGCCGTGGGCCGCCCGCAAGGGGAAGCTCGTCCGCGGCTACGTGTCCGCGGTGGACGGCTCGGCCCAGCCGTTCGGGCTCGTCGTCCCCGCCGGGTACGACCCCGCAAAGCCGGCACGACTGGACGTGGTGCTGCACGGGAGCACGAAGCCGGTCGGCCTCAGCGAGCTGCGGTTCATGGCCCGGTTCGACGAGGGCGACGGCCCGGCGACGGCGGCCCCGGCGGCCAACTACATCGAGCTCCACCCGCTCGGCCGGGTCGAGAACTGCTACCGCTGGGCCGGCGAGGCGGACGTGTTCGAGGCGATCGAGGCCGTGTGCCGGCGGTACGCGATCGACCGCGACCGGGTCGTCCTCCGCGGAATGTCGATGGGCGCGTCGGGGACGTGGCACCTGGGGCTGAAGTACCCGGACCGGTTCGCCGCGCTCGGCCCGTACTGCGGGTACGTCGACACGCACGAGTTCTCGAACACCCCGCTCCCGAACTTCGTCAGGGTCGGGCCGCTGCCGGCCCACCAGGAGCGCGGCCTCCACATGCTCGACGCGGTCGGCTACGCCGCGAACGCGGGCGTGGTCCCCGCGGTCGCGTGCATGGGCGAGAAGGACGTGTTCTTCCAGGCGCACGTCCTGATGGGCAAGGCGATGGAGCGGGAGGGGCTGACGATGGTGAACCTGATCTCCCCCGGTACCGGCCACGTCATCGACCCGGCGACGCACGCCGAGCAGATGCGGCGGATTGGGGTGTTCGCCGACCGCGGCGTGGACCGCGCCCCGAGGCGGCTCCGGTTCGTCACCCGGACCCTCAAGTACGGCGAGTGCCACTGGCTGCGCGTCCTCGGCCTCGGCGAGCACTACGCCCGCGCCGAACTGGACGCCGTCGTCGCGGCCGACGGGACGGTGGACCTCAAGGAGCCGACGAACGTGACCCGGTTCGCGCTCCTCCCGCCGGTCCTCCAGGAGGCCGACCCCAGGCTGCGCGTCGGGGGGGCGGCGGTCGCCCTGCCGGCACGCGCCCGGGCCGCGCCCCCCGCCCGCCCGGTGATCGGCCGGCGCGACGGCAAGTGGGTCTACCTGGGCGAGCTCGGCGCGGTCGCACTCGACGGCAAGCGGCCCGGCCTCCAGGGGCCGATCGACGACGCGTTCACGACCCCGTTCCTGTGCATCCGGGGCACCGGCAGGGGGTGGAACCCGGCCGTCCAGGCCTGGGCCGACGCGAGCCTGAAACGGTTCGCTGCCGAGTGGCACCGCTACTTCCGCGGCGACCTTCCCGTGAAGGACGACACCGCCGTCACCGCCGAGGACGTGCGGCGGTGCAACCTGATTCTCTTCGGCGACCCTGGGAGCAACGCGTTCATCGCCCGTGTGCTGCCGGGCCTGCCGGTGACGTGGACCGAGAAGGAACTCACGTTCGACAAACAGGCGTTCGCAGCAACGGATCACGCCCCGGTCCTAATCCACCCGAACCCGCTCGCCCCCGGGCGGTACGTGGTGCTCAACAGCGGCCACACGTTCCGGGAGAAAGAACTGGCGTCGCTGAACTACTTGCTGTTCCCCCGGCTGGGCGACTGGGCGGTCATGAAGGTGGGGGCGAGCCCCCCGGTGGACGCGTCCGGCGCGCGGGCGGAAGAGGTGATCCGCGCAGGATTCTTTGACGAGCAGTGGAGCCTGCCGTGACTCACCGGGCGAAGGTCTCGTGGGCGGAGAGCCGAAACCGCCCCGCCCGGCCAGTCACCGCACCTACCGATCCGCCGGCGGTCGGGGTTGTTAGGCCGGGGCGCGAGCCCCGGTGGGGGATTTGCCACGCCCAGAGTTCCACCGGGG
>JAFKFQ010000113.1:699-9089 GCA_017308215.1 bacterium | reverse complement strand
GCTGGCCGCCGGCGGCGTGGTGGCCGGCGGTCTCGGGTGAACCGCGCGGGACCGGACCACCCGGCAGGCCGTGGTGGAAAAGGAAGCGGAACTGGCGCCGGCCGGGGGCGAACGGTGGATGGGGCAGGAGGAGTGGCCGGAGGCGCTCGCAGCGGTCGGGCGGGCGGACACGATTCTGGTCGGCGGCGCGAGTGAAGCGATCCAGGAGCGGGTGCGCCAGACCCGCAAGGACGCCGAAGTGGCCCTTCGGCTCGAAGGGATCCCGCTCGTTCATTACGAGGCGGAGAAGGCCCTCGACGGCTAGAGAGCCGACCGGGCCTACGCGGGATGCTTTACCGGATGCGGGATCGATGTGTTGGGGTTACCCGCAGAAGAAGCCGCGGAACGAATCCGTGCCCGCGGCCGGATCGCACACGCCCTCGTGGAAGCGGTTGACGAGTGGTACACCGCACACTGCCGGGCAACAAGGCCGTCGGCGGCTCCGGTCCGACCGGCGGAACCGGCCAGAGGGGCGCGATCGCCAACGAGAACGGTGCCCACCTCACCGCCAGCAGCTCTCCGATCGCCCTGACCAGTGCTGTTGGTGGTGCGGGCACGAGCGGCACCGGTGGGGTCTAAGCCGTCGGGCCAGACCCTACCGGCGCGGCATCGGCGCGACCTCGACGTCGTCGTCGGCGGCGGCGGGCGGGATCGGTGGCACGTCGCGCGACACGACCGGCGCCGGCGCGGGCTCCTCGTAGCCGACGGCGATGAGCACCGGCCCGGCGGCGCCCTCGGCCGCGGGGATGGCGGGCGGGTCGAGGAGCGGGTCGATGTCGGTCACGTCCACGACGCGGGCGAGGATCGCGGGCGCCGCAGGCGCCGGGACCGGCGGTGCGGGCTCGGGGGCGGCGGGCGCGTTCACCACGACCTCGGGACCGCGGCGCGGCGCCCCGTACCAGCCGACCGCCCCCGCCGCCGCGAGCACCGCCGCCCCGCCGATCGCCCAGCGCTTCATGACGCCCCTCCGCGCAGGTCCGGTCCGACCGGGGAAGATAGCGGGGCTGCGCGGGCGGGCAAGCCCAACCGGCACGCCCCCGATACACTGCCCGGATCGAACCCGGGGTGCGTCATGCTCGGTCCGCTGCGGTGGCTTCTCTGGCTCGGCTGCCGCGCCATCCTCGCCCTCCGCTACCGCATGACCGTCGTCGGGCTCGACGGGGCGAGCCGCGGGCCGGGGCCGTTCCTGCTGCTCCCGAACCACCCGGCGTACTGCGACCCGCTCAACCTCCTCGCGCACCTGTGGCCGCGCTTCCGGGTGCGGCCGATGCTCCTCGAGACGAACTTCGAGAACCCGATCCTCGCCCCGTTCGCGCACCTGCTCCGCGCCATCCGCGTGCCCGACACCGAACGCGCCAGCGCCGAGGCCCGCGACCGCGCCGCCGAGGCGGTTCAGAACGCCGTCGCGGTGCTGAAGGCCGGCGAGAACGTCGTGCTGTGGCCGAGCGGCACGCTGTGGCGTAACGGCAAGGAGAACCTCGGCGGCGCCCGCGCCGCGGCCGACATCCTCGCCGCCGTGCCGGACGTGACCGTCGTGCTCGTCCGCACCCGCGGGCTGTGGGGGAGCATGTTCAGCTTCGCCTTCGGCGGCCGCCCGCCGCTCGGCAAGCGGCTCGCCCAGGGCGTCGGGCTGCTGCTGGCGAACCTGATCCTGTTCACCCCGCGCCGCCGCGGCACGATCACCGTCGAGGCCTTCCCAAAGGACCGCCGCCCCGAGCCGACCCGCGAGGCGGTGAACCGCTGGATCGAAGAGTGGTACGACGCCGACCTGGGCGGCAAGCCCGAGGCACCCACGTTCGTGCCGTACCACTTCCTGTTCGGCCCGCGGACGTTCGAGTACCCGCCGCCGCCGGCCGCCGCCGACCTCGACCTGTCGAAGGTGAAGCCGGCGACGAAGCAGGCCGTGGCCGAGGTGATCGAGGAGCACCTGAAGCGCCCGCTCGCCGCGTCCGAGGGCGCCGCCGACACCACGTTCGCCGCGCTCGGGCTCGACTCGCTCGACCTGATGGAGGTGACGCTGAAGGTGGAGCAGCGTTTCGGGTTCAGCGGCGACGCGGTGCCGACGACGGTCGGCCAGCTGTGGGCGCTCGCCGAGGGGCTGCTCGACCGCGCCCCGCCGAAGCCGCCGCCGGCGGGGTGGTTCGCGCCGCCGGCGAGCGCCGACCCGGTCGCCGTCGAGGGCGACACGATCCCGGCCGCTCTACTGACGCGGGCCATGAAGCAGCGGCGCGACGTGATCGCCGCCGACGACCTGGCCGGCGGGGTCACCTACGAGCGGCTCGTGGTCGGTGCCTGGGCGATGAGCGCCCGCTTCGCGGCGATCGAGGCGCCGAACGTCGGGCTCCTCCTCCCGGCGTCGGTGGCGTGTGACCTGGCGTTCCTCGCGCTCCAGTTCGCGGGAAAACTCCCGGCGGTGCTGAACTGGACGACCGGCCCGGGCAACCTGGCCCACGCGGCGAAGCTGATGGGGCTGACGCACGTCGTCACGTCGAAGGCGTTCGTGGACCGCACGCAGGTGCAGGTGCCGGGCACCAAGTACCTGTTCCTGGAAGACGTGCGCGGCGGCATGGGGAAGCTCGAGCTCCTGACGCGGCTGCTGCGGGTGCGCTGGTTCGGCGGCGGGGTGGCGCGGACCCTCCTGGCCCGCGCCGGCGCCGACCCGCACAAGCCGGCGGTGGTGCTGTTCACGAGCGGGAGCGAGAAGGCGCCGAAGGCGGTGCCGCTGACGCACGCCAACATCCTGGCCGTGCAGCGCGGCATCGTGGCGGTCGCCGGCATCACCCGCGACGAGTCGATCCTCGGCTTCCTGCCGATGTTTCACAGCTTCGGGCTTACTGTCACCGGCCTGTTCCCGCTGGTCATCGGCGTCCGCGTCGTCCACCACCCGGACCCGACCGACGCGGGGGCGCTGGTCCGCAAGATCGCCGGGTACCGGCCGACGATGGTGGCGGGCACGCCGTCGTTCCTCGGGTTCATCGCCGAGCGGGCGAAGCCGGGCGACCTCGACTCGCTCCGGCTGGTCGTGGTCGGCGCCGAGAAGTGCCCGCAGTCGCTGTTCGACGCCTTCAAACGCCTCGCGCCGCGGGCGCAGGTGCTCGAAGGGTACGGGGTGACCGAGTGCGCCCCGGTGGTGTCGGTGAACCGCCCGGGGCAGGTGAAGCCGGGGACGATCGGCGACCCGCTGCCGGGCGTGGAGGTGTGCGTGACCGACCTGGAGACGGGCGCCGTACTCCCCCGGGGCAAGATGGGAATGCTCCACGTCGCCGGGCCGACGGTGTTCCCCGGCTACCTCGGCGCCGACACCCCGGACCCGTTCAAGGAGATCGACGGCCGGCGCTGGTATTCGACGGGCGACCTGGCGGAGCTGGACGCGACGGGGGCGATCGTGTTCCACGGGCGGATGAAGCGGTTCCTGAAGGCGGGGGGCGAGATGGTGTCGCTGCCGGCGCTGGAGGAACCGTTCGCCCGCCGCTACCCGCCGACCGACCAGGGGCCGCGCGTGGCCGTCGAGGGGACGGACGCCGACGGCCGGAAGATCGTGCTGTTCACGACGGAGCCGCTGACCCTGCGCGAGGCGAACGCGATCCTGCTGGAGGAGGGTTTCCGAGGCGTGATGCGGCTGGACGAGGTGCGCCGGGTGGACGCGCTGCCGGTGCTCGGCACCGGCAAGACCGACTACAAGGTGCTGCGAGCGCAACTGGGGTGAGTTCTCGTCGGTCGGGTCTCGCGGACTCGGCCCGACCGACTGGTGCGTCGACCGCTCGGTGTCGGGTGCGAAGCCCCGACGGGGCGAACGGCCGGCGTGGGCTTGCTGATCGCCGGTACAGATGTCAGTCGGGCAACGTGCAGCGGTGACCAGTCACCGTCCCAGGTGCCTGGACCAACGACCCGCCGGCTCACGCCGGCCGTTCGCCGGATCCGACACCGAGCGGTCGACGCACCACGACGAGACACTACCGCTTCGCCCGCGCGGCGGCGCGGCACTCCAGCGGGTAGTCCGTCAGGATCGCGTCCACGCCGGCGCGGCGGCCGGCGTGCCAGCCGGAGATCTCGTCCCCCGCAACCTCCGGGCCGACCAGGAACACCTTCTTCCCCGCCGCGTGCGCCTTCGTCACCTCGCCCGGCGTCGGTACCCAGCGCAGGTACACCCACCCCGCCGTCGGGTCGGCGAGGGCGGCATCGAGCTTGTCCGCCGACGGGCACAGTACCGCCGCCACCGCGCCGGCGTCCGCCGCCGTCAGCGCCTCGCGCACCGCCTTGTTTTCGATGGCGAGGCCGATGAAGACCAGCTGCCGCAGGACGCCGTGCTTCACGGCGAGCCTCACCACGTCGGCCTCGCACTGCGGGTCTTTCAGGTCGACGGCGAGGAGCGTTTTCGACGCCTTGCGGGCGGCGACGCGGGCGAATACCGCGTCGAGTGTGGGCACGCGCTCGCCGGCGAACGCCGGGTCGAACCACGCCCCGGCGTCGAGCGCCTGGAGCTCGCGCAGCGACAGCGCGCCCACCTTCCCCTTGCCGGTGGTGGTGCGGTCGACGGTGTCGTCGTGGACGACGACGAGCTGGCCGTCGCGGGTGCGGCGCACGTCGAGTTCGATGTCGAGGCGGATGTCGAGGCAGGCGTCGAAGTTGGCGAGGGTGTTCTCGGGGGCGTGCTTCGACAACCCGCGGTGGGCGACGACGTGCGTCGGGCGCGGGGCGGGGTCGGCCGCGACGAGCGCCACGGCGACGAGCGCGAACAGGACGCGCGGCATGGGCGGCCTCACAGCTTGACGGTGCGGACGCGGCGGGTGATCTCTTCGGGCGGGATGAGTTCGCCCTGCCCCGAGCCCGGGCAGACGCGGACCGTGTGCTCCCACGCGGCGGGCGACTCGACGTTGCTCTCCCAGAACGGCCACGTGCGGCACTGCGGCGGGCGGGCCGGGTAGACGGTGCAGCCCTTGCCGTGCTCGAAGAACACGCAGTCGCCGCCGGCCTTCTCGCGGAGCGTGCGCTTGCCGCGGGCCTTGCGGGTGTAGACCGCCTTGACGATCTCCGCCGACTCGGCGAGGTGCGCGGCGAGCGCGGCGATGTCGTCGTCGGTCACCCACACGAACCCGGGCGCGCCGGTGCAGCAGTCGCCGCACTGTGTGCACGTGAACCGGAGCCCGTCGCGGTACCAGGGGTCGTCGGCCGTCGGTGGCGTCATGCCCTCATCCTACCGCCCGCGGCGGGGTGGCGGCACGGGGGGGCGGGTCGTATCCGTATCCGCTGAACGTCCGCACCCGGTCCCCGCGGTGCCCGCCGATGGCCGAGATGTACGGGGTCGCCGTCCGCGGCACCGGGAGCGCGCTCCCGACCCGCGTCGTCCCCAACGCCGAGTTCACCACCCGCTACCGGCTCGACACGTCCGACGAGTGGATCCGCACCCGCACCGGGATCCGCGAGCGGCGGTTCGCCGGGCCGGGCGAGACGGCCGCCACCCTCGCGTCCGCCGCGTCGTGCCGCGCCCTCACCGCCGCCGGCGTCACCCCCGCCGACCTCGACCTCATCGTCTGCGCCACCGTCACCCCGGACCGCATGTGCCCGTCGGTGGCGTGCCTCGTGCAGGCGGCGCTCGGGTGCCGCACCGTCCCCGCGTTCGATGTGTCAGCCGCGTGCTCCGGCTTCCTGTACGCGCTGTCGGCGGCGACGCAGTTCGTGAAAACGGGCGCCGCGCGGCACGCCCTCGTGGCTGGGGCCGAGGTGCTCAGCCGGGCACTCGACATGACCGACCGGAACTCGTGCATCCTGTTCGGCGACGGGGCGGGGGCGGTGGTGCTCTCGGCGACGCCGGTGCGGACCACCGGCGTGCGCGCGGTGCGGCTCTACTCGGACGGCACGCGCCGCGGGCTGATCGAGGTGCCGAGCCGGGTCACCGTCCCGGTCCCCGGCGAGGAGCCGCCCCCGACCCACGTCCTCCTCGCCGGCCGCGAGGTGTTTCGGTTCGCCGTCACCCGAATGGTCGAGCTCATCCAGGAGGCGGAGGCCGACGCCCGCGAACTCGGCATCGCCGGGTTCGACGCGCTCATCCCGCACCAGGTCAACCAGCGCGTCATCGACGCCGCGCTGGAGACGACCGGGTTCCCCGCGGAGAAGGTGGTGGTGAACCTCGACCGCTACGGCAACACGTCGGCGGCGAGCGTGCCGATCGCGCTCGACGAGGCGCTGCGCTCCGGCCGGTGCAAGCCGGGCGACACGGTGCTGCTGGTCGCCTTCGGCGGCGGGCTGACGTGGAGCTCGGCGATCGTCACGCTCTGACCGCGTACCGGGGTGTGGTGCGGCACTCCGTGCCGCCGCCCGTCGGGTGCCTTTGGGGTGACCGCACGAGCCCCCACGCCGCTGCGGCACGGAGTGCCGCACCACACCGGGGCGGTCGCGTCACGGGGTGGTGATGCGGAACCCGGCGAGCACCTTGCGCGGGAGTGGACCGTCGGGGTCGAGCTTCGGCGCCTCGACACCGACCACGTACAGCCGCGGGCGCGGGCCGGCCGCGGCGAGGATGTAGTGCTCCACCCGCTTACCCCGCGGCGTGTCAGCCTGGACCACCATCCCGCGGCCGTAGGTCGAGCGGAGCGTCCCCGTCTTGTCCACCGTGCCGCCGGCCGCCTTCACCCGGCGGTCGCGCTCGGCCTCCAGCGCCGGCGCGGCGAACGCGCCGTCCTTGTCCTCGGCCAGCGACTTCGCCCACGCCGGGTCGAGATCCTGCCAGCCGACCCACACCCGCGCCCCCGAGTACCACCCCGCCACCGCGTACTCCTCACCCCCGCGCGTCACCACCGACAGCGGGTTTGCCTCCACCGGCGTGGCGGTCGGCGTGCCGGGGAAGGTGCCGGTGAACGAGCCGTCCGGGGCGGTGAACTCCATCCACCCGGCGGTGCTGACGCGCCCCGACCGGTAGCCGAGGAGCGCGACCGTCGCGGCGGCGACCACCGTCATGCCGACGAGCACGGCGACCACCGCCGCCGGCGACCACCGCCGCCGCGGCCCCGGAACAACCGCTTGCGGCTTTGCGGACGTCCCCGTGGGCGGCGGTGGAACCGGGGGCGGGGCCACCAACTGCTCCGCGTCGTCGAGCGAGAGTGGTTCGGGCGGCGGTGATGGGGCTGGCGGGGGCGCGGACGGGGGTACGGTGGCGATGGGGAGCGCGGGCGTGATGTCGCGGCACCACGGGCAGGTCACGTCGGTGCCCGCAGCGGCGGGCGCCACCTGGAACAGCTTTCCGCACCGCAGGCACCCGACCGGCACGAACATCCCCGCCGACGCGCCGCCGTTCCACCCACGGGTACCGCGGGCGTCCGACAACCAACCGCCGCCCGCCGGGTCACCCCGCGCCGACCAGTCTCGCCCGTTCCGCCGTCATGTTCGCCCGCGCCTGCTGTTCACCTTCCTGGAACGCCAGGTCGGTCCAGAACACGCGCGGGCGTGCCAGGAAGCGGTCGAGTACCCTCGCCCGGCCGGCGCGGTAGTCCGCCTCCGGCACCCACGCGTACTCCCGCCGGATGGCCTCCGCGTAGCGGGCGTAGCGCGCGGGCGCGGCGCCGAGGATCGCCAGGTCGGCGTCGAGCAGGATCATCGTCTCGCGGTCGCCGGGCGGGCGGTCGTCGAGCAGGTGGGCGGTGGCGTGGATCAGCCGGTCCACCCGCTCCAACTCGGCCCGCGGCACGCCGACCGGGCCGAGGAGCGTCGCCGCCAGGTCGGCGCTGCGGGCCTCGTTGTCGGCCGCTCGCGGGTCGTACACCGCGTCGTGGAACCAGATCGCCAGCTGCACCGCGCCCGGGTCGTCGGTGATCGACGTGAGCCGGGCGGCGACGCGGAACATCTCGGCGAGGTGTTCGAGGTTGTGGTAGTGCCGGTCCGGGGCAGAGTACGCCGCGGCCAGTACGTCGAAGACCGGGTATGCGTCGGCGGCGGGGACACGGTACCGTTCGAGTAGTTTTGCCCAGCTCTGTTGCAAGGCGGCGCGCCGTTCGGGCGAGATCATGGAGGCGAATCCGCTGGGCGTGGGCGCGGCCGGGCGTTGCCCCGGGCCGTCGGACGGAGGTATTTTAGGATAGGCCGCGCGCCGGCGGCGAACCCGGATCCGCCAACGACGCGCGGCGCGGGCGCGTTGGGGTGGTGGCGGGTGTCCGTCGGAGCCCGGAGCGTGAGCGACGGGGTCGGCCGGCGCACGCTTCACCGATACGAGACGACAGGTTCACACGCCCCGTCGCTCACGCTCCGGGCTCCGACGAACCGGCACGCCCCCGTCCTTCATCCCCTGCCGCCATGCCGCCGCCGGAACCCACCGCCGCCCGCAGTCGCGCCGGCGTCGGGCTCGGGCTGCTCGCCGCGGT
>JAFKFQ010000113.1:0-676 GCA_017308215.1 bacterium | reverse complement strand
CGCCGTCGTCCGCCGCGGCGACCCGGTCACACTCTCCGCGTACCTTGAACCGGCCGCGCCGGACGCCGCGCTCCCGGCGGTGATCGACCTCGTCCGGCGCCCCGGACCCGGGCAGCCGGAGGTGCGCCTCCGCATGGCCGCCGACCCCGGCACCGGCGCGGTCGTGGTCGCGCTGCCCCCGGCACTCACCGACTTCGAGTACCGCGTCGAGGCCGGGGCGGCGGCGAGCGACTGGTTCGCCGTCCGCGTCGCCGACCCGGTCGAACTCGCCCCCGGCACCGCCGTCGAGATCGCACCGCCCGCCTACGCCGCCGGCGCCGTGCCGGCGCAGATGATCCCCGGCTTCCCCGACCTCGACGCCGTCGCCGGCTCGACCGCCGCCGTGAGGCTCCGCTTCACCCGCCCGACCGCGTCGGCGGTACTGGAGTGGCGGCCGGACGCGCCCGGCGGGCTCCCCGACACGCTCCCGGTCGCCCTCGACCCGGACGGTACCGGCGGCACCGCGACCGTGCCGCTGCGCGAGCCCGGCGGCCTGCGGCTGGTGCTTACGAACGAGCCCGGGGTGCGCCGCGGTCACGCGGCTGCCGGTCGCGCTGACCGGCACCGGCACGGGGACGGCCGAGGGGCGCGGGAGGTTCGACCCGACCGCTCTCGCCGGCGCGGCGGACACGGGGAA
>JAFKFQ010000112.1 GCA_017308215.1 bacterium | reverse complement strand
ACACTGGGCGCCACCCCGTCGCTCACGCCCCGGGCTCCGACGGAAAGGAATCCACCCGATCCGGTTCACCCGGTCCGACTGTTACCTGGGCGGCGCCGCGCCGCCCAGGTCACGGGCCATCCGCGCGGCCAGTGCCGCCCCCGCCGGGCCGAGCGACTGCCCTCCTTCGACACGGTCAAACAGCGCCCGGGTGCGGGTGGGGGCGCCGGCCGCGGGCTCCGCGCGGTGGAGCCACAGGGAAAGGAACTCCGCCCACGCATCGGCCCGCCCGCCCGCCCTGCGGTAGCCCTGGATGATCGCCCGGGCCGCGTCCTCGTCCCCTTCCAGGACGTGACACACGCACGCGCCGACGGCCGCGGCCGCCGTGACGTCCGCGCCGGGGCCGCGGCTGGCGGACCCGAACGCGGCCCGGGCGGCAACGGGCGACCCCTCGTCGAGGTAGGCCCGTCCGACCCACCACCACCCGAGTGCCCCCCAGCGCCCGCCCACGTCCCGGTCGGCCACGTCCAGGAACCGCTGCCGCGCGACCGCCGGCCGGCCGGCCCGGAGCTCGGCCAGCGCGAGGTTGTATTCCGCGGCGACGACCACGCGCTCGGTCGGCCGGGTCTCCAGGGTCCGGGTGTACTCCGCACCGGCCTCCCGCCACCGCCCCGCTGCGAAATCGAGGTTCCCCAGGAGCAGCCGTGCCGCCGGGGCGTAGGGGTGCGCTGGGGCGGCGGCGAGTAGCCGCCGGACGGCGGCACTCGTGGCGGCCGGACGGACGGTATCGATCACCAAATGCCCCCCGTCGACCCGCCAGCCGCCGCGTCCCGTGAGCGCGGCGATGACCTCCAACAGTGGGGCGTCACGGACCTCCAAAGACGCCACGCCCGTCGCCTTCCCCGTGAGGCCGTCCGGGGCGCGGACCACAAGCCCGGCGGCCGCCGCGATCTCTCGGACAATGTCGCCCGCGTCCCGGTCGGCCAGTCGGGCCGTGACCAGTGGGTCGTTGCCCTGTCGGGTGATCTCGACCCGCCCGGGCGACAGGCGTGAGTCGTCGGTCGTGGCCGGTGCGTCGGGCGGCAGCCAGTCGAGGTACTCCGCCCAGCTGCCGGTCAAGGAGAACCACGCCGGGGCGTCGAGTACGAATGGCGCGGGCGCGGCCGGGGCGGTCAACGTGGACGCCTCCAGCCCGGCGCGGACGGCCAGACACTCCTCAAGAACCCGCGCGGCCCGGGCGTCGGGACGGCCGGAGCGGAGGACGACCGCGTCGAGCAACCGCCCCGCCCCCTCGCGGTCCCCGGCCGCCGCGGCGCACCGCACGCGGCCGAGCGCCGCCCGGTCGCGGGCGGCGGTCTGTGGCGTGGCCTCCCCGGCCCGTCGGTACGCGGCGTCCGCTTCGCCCACCCGCCCGAGTGCCGCCAAGCAGAGCCCCGAGCGGTACGCGACCGCCCCGTCCTTGCCCGGAGGGGGCGGGGCCGTCGTAAGGGCGGCGAGCGCCCGGGCGAACCGGCCGGCTCGCAAGAGTGTGTCCGCGACCGCGAGGTCGGCATGGCGGGGGTCGCGCTCGTCGGCCGGGGCGGTCACCGCCGGGCGGGCGGGCGCGAAGACCTTCCAGGTGACCACGCCGGTCACGCCCGTGCCCACGAGCGTGAGGCCCGCGAACACCACCCGCCCCCGCCGCCGGCGCCGGGGCGGAGCCGCGGCGGTCGAGGGGGCGGGTGTCGCCGGCGCGGCGGCGGGGGTGATGCCGGCCGCGGCGGCTGCCTGCTCTGCCGCTTCCTGCTCCGCCACCTCCCGCTCCGCCTCCGCCATCGCCACCTCCCAGGCGGCAGCGATCTCGGCGGCGGTGGGCTCGGGAACCGTGGGTGGGGGCATCGGTAGGCTCGGCGGAGCGGGTCGAGACTTTCCCTCCCATTCTCGAAGTACCGTACCCGAGATTCGCCCCCACCCGAGATTCGCCACTCGCTTGCGACGCCACCGGTGGGAAACCACGTTTCGTCGGGCAAGAATCCCCGACTTGCTTCGATCTACAAGCCAACGCCGATTCCAGACCGGCACGAACCAGCCACGCGGGGAGTCCCGATGGGCGAAGCCACGTACACGGCCGCCGACGACCCAGCTCGACCCGGCGCCGCCCGACTAGTCCTCCGGGGCCGGGTCGGGATCGCGGACGCGGCCGGACTCCACCGCGCCGCCCTCGACCTCGCGGCCCGCACCGGGGCCGTCACCGTCGACTGCGCCGCGGCCGAGTACCTCGACCCGGCGGCCCTCCAGGTGGTCCTGTGCCTCGGCCGGGAGCTGACCGGGCGGGGCCGGCGGTGCGACGTCACCGGGGTGGCCGGGCCGCTGGCCGAGGTGTTCCGTCTGGCCGGCGTGGGGGGCGGGCGATGAGCAAGACGGTCCTGGTCGTCGACGACTCCCCGACCATGCGGCGCATGGTCGGGGACACACTCCGCGGGGCCGGGTACGCGGTCCTCGAGGGGGTGAACGGGGAGGACGCGCTGCGCCGGCTCACCGGCCAGACCGTCCACCTGGTCATCACCGACTTCAACATGCCGGTCATGGGCGGGATGGCCCTGGTCGGCCGCCTCCGGGCGATGCCCGCGTTCCGGTTCACCCCGATCCTGGTGCTCACCACCGAGGCCGGGGACGACCGGAAGAACGAGGGCCGGGCGGCCGGGGCGACCGGCTGGATGGTCAAACCGTTCGACCCGGACCGGTTGGTCCAGGTCGTTCGCCGGCTCACCCCGTAAGTGCGGAACGGGACATGAAGATCGACCTGACGAAGTACCGCGAGACGTTCTTCGAGGAGGCGGCCGAGCACCTGGCCGCCCTCGAGGCCACGCTCCTGTTGCTCGAAGCCGACCCGGCCAACGCGGACGCCCTCACCACGGCGTTCCGCGCCGCCCACTCGATCAAGGGCGGGGCCGACGCGGTCGGGCTGCCGGACGTGACCGGCCTGACCCACGCCCTGGAGGGCGTGCTCGACATCGCCCGCTCCGGCCCGGCCGGGCTGACGCGCCGGACCCTGGAACTCCTGATCGAGGCGACGGACGAACTGGGCGGGCTGGTGGCGGCCGCCCGGGCCGGCGAGCCCGCCCCGGCCGGGGTGCCGGCGCTGGTCGCCAGGCTCACGGCGGCGCTGGTCCCGCCCCCGCCCGTCGAATACACGGTTCGCATCGACCCCCTCCCGGACGCCCTCCGGTACGGGCTCGACCCGCTCGCGCTGATCCGCGAACTCGCCGGCCTCGGGACCGACGTGCGGACCGAGCTGGACGCCCGCCGCCTCCCGCCGCTGGCCGAGCTCGACCCGGAGCAGTGTTACCTGGGGTGGACGGTCCGGCTGAAGTCGTCGTACCCGCCGGACGAGCTGGCGGGGGTGTTCGCGTTCGCCCGGGACAACCTCCGGGTCACCGTCGAACCGGCCGTCGCGGCGGTCGTCGAGCCGGCCCCCGCGTCGGCCGCAGCTCCGCCCCCGGCGCCGCCCCCGCCGCCGCCCGGCAGTCTGTCGATGGACGCCCCGTCCGCCGAGCGGGCGGTGATGATCAGCGAGTTCTGCGGGGAGGCGGTCGAGCACCTGGAGGAGGCCGACCGGTTCCTCCTGGCGCTCGACTCCGACCCGACCGACCGGGCCGCCCTGAACGCCATCTACCGGGCGTTCCACTCGCTCAAGGGGGTGGCCAGCATGCTCGGGCTGGAGGACGTGAGGACGGTCGCCCACGAGGCCGAGAGCCTGCTGAACCTGGCCCGGGACGGGAAGGTGGTGCTCCGCGGCCCGGCCGTCGAGCTGGCGTTCGCCAGCGTGGACGCGCTCAAGCGGCACATGGGGTACGCCCGCGACTGGGCCACCGGGAAGGGGCCGATGCCGGCCGACCCGACCGTCCACGGACTGGTCACCGCCCTCCGCCAGGCGTGCGAGGCCGCCGGCGGCATGCCGTGGCCGACGCCCGACCCGGTGCCCGCACCGACCCCGGCTCCCGCCCCGGTCCCGACCGCCCCGCCCGCGGCTTCGGTGGCCGCCCCACCGACCCCGGCCGCCGCGCCGGCGCCCGAGACACCCGCGCCGGCACCGGCCGCGCCGCCCACCGGGGGCGCGAAGCCCCGCCGCGGGACGGCGGAGAAGGAGACGGTCCGGGTGGACAAGGACCGGCTCGACAAGCTGGTGGACACGATCGGCGAGCTGGTGATCGCGCAGTCGATGGCCCAGGAGGAGCTTCTCGACCTGGCCCGCCGGACCGGCACCGCCCCCCGCACGCTCGACGAGCTGGCGAAGATCGCCCGCGACCTGCAGGAGCTCAGCCTGTCGCTCCGCATGGTCCCGCTCCAGGGGACGTTCCAGAAGCTCACCCGCCTCGTCCGCGACCTGTCGAAGAAGATGGGCAAGCCGGTCGACCTGGAGGTCCACGGGGAGGAGACGGAGCTGGACAAGACGGTGGTGGACCAGCTCGGCGACCCGCTCCTGCACATGGTGCGGAACGCCATCGACCACGGGCTCGAGCCGGCCGCCGACCGGGTCGCGGCCGGCAAGCCGGCGGCCGGGCGGGTGGGGCTGCGGGCCTACCACCAGGGCGGGAGTGTGTACATCGAGCTGTCCGACGACGGCCGCGGGCTCGACCGCGACCGCATCGTCCGCAAGGCGGTCGAGAAAGGGATCATCCCCGACGGGGCGAAACTCACCGACGCCGAGGCGTACGCGCTGATCTTCGAGCCCGGGTTCTCGACCGCCGCGGCCGTCACCGACGTGTCCGGCCGCGGCGTGGGGATGGACGTGGTCCGGCGGAACGTCGAGGCCCTCCAGGGCACCATCCAGATCAACACCCGGCTCGGCCGCGGCACGACGTTCACCATCCGCCTGCCGTTGACGCTCGCCATCATGGACGGGCTCATGGTCAAGCTCGGGGGCGAGGTGTACGTCCTCCCCCTCCTGTCGGTGGTCGAGTCGTTCCGCCCGCAGCCGGACGCGGTCCGCCGCGTGGCCGGCCGTGGCGAGGTGGTGACCGCCCGCGGCGAGGTGGTGCCGCTGCTGCGGCTGTACCAGCTGCTCAACCAGTCGGGGGCGGAGACCGACCCCGGGCGGGGGCTCGTGGTGCTCGTCGAGGACCAGGGGAAGCGGGTCGCGGTGCTGGTGGACGAGCTGCTCGGGCAGATGCAGGCGGTGGTCAAGAGTCTGGACGCCAACTACCAGCGGGTCGAGGGGCTGGCCGGGGCCACCATCCTCGGCGACGGGCGGGTGGCGATGATCCTCGACGTGA
This sequence comes from bacterium, assembly GCA_017308215.1. GTDB lineage: Bacteria > Planctomycetota > Planctomycetia > Gemmatales > Gemmataceae > Urbifossiella. The sequence continues at coordinate 2,163 of JAFKFQ010000112.1, read as the reverse complement.
ACGGCCTGGCCCGCCTCCACCGGCTGCACGGCAGCGCCGCGGCGGTCCCGGCCGCCTGACCGGCCCGGCCCGGGAGCAGGGCGAGCGCCGCCGGCAGGCTGGAACGGGTACGACCCGCGGCGCTCCGGGGTTGGAATCCCTCCCCTCTTCGGCGTTTCCCGTCACGGCCTTTGACGTGCGGCCGGGAACCAACGGGAAGTCGGGCGGCGGGGTAAGCCGCGAAGATTTTGCATCCGTCATGCAAGCATCCGAACCGTCACTCGATACTAACCGGGCGGATTAACGCCCGCCCTGAACGGCCGTTAAACAAGAGGTACACCGTGAGCTACGGACCCACCACCAACCCCCGCGGCGACGCGGCCGGCGAGAGCAGCCAGTTCCTGACGTTCCGGCTGGCGGACGAGGACTACGGGGTGGAGATCCTGCGGGTGCAGGAGATCAAGGGGTACTCGAAGGTGACCCCGCTCCCGAACACCCCGCCCGAAGTGAAGGGGGTGATGAACCTCCGCGGGACGGTGGTGCCGATCCTCGACCTCCGCACCCGGTTCGGCCTCCCCGGGGCCGAGTACGACCGGTTCACCGTGGTCATCGTCGTCACCGTCGGCCCGAAGGTGGTCGGGCTGGTGGTGGACGCGGTGTCCGACGTCCTCAACGTTGCCCCGGCCGAGCTCGTCCCGACCCCCGACCTCGGGGCCGGGGTGGACACGTCGTTCCTGACCGGGATGGCCCGGGCCGGGGACCGCCTCGTCACCCTCCTGAACATCGACCGGCTCGTCGGAGCTACGCCCGACGGCGGACCCGCCGCCTGACGTCCGACCCACCCACAACCCAGCACCGGAGGACTCGCTCTCATGTTCGCTCGCTCGCTCGCCTTCCTGTCCCGCGTCCGCGTCGGCCCGCGACTGATCGTCGGGTTCGTCCTGGTCGCCGCCGCGTCCGTGTTCGTCGGCTATCGTGGTCTCGATGCCTTGGGCCGCATCCGCACCCTTCAGGCCAACGCCAGCGACAACCTCCTCCCGTCCGTCATCAACCTCGACAGCGCCCGGGCGGGGAGCCTGCGCGTCCAGCGGGCGGAGCGGACCCTGCTTTTGGCCGCCCGGCGGAAGGACGAAACCACCGTGCGGGCCGCGCGCCAGTACTTGGCCAAGGGCTGGCAGGAAATCGACGAGCCGCTTGCCACCTACGGTGCGCTGCCGATGGTCGAGAAGGAAGCAGCGATCTTCAAGTCTCTCCAGGCCGGCCTCGCGGAGTTCAAGTCGCAGCACGAGGCGTTCCTCGGGCTGATCGATCGCGGGGAGTACGACGAGGCCGAGCGCGCGCTGACCCGCGAGTTGGTGATCGCCGACCGGCTCACCGACGGGTTCCGCGGCCTGATGGAGATCCAGCGGGAGACCGGCAAGGGCGAGTCGGAGCAGGCGGCCGCGCTCTATTCATCCAATCAAACGGTCATCTGGACGGTGGTCGCTGGCGCGCTCGGCGCCGGGATCGCTCTCGGCCTGCTCTTGACCGCGTCGGTCACGCGCCCGCTCGGGCGGACCGTGGCCGTACTGGAAGGGGTGGCCCAGGGCGACCTGAGCCGGCGGGCCGAGGTCGACGGGAAGGACGAGCTCGCCCGCCTGGCGGCGGCCCTGAACACAGCGATCGGGACTCTCCAGGCGGCCAAGGACGCGGAGGCGGCGCAAGCCGAGAAGGACCGGGAGGCGGCCGAGGCCGAGCGGCGGCGGGCGGCCGAGCAGGCCGAGCGGGACCGGGCCCAGGCCGAGAAGGACCGGGCGGCGGCCGACCAGCAGGCCCGGGACGCGGCCGAGCTGCGGCGGAAGGTGGACACGATCCAGGTGACGGTGACCGCCCTGGCGGCCGGCGACTTCACCAGCCGGGTGCCGGACCTGGGGTCGGACGCGGTCGGCCAGATGGCCGCCGCCCTGAATTCCGCGGTGGCCAGCGTGCGTGCGGCGTTGGCGGGTGTGCGTGAGGTGTCGGAGCAGCTGGCGGACGCGAGCGGTCAGCTGGCGTCGGCGAGTGAGGAGATCGCGTCGGGTGCGCAGGAGCAGGCGTCGAGCCTGGAGGAGACGGCGTCGACGCTGGAGGAGATCACGGCGACGGTGCGCCAGAACGCGGACGCGGCCCAGCAGGCGCGTCAGCTGGCGAGCGGGAGCCGGGACG
>JAFKFQ010000111.1 GCA_017308215.1 bacterium | reverse complement strand
CTCCGTGCCGCCTCCCGTCTGGTGCCTTCGGATGCCCGCAGAAGCACCCGACGGGAGGCGGCACGGAGTGCCGCACCACACCGGGCACAAAAACACCCGGCCCCGGCTTCAGCCGGGGCCGGGTGTTTGCTTCGAGGGATCAAGTGCCCGGCTTGTAACCGGGCGGGGCGCTAACCACGGCCTGGAACAGGCGGAGTTGCAACCCGCCGGCCGGGCCGGCGAAGTGGAGGCGGACCTCCTGGGTGTGGGACGGCGGGAGGAGTTCCACGTCCTGCCCCCGGGCGACGGTCGGGAGCGACATCTGGACCTTGATCCGGGCCCGGTCGAGCCGAGCGACCACGTCGCCGGCGATGACGTTCGCCATCTCCCCGACCATGTCGCCCATGTCCGGGCTGTCGAACGGGATGTCGAACCCGGCGAACCCGTTGGCCGCGGCCACCGCGGTCGGCTCCGGAAGGACCAGGGCGAACGACCACACCGGGTCGCCGAAGAAGGACATGACCGCCATCACCGCCGGGGCGGGCTGCTCGTCCGCCGGCGGGGCGGGCCGCTCGGCCGCCTCGACCTTACAGGACGACGCGAAGAACTCAAGGGTCGCCCCCCGGACGGCGGCCACGACCGGGGCCGGGAACGTCGTTGGGGCGGTCGGGGTTGCCTGCATCACGGCTCGAGACCTCGGGCGTGGGGTGGGGTGGGGTTAGCTGAACAGGCCCGAGAAGAACCCGCCGGCGGCCGCGGGCGCCTGCTGGGCGGCCTCCAGCTTGCTCATGATCTTCTCCAGCTTGATCTGGAACACTTCCGGCGTGAACGGCTTGCAGATGTAGGTGTCCGCGCCGGCCTCGGACAGCGCCTCGTCGATCTTCCCGACGGCCTGTTCGCTGGTGACCATCACCATCGGGACGCGGTCGCTGTCGCCCCGCGCCCGGGCCCGCTTCACGAACTCCAGCCCGGTCATGTTCGGCATGTTCCAGTCGACGAAGCAGATGTCGATCTTCGCCGGGTCGAACTTGGCCAGGGCCTCGACCCCGTCCGCCGCCTCGGTGAACTCGAACTGCCCGAGCCGGGCGGCGCCCAGCGCCTTCATCACCATCGTCCGCATCACCCGCGAATCGTCGATCACCAGCGCTCGAAAGGTTGCCATGGGGCTCTCCCGCGGTCCGGTGACGTGACACGACGCGCCAAACCGGCCTCCGTTGTCATCGTGTCTGAGGCGGGAAAATTGCCCCCAACAAAGGCTAAACCGGGGATCCGTCGAAACCTCAGCGCCGGGCTGAACGGGCTCGGCGGCGGTGTTCCGCGGCCACCGCGGCCGGCGGGGCCGGTCCCGCCAGGCTCGCGACCCGACGGCCGGCGGGTCGGCGGCCACACCGGGGTCGGTCGTGGTTCCAAGCGGCGGCGCCGGCGGCGCGCCGCGGGTCGGGGAAGTCCGGGCAAATTTCCGGGAGGGGGGGTCGATAACCGTTGCGTCGGGGAAACCAACAAACCACCAAGACCTCTGCAACGGGAGACGGGACGATGGGACTCGCGATCAACAACAACGTGGCCTCGCTGACGGCTCAGAACAACCTGGGCAAGACGAACAGCATGCTCAGCAGCTCGCTCGAGAAGCTGTCGACCGGCCTGAAGGTGAACCGCGGGGCGGACGGCCCGGCGGCCCTGGTCATCAGCGAGAAGATGCGGGCGCAGATCTCGGGCCTGAAGACGGCCCTGGACAACACGAACAAGGCCGTCTCGCTGGTCCAGACCGGTGAGGGCGCGCTGAACGAGATGAACAGCCTGCTGAACAAGGCCCGCAGCCTGGCCCTCGACTCGGCCAACGCCGGCGTCAACGACGCCAACGCGTTCGCCGCCAACCAGGCCGAGCTGACGAACATCCTGGGCACGATCGACAAGATCGCCACCAGCACCGAGTTCAACGGCAAGAAGCTGCTGGACGGGACCGGCACCTCGAAGTCGCTCAGCACCACGGTCGCCGGGGCGAGCTTCAGCGGCGCCGCGACCGGCCCGATCGACAAGACCGGCGGGTACACGGTGACCGTGACGACCGCCGCCGCGAAGGCGACGGTGGCAGGCGGGGCGCTCCCGGCCGCGACGCTGGTCGCCGCCGACGCCGGCTCGCTCACCATCGGGGACGGGAACAAGGCCGCGTCCGTCAACCTGGCCGCCGGGGACACGGTGGACAGCATCGTCGGCAAGATCAACGCGGCGTTCAAGGACGCCGGGGTCAGCAACATCGTGGCGTCGAACGACAGCGGCACCCTGAAGCTGGCGGCCACCGACTTCACCAGCGACATCACCGTCGGCGGGACCGCCGCCACCCTGACCGCCGCCGGCCTGTCCGCCGGCACGACCACCAACACCGACGCGGTGGCCACCTACGCCGACAGCGACGGGAACACGGTCACCACGACCGGGAACGGCAACGTCCTCAGCTTCGCCGGCGAGCTGTCGGGCCTGTCGCTGACCCTGGACGGGGCCGCGAACGCGGCCGGGGCGATCACCGCCACGAAGAACGAGGGCTTCACGTTCCAGATCGGGGCGAACGCCAACCAGACCGCCTCGGTGGACTTCCAGCGGATGACGACCGACGCGATCGGGAGCGTCGGGGGGAACTTCCTGAAGGACGCGGACGTGTCCAGCGCGGCCAACTCCCAGACCGCCCTCGGTCTGATCGACAAGGCGATCTCGGACGTGTCCAACTTCCGCGGCAAGCTCGGGGCGTTCCAGGCGAACACCCTCCAGTCCACCGCGAACAACCTCCGCACCACGCTGGAGAACACGACGGCCGCCGAGTCGGTCATCCGCGACACCGACTTCGCCAGCGAGATCGCCAACTACACGAAGCTCCAGACCCAGATGCAGGCCGGGTCCACGGTGCTCGGGAACGCCAACCAGATGACCCAGATGGTCGCCCAGCTGCTCCGCGGCTAAGCGGCCCGGGCCGCCCACAAAGCCCGGGGCGGTCGCCCCCGGGCTTTTCGCGTTCCCGGCCGGGCAACTTTTCCGCCCGGCCGTCGATCATTGAGGGGTCAGGACCCCTGTACCCGGACCCGGAGGCGACCGTGGCCGTCGGCGGCGTGAACTCGAACGGGCTGAACTTCGCCGGCCTCTCGACCGGGATCGACACCACGAAGGTGATCGACGGGCTGACCAAGATCAACCAGAGCCGGATCGACACCCTGACCGCCCGGCAGACCGACATCGCGACGAAGCAGACCGTCTTCGTCGCCCTCCAGTCGAAGCTGTTCGACCTCCAGTCGAAGGCCGGCAGCCTCGCCAAGGCGGCCGGCGGGGCGTTCGACGCCCGCAAGGCCACCTCGTCCGACCCGACCGCCGTCACGACCGCCGCCGGCACCGCCGCCTCCCCGGGCACGTACAGCCTGACCGTGACGAACCTCGCCCAGGCCCAGCAGGTGGCGTCGCAGGGCTTCGCCGACCCGAACGCCCAGATCAAACAGGGCACGATCTCGATCCAGGTCGGCACCGGGACGGCCACCACCGTCACCGTGGACGGCCGGAACAACACCCTCCAGGGGCTCGCCGACTCGATCAACGCCGCCGGCGGCGACGTGCGGGCGTCCGTCATCAACGACGGGTCCGCCACCCCGTACCGGCTGATGCTCAGCTCGACCAAGACGGGTGCGGCGAACGCCATCACCGTCACCAACAACCTGACGACCGGCACCGGCGCCGACGTCGACCCGACGAACAAGGTGGTCCAGGCCGCGAGCGACGCCACCGTCAAGCTCGGGTCCGGCCCCGGGGCGATCACGGTCAACAGCGCCACCAACCAGGTGAACGGCCTCATCCCCGGGGTGAGCCTGAACCTCCTGAAGGCCGACGCGACCAAGCCGGTCACGCTCACCGTCACGAACGACACCGACGGGGTGACGAAGGCGGTGCAGGACTTCGTGGACTCGTACAACGCCGCGGTCGGGTTCATCAACGACCAGTCGACGTTCGACACCAAGACGCAGACGGCCGGGATCCTGCTCGGGAACCCGGACGCGGCCGCCCTCAAGAACGACCTCGCCGCCGCCCTCAACACGGTCATCCCCGGGGCGACCGGCTCGGCCAACCGGATGTCGTCGGCCGGGCTGTCGTTCAAGGACGACGGCACGCTGGCGCTCGACACGGCGAAGCTCGGGGCGGCGCTGAGTGGGTCGGGCGGCGCCACCGTCGCCGACCTGAAGAAGCTGTTCGCCCTGTCCGGCACGTCGGACAACCCCGGGATCGGGTTCGTGGCCGGGTCGGACAAGACGAAGCCGACCGTGGCCACGCCCTACCAGGTGAACGTGACCACCCCGGCCACCCGGGCGACGGTCATCGCCACCGGCCCGCCCGCCGGGGCGATCGTGATCTCGCCGGCCAACAACGCCCTGCTGATGAAGCTGAACGGGATGAGCTCCAGCGGCATCACCATCCCGTCGGGCACGTACACGCCGTCCGAGCTGGTGACGGTCCTCCAGCAGCAGATCAACTCGAACGACGCCCTGAAGGGGAGCCAGGTGGCCGTCGGGCTCGACCCGAACGGCAAGTTCCAGATCACCTCCCAGCAGTACGGGTCGGCGTCGTCCGTGGCGGTCACCGGGGGCACCGCCCTCGCCGACCTCGGGTTCGCCGGGACCGAGACGGCCACCGGGACGGACGTGGTCGGGTCGTTCACCGTGGACGGGAAGACCGAGGCCGCGACGGGGTCGGGCCAGCTCCTGACCGGGAAGTCCGGGAACGCGAACACCGAGGGGCTGCTCGTCCGGGCCACGCTGACCGGCCCGGGGACCGCGAACGTGACGGTGAACCAGGGTCTCGCCAGCCGCCTGAGCTCGGTCCTGGGTAAGTACCTGGACACCGCCCACGGCCGGCTGAAGACCGTCACCGACACCTACCAGAAGAGCATCGACGACATCAGCAAGTCGATCGACAAGCAGAACGCCCTCTTGCAGGAAAAAACGGACCAATTGACACTCCAGTTCGCCGCCATGGAGCAGGCGGTGAACAACCTCAAGGGCGTCCAGAGCCAGCTGACGTCCCTCATCCCCACGACCACCCGCTGACGCACGACCATGAACCCCTACGCCACCTACCGCCGCCAGGAACAGGCCGCCGGGATCACCCGGATCGACCTCGTCCTCGCCCTTTACGACAAGGCACTGGAGCGCCTCACCCGGGCCGAGAAGTCGCTGGCCGTCGGCGACGCGCCCGCCGCCGTCGGCCAGCTCGCCAAGGTCCAGCTCACGATCGGCGAGCTGGCCTCCGGCGTGCGGCTGGAGGCGAACGAGGAGATGGGCACGAACCTGCTCCGGCTGTACGAGTTCGTGGCGAACGAGCTCCGCACGCCGCGGGCGGAAGGCATCCGCAACGCCCGCAAGGTGCTGACGACGCTCCGCGAGGGGTTCGAGGGCGTGCGGGAGGCGGCCAACGCCTTCGAGCGGTCCGGGCAGGTTCGCACGACGGCCGGGTCGCAGATGGTGCTGGCGACGGCCTGACGGGCGGGCGGCGGGCGTGAGCCCGCGGCTCGTCGTGTCACACTGGGTCGAGTTTGCGGGCCGTCACGGTTCGCGCGGTCGGAGTGAGCGCGGCACCCCGGGGCGGTCGATACTACCGGCGATACGACCCTCCCGACCGGAGCCGCCGTCATGATCCGCGGGCTGTATGGCGCCGCCTCCGGCCTCCAGTCGGCCACCGAAATCCAGGACGTCACCGCCCACAACCTCGCCCACTCGTCCACCCCGGGCCACCGCAACCGCGGCCTGGTGTCCGAGACGTTCGACCGCGTCCTCGGCCGCGCGCAAGACCCGACCGGTGATCTGACGGGCACAGCCCTCACCGGCGTCTACCACGACTTCCGCCCCGGCCCGCTCCGGCAGACCGACGCCCCGTTCGACCTGGCGCTCGGCGAGCCCGGCCAGTTCTTCACCGTCCGCGGCCCGAACGGCCCGCTGTACACCCGCAACGGCACCTTCCGCCTCACCCCCGACGGCGAGCTCGTCACCGCCAGCGGCGGTTATCCACTCTTGGGCGAGGACGGCCCGATCACCATCCCGCCGGGGTCGGTCCGGATCGTGGTCGCGTCCGACGGGTCGGTGACCGCCGACGGCGAGCCGGCCGGGAACATTCGCCCCACCCGCTTCAACGACGTCCGCCAGCTCACGGCCGCCGGGCCGACGCTCTACACCGCGCCGCCGGCGGCGGGGCCGGTGCAGACGGAGGGGCGCATCCTCCAGGGCTGGCGCGAGGGGTCGAACACCGAGCCGGCCGAGTCGATGGTGAAGATGATCGAGACGGCCCGCTACTTCGAGGCCGCGCAGCGGGCGCTGCGGGCGATCGGCGAGTCGATCCAGTTGAACACCCGGCCGCAGACCTAACCCGAGGCCCGAGCATGATCCGCGCGCTGTACACCGCCTCGACCGGGATGAGCACCCAGAGCACGGCCATCGACAACACCGCGAACAACCTCGCCAACGTCAACACGAACGGGTTCAAGAGGGGCGAGGCGTCGTTCCAGGATCTGATCTACGTCGACGCGCAGAGCCCGGGGGCGCAGGCGGCGCAGGGGCTCACGCTCCCGACCGGCCTGCAGATCGGCAGCGGGTCGCGGGTGTCCGGGATCGCCAAGACCTTCACCCAGGGGGCGCTGGTCAACACCCAGAACCCGTTCGACGTGGCGATCGAGGGCGACGGGTTCTTCCAGGTCACGCTGCCGAGCGGCGAGGCGCGGTTCACCCGCGACGGCGCGCTGCGGGTGAACGCCACCGGCAGCCTAGTGACGCCCGACGGGTTCCTCATCAACCCGCAGATCACGGTACCGCAGCAGGCGCTGAACATCACCATCGGGGCGGACGGCACGATCACGGCGACGACCGCCGGCGCGGCCAACGCGCCGATCCAGCTCGGGCAGCTTACGCTCGTCCGCTTCCAGAACGCCGCCGGCCTCAGCGCCCAGGGGCGGAACCTGTTCGCCGAGACGCCGTCGTCCGGGGCGCCGGTCACGGCGACGCCGGGGCAGAACGGCGTCGGGCTGGTGCAGCAGGGGTTTCTGGAGCGGTCGAACGTGGACGTGGTGACCGAGCTCGTCGGGCTCATCACCGCGCAGCGGGCCTACGAATTCAACACCCGGTCGGTGCGGACGGCCGACAACATGCTGTCCGCCACGACCGAACTCATCCGGTGAGGACGCGCATGACCCGGCGAATCGCCGCCGCGCTGCTCCTGCTCGCGTGCCCCGCCGCGCGGGCCGACGACCCGCTGGTCGTGGACCTGCCCGCGCAGGCCGCGGCGCGCACCAGCCTCGTGACGGTCGGCGACGTGGCCCGCGTCACCGGCGGTACGCCGGCCGAGCGCGCCCGCGTGGCCGCGCTCGACCTCGCCGAGGTCAAGAGCCGCGACGCCGGGGTGACGCTGACGAAGCGCGCCATCGAGTTCCGCCTGAAGCTCGCCGGCGCGACCGCCGCGGTCACCGGCGCCGAGCGGACCGCGGTGGCGGTCGACCGCCGGCCGGTGGCGCCCGACGAGGTCGTGCCCGCGGCGCGCGAGGAGCTGCTGCGCAAGCTGCCGCCGTCGATGGCCGGCGCGACGGCCGAGCTCGTCGCGCCCGTGGTCGTGCGGCTGCCCGAGATTCCCGCCGCGGAGAAGCTGGTGGTCGTGGCCCGGCCGCACGCGCCAGTCATGCGGCCGGGGCGGGTGCAGATGGACGTGACGCTGTCGGCGGGCGGCGAGCAGTTGCTCGCGTTCGCCGTGCAGTTCGACGTTCAGCCGGGCGCCCCGCAGCCGCCCGCGGCGCTGCCGCCCGTCCCGGGGGCCACGCCGCCGGCCACCGCGCCCCCGCCCGCCCCCACCGGGCCGCCGGTGGTGCGCGCCCGGCAGCGGGTGACGATGACGGCGCGGGTCGGGGCGCTGGTGGTGACGGCGGCCGGCGAGAGCCACCAGGACGGCCGGGTCGGCGAGGTGATCCGGGTCGAGAACGTGGATTCGCGGAAGGTGCTCCGCGCCCGGGTGACCGGGCCGGGGCGGGTGGACATCGAACTCGGGGAGACGCCATGAGCCGGTGGCGATGGGCGATGGCCGGGCTGGCGGCGGTCGCGGCCGGGGCGACGGTCGGGAAGGCGGACTCGATCTGGGAGCGCCGCGACCCGCGCTACGCCTTTCTGTTCCAGGACAACCGTGCCCGGGCGATCGGCGACGTGCTCACCGTCATCGTCACCGAGACGACGATCGCCGCCGAGCAGGACACGCGGACGCTGAACCGCGCGACCAGCGGGAGCGGGTCGGTGACGTTCTTCGGCACCGGCACCGCGGTCGCCGGCGGGACGGGCGGCGGGGGCGGCACCCCGGCGACGGGGACGGTGCTGAACTTCCCGTCCGAGACGACGGCCCGGTCGTTCAACGGGTCGGCGACCCTGAACACGAACCGCACGTTCACCGACCAGTTGGCGGTGACGGTGGTGGACATGATGCCGAACGGGAACCTGGTGGTCGAGGGCTACCGCAGCCGGGTGGTGCAGGGCGAGGAGCGGGTGCTGCGCGTCACCGGCGTGGTGCGCCAACAGGACGTGGCGGTGGGGAACATCGTGCCGTCCGGGCTCGTGGCGAACTTCCGGGTGAGCTACCTCGGCCGCGGCCCGGCGACGCGGTTCACCAAGCAGTGCGTCATCGGCCGGTCTGAACCCGCCCCGGCGGGTGCCGCGGGCCGAAGCCCGCGGCTACCACGCCACTCCGGTAGCCGCGGGCTTCGGCCCGCGGCACCCCGGGGCCGGGGCGAATCCGCCCGACCGAGTGTGACTCCCACGGAGGCCCCGCACATGCTCCGCCCGCTCGTCGCCGTCGCCGCCGTCCTCGCGCTCGCCGTCCCGGCGGTCGCGCAGGTGCGCATCAAGGACATCACCGACGTGGCCGGCGCCCGAAACAACCAGCTGTTCGGGTTCGGCCTCGTCGCCGGCCTCGACCAGACCGGCGGCCGCAGCACGTTCACCCAGCAGGTCGCGGTGGACATGTTCCAGCGGATGGGCGTCAGCACCAATATCTTCAGCCAGCAGCCGTCCGAGTCGGTGTTCCGGTCCACCAACATCTCGGCCGTCATGGTCGTCGCCGAGATCGGCCCGTTCTCGCGGAACGGCAGCCGGATCGACGTGACCGTGTCCGCCGTGGACGACGCCCGCAGCCTCCAGGGCGGCACGCTCATGCTCACCCCGCTCCGCGGGGCCGACGGGCAGGTGTACGCGGTCGCGCAGGGGCCGGTGTCGGTCGGCGGGTTCTCCGCGACCGTACTCGCCTCGGGCATACAGAAGAACCACCTGAACGTCGGCCGGGTGCCGGGCGGGGCGATCATCGAGAAGGAAGCACCCGGTCAACTGATGCACCACGGCAAGGTACAACTGCTGCTGAAGGACCCGGACTTCAACACCGCCCGGATGATTGCCCGTGAGATCAATGTCAAGGTTCCCGGCGCCGCCACCCCGCTCGACGCCGGGGCGGTGGAGGTCTGCCTCCCGCCCGACCCGACGAAGTCGCCGACCCAGCAGGTCGCCGAGATCGGGCTGATCGAGGTGCGACCGGACATACCGGCGCGGATCGTCATCAACGAGCGGACCGGCACGGTGGTGGCGGGGGAGAACGTCGCCATCGCCACGACGGCGGTGTCGCACGGGAACCTGTACATCGGGGTGTCGGTGAACCCGGTGATCTCGCAGCCGAACCCGCTCGCCGGCGGGAACACGGCGGTGGTGCCGGTGCCGAACATCTCGGCGACGGAGGAGCGGCGGCGGCTGATCGTGGTGCCGCAGTCGGCAACGGTCGCCGAGGTGGCGCGGGCGCTGAACGCGCTGGGCGTCACGCCGCGCGACCTCATCGCCATCTTCCAGGCGCTCAAGCAGGCCGGCGCGCTCCACGCCGAACTGGTCATCATCTGATCGAGGTCCGCATGACGCTCACCGACGCCGACGTGACCGGTCTACTTGACGAGATCGTCGCCGCCAACGGGCCGATCCGGTACGGGTCGCTGAACGGCGCGCCGAACGCCCTGTACACGCCGAACGGCGTCCTCACGGCGGACGACTGGTCGCGGTGCGCGAAGCTGTGGCTCGCCCGGGCCGGCAAGGCGGACGGCGACGCCGACGCGCTCGTCGCGCTGGCGCAGAGCCGCGTCTACGGCACGCCGGACGGCGCCTGGAAGCCGCGGGCGTAGCGGCGGCGCGGCCCGATTTCAGACCGGGGGATGAAACTCATGATCGGGGCGCAATTGTTCTCGCCCGGGTTGACGGTCCGGCCCGCGCCGGCGGGCGGAACGGGTGCTACGGTTCAGGGCGGGCGGGAGACGAAGGTCCGCGAGACGGCCCGGGAGTTCGAGGCCACCTTCCTGGCGATGGTGCTCAAGGAGATGCGCCAGTCGCTGGAAGAGGGGCTGTTCCCCGGCGACTCCGGGGACGTCCACGGCGGGCTGTTCGACCTGTACCTCGGCCGCCACCTCGCCGACGGCGGCGGGGTCGGGCTCG